>OMPY01000019.1 GCA_900313105.1 uncultured Pseudomonadota bacterium
CAAAAACAAAATATATTTGACTAGATGGGGGGGGGTGTGATAGAATTGTAATGACTGAATTGATTCATGAAACAAAAAGGAAATATTATGACAACACAGAAATCGTTAGATATTCAAATGTGGAATGCAATTCGTGGACGTGATAGTAGAAAACTTGATGAAGGTTCTTTGAAGGCGTTAACTGTGGCATTGGACCTTGGTGCTAATCCTAATTGTCTTTATATCGATGAAAATGGTCGTCCTGAAACTGACAGTTGGTATTCTAAAATTACACCGTTGTTGTATATTACCGAACATATGTATGATGAGTCGCCAAATTTTAAATATCAAGAGCAAATGGCGGCATTATTGATTAACAAAGGTGCAGGTGTCAACGCCAGAGATGCTTCAAATTACACACCATTAATGAACTCTGCGAAAGGAAATGCGTTGAATACGGTTAAACTTTTAATTGCTAAAGGTGCGGATATAAATGCTGTTTGGGGATATGGAACAAACGAATTATATAGTAAGGATTGGGATGTTCGCACAGCATTAGGATTTGCACGAACCCCGGAAATGATGCAAATGTTGCTTGACCATGGCGCGGAACCAAACAAGGGAGAAGATTGTTTTGGAAATAGTCCTTTGCATCAGGTCTGTGAGTATATATATTATGATTATGGCGACGGGAAGGATGTGGATAAATACCTTAGAATGATATCCATGTTGCTTGACCATGGGGCAAATCCAGACGATATGAATTTAAAACTTTTAACTCCTATGATGGTAATTTGTGGTGCAGATATAGACGAAAAATATCGCAAGGTTGTGAGTTCCGATGTTAAATTGGTGGTTATTAAAATGCTGTTTGAACATGGGGCAAATATTAATCAGGATAGTTATAGAAGGACCGCACTTTGGTTTGCTGCACAATCAGAAGATTGGCCGGTTGTTGAAGCGCTGGCATTTAATGGTGCGGTTTTGAATCGTGGTCATGTTTCTGGTTTATCAGAAGAAGCCGAGCGGCATGCGTTATCCATAATAAATGATGTTCATAAATGGCAAGAAGAGAAACGCAGGCAAGAAGCATTGAAAGCGAAAACAACTTGGCGTGGCCCGTCTGAGCAAAAGATAGCGGATTTGCGACAGGGTCAAAATGCTGTAAATGCATTGGATGAAACGAAACAAATCAGAAAACCAAAATCAGACGACTATAGTATGTAAAATTTATTATAATGCAAGTGAAATTAAAACCCTTTGATAACGTTGTTATCAAAGGGTTATGTTTTGCTCGCAATTTTTCCGTTTTTTACATCATGCCTGGCATGGCACCCGGCATTTGCGATGCGGGTTTTTCTTCGGGAATTTCAACCATCACCGCGCCGGTGGTAAGCAGTACGCCCGCCGTCGATGCCGCCGCCATGATTGCGGTTTTTACAACCTTGGCCGGGTCGATAATTCCTGCCTTCATCATATCGACATATTCGCCGGTTTGCGCATTGTATCCAAAGTTATATTCTTTGTTTTCAGAAACCTTGCCCACGACGATTTCGCCCGACACGCCGGCGTTTTCTGCAATTTGTGCACACGGCGCAACAATTGCACGACGAACAATATCGATACCGACATTTTGATCGGCGTTTTCACCCTTGGCCTTGGCCAATGCCACGCCCGCACGCAACAGTGCAACGCCACCGCCCGCGACAATTCCGTCCGCCACCGCGGCACGTGTCGCCGCCAGTGCATCGTCAACGCGGTCTTTCTTTTCTTTGACTTCTACTTCGGTCATGCCGCCAACCTTGATAACCGCGACACCACCAACGATTTTGGCAAGACGTTCCGACAATTTTTCACGGTCATAGTCACTGGTGCTTGTCTTTATATTCGCACGAATTTCGTCCGCGCGTGCGGCAATCGCCTTTTTATCGCCCGCGCCACCGACAATAAGTGTTGTTGATTTATCGACAACAACACGCTTTGCCGCGCCCAACACCGCCGGCGTCAGGTTTTCGAACGTCATTCCCATATCGTCCGACACAACCGTCGCGCCCGTCACAATCGCAATATCACGCAACATTTCTTTGCGGCGGTCGCCAAAACCCGGTGCCTTGACCGCGCAAACCTTTAATCCGCCGCGCAGACGGTTCAACACCAATGTCGCCAACGCTTCGGATTCAACATCTTCGGCGATAATAAGCAACGGTTTGCCCTGTTGTGCGATGGGTTCCAGAATTGGCAACAATGCCTGAATCCCCGTGATTTTCTTTTCAGAAACAAGTATTTGCGCGCCGTCAAGTTCCGCAATCATTTTCTCGCTATTGCTGACAAAGTATGGTGACATAAACCCTTGGTCAAATTGCATTCCTTCGACGACATCGATTTCGGTGTCCAATCCCTTGGCTTCTTCGACGGTAATAACGCCTTCTTTGCCAACGCGTTCCATCGCATCGGCGATTTTTTTACCAATGTCCGCATCGCCGTTCGCAGAAATAGTTGCGACCTGGGCAATTTCAGAACTATTTTTCACCGGGCGCGCGTGCGATTCAATATCCGCCACGACCGCGGCGGTTGCGATATCAATTCCGCGCTTGATGTCCATTGGGTTCATGCCCGCGGCGATAACGCGACGACCTTCGCGAAAGATTTTTTGGGCCAACACTGTTGCCGTTGTTGTTCCGTCACCGGCATCATCGCCCGCTTTTTTCGCAACTTCCTGTATCATGCGTGCGCCAATGTTTTCCGCCGGGTCTTGCAAAGATACCGCCTTGGCCACCGTGACACCGTCTTTGGTTGCGACCGGTGCACCATACGATTTATCGATAACGACCGTGCGACCCTTTGGACCCATGGTAATCTTTACCGCATCGGCAAGTTTATCAACGCCCGCCGCGATTTTATCAGTATTAAAAATAATATCTTTTGCCATAATTTTCCCCTTTATTTAATTATTCCTAAAATATCGGATTCTTTGACAAGAACATATTCCTTGCCGTCAATTTTAACCTCGTTCGCGGACGCCGCCCATTTTGCGACCAAAACAATATCTTTGGGCTTTATGGTCATGGCCATGCGCGCCCCATTTTGAAATTCGCCGTCGCCGACCGCGATTACTTCGCCCCGTGTGGGCTTTTCACGGGCGGTATCCGGAATAATGATTCCGCCGGCGGTTTTGTTATCTTCATCCATTCGTTTGATAAGCACATAGTTATTTAATGGTTTAAACATAAACTACTCCTTTTGTTATATTCTGTGCCGATTTTGATAAACAAGATATAATGAATAAAAACAATGTTTCAAGGGTTGGTGTTTTAATCCCTTGCCTTTGGTTTGAAAAGGGGCTATGATTGGGCGAAATAAAAAAAGGGGATTTAAGATATGGCAAATTTAATTGTTGACGGAAACTGGGCGGCGGCGGATGTCGCGTATCGGTGTGTGGACTTTGCGGCGATTTACCCAATTACCCCAAGCAGTACGATGGGTGAATTGGCGGATGAATGGTCGTTTCAGCACAAGAAAAATATATGGGGTGCAATTCCGCAAATAATTGAAATGGAATCCGAAGGTGGTGCGGCGGGTGCGATGCATGGCGCGTTGCAAATGGGGGCACTTGCCACGACCTTTACCGCGTCGCAGGGGCTTTTGCTTATGATTCCGAATATGTATAAAATCGCCGGGGAACAAACGCCGTTTGTTATGCATGTTGCGGCGCGGGCAATCGCGACACATGCGCTGTCGATTTTTGGTGACCACAGTGATGTTATGGCGGTGCGGTCGACGGGCTTTGCGTTGTTGTCGTCGCACAATGTGCAACAGGCACATGATATGGCGGCGATTGCGCATGCGGCAACAATTCGTGCGCGTGTGCCGTTCTTGCATTTCTTTGACGGGTTCCGAACAAGTCACGAAGAATCGCGGTTAAACCGTATTGATGA
Source organism: uncultured Pseudomonadota bacterium (assembly GCA_900313105.1). GTDB lineage: Bacteria > Pseudomonadota > Alphaproteobacteria > Rs-D84 > Rs-D84 > Enterousia. The sequence goes on from OMPY01000019.1 coordinate 3,915, forward strand.
TGATGTTTTGCGTAAAATGATTCCCGAAGATTTGGTTGCACGCTATCACGCGATGGGTATGAATCCCGACAATCCGACAATTCGTGGCACCGCGCAAAATCCCGATGTTTATTTCCAGGGGCGCGAGGCCGCAAATGAACTTTACGCCGCGACACCGAAAATTGTGGCGGAATGTATGGATGAATTCGCGCGACTTACGGGGCGTCGGTATGGGTTGGTTGAATATGTCGGCGATAAAAAGGCGGAAAATGTTATTGTTGCGCTTGGGTCGGCATGTGAAACAATTGAAGAAACAATCGCACACTTGCCGGCCGGGTTTGGCCTGATTAAGATTCATCTTTATCGGCCGTTCCCGGTGGATGCGTTTTTGGCGGCGTTGCCAAAGGGTGTAAAACAAATTGCGGTAATTGACCGGACAAAAGAACCGGGCGCGGTTGGTGAACCACTTTATGTGGATGTGAAATCTGTTGTTGGTGATCGGGCACGTGTGTGTGGTGGGCGTTATGGTTTGGGGTCCAAAGAATTCAAACCGCGTGATGTTGCCGCCATATTTGAAAATATGAAACGCGGGACATTGCATCATAATTTTACGGTTGGAATTGATGATGATTTGACGGGACTATCACTTAAAACCGACCCGGCGTTTTCGGTTGAAGACCCGAATATAAAAACCGCGATTTTGTATGGTATCGGCAGTGACGGAACCGTTGGCGCGGTGAAAAATATCGTAAAAATTGTTGGGGAAAATTCCGAACTGTATCCGCAATCTTATGCGGTGTATGATTCGAAAAAATCCGGTGGGCTTACCGCGTCGTATATTCGGTTTTCAGATAAACCTATTCAAAGTCAGTATTTAGTAGAGGTTGCAGATTTTATAAGTGTTTCAAACTTTATGATTGCCCAGCGGTTTGATGTGTTTCGATCCTTGCGCGCCGGGGGAACGGTTATGATAAATACATCAATGTCGCCGGATGTGGCGTTTGCAAATTTGCCCAAAACTGTGCAGGAACATCTTATGCGGTTGCGCGCAAATGTGTATTTCTTGGACGCGAACGGCGCGGCGGCGGAATTGGGATTGGGAAATCGAATCAATACATTTATAATGTTGAATTTCTTTAATTTGACCAAAGTTATTGACCCGTCCGTTGCCGCCGAATCCGCCAAGACCGCGATTGAAAAAACGTATAAGAAAAAAGGTATGGATGTGGTTGCCGCGAACTGGGCGGCGGTGGATAGGGCGGCGGGATATTTGAAACACTTTGATATGCCGTCGTCGGTGTCGAATTTTGCACCGGATTTTGTGCCGGCAATGACCGCGGACGCGCCGACCGTGATTGCGGGAACACTTGGTGAAATGGCGGCGGGGCGCGGCGATGCGATTCCGGTGTCACGGTTTCGTGTTGGTTCTGAATTCGGCGCGGGCCAGTATCCGGTTGGAACATCAAAATATGAAAAACGTGCCGTTGCCGCGCGTGTTGCAAAGTGCGATTTGGAAAAATGTATTCAGTGCGGAAAATGTTCAATGCTGTGCCCACATGCGGCGATTCGGATTAAGGCATTGACCGCAGAGCAGGCGGATGCTGCGCGCGGGCGTGGTGTTATTGTGGTGCCGATGAAAACGCCGGAATTGGGCGCAAATATGTATTTCACAATCAGTGTTTCGCCGGCGGATTGTACGGGGTGCGGGCTGTGTGTGAAAAATTGTCCAACTTCCGCCCTTTCCATGGTTGATGCAAATTCCGATGACCAAAAGGTGTTTGATGAAATGGTAAAATTGCCGGATATGCCGCGTGAAAAATTGAACCTTAGTATGCCAAAGCATATCGAACTGTTGCCACATTATTTTGAATTTCCGGGCGCATGCGCGGGATGTGGTGAAACGCCATATATTAAAATGATGGCACATTTGTTTGGTGACCATATGGTTGTTGCAAATGCGACGGGGTGTTCTTCGATTTATGGGGCGAATTTGCCGACAACGCCGTGGACATGTGATGCAAACGGGCGCGGGCCGGCGTGGTCGAATTCACTGTTCGAAGATAATGCCGAATATGGTTTGGGTATGCGGGTTGCATTGAACCAGCGGCGCGATATGTTGCGTGGGTTGCTGTTCGAATTGGGTATAGAAAATGTTGAAGAAATCTTTAATGAAACGGACATTAATAAACAACGCGAAATTAAAGAAGATTTGGCAAAGAAATTAAAGAAAATTGATTCGCCGGATGCGCGTTTGGCTGAAAGTATGCTGGGCGATGTTGTGCAGAAATCCGTGTGGATTGTTGGTGGCGACGGTTGGGCGTATGATATTGGGTATGGGGGGTTGGACCATGTGTTGCACAGTGGTGAAAATGTGAATATCTTGGTTCTTGATACCGAAGGGTATTCGAATACCGGGGGCCAGCAATCCAAGGCGACACCATTCGGCGCAAGTATGAAATTTGCGATTGGTGGAAAAAATCACGCAAAGAAGGATTTGGGCATGATTGCGATGATGTCTGGTGCGTATGTTGCGCAAATTGCATTGGGTGCGAATCCGGTTCAGGCGGCACGCGCCTTTCGCGAGGCGGAAAGTTTCAATGGCCCGTCAATAATCTTGGCCTATGCGCCGTGTATCGCGCATGGGTTCGCGTTGCAAAATGGGCCGGAACATCAAATGCAAATGGTGAACACGGGTGCGTGGCCGCTGTATCGGTTTGATCCGCGTCTGATTGTTGAAGGGCACAATCCGTTGGTGATGGATTCGAATGTGGATAATTTGGCGCCACTGGAAGATTTTCTTAAGACCGAAACGCGGTTCGGTGCGGCGCGTGCGGCGAATCCGAACTTTGATAAATTGGTCGAATATGCCAAGGAAAATAACGAGTATCGGACGCAACTTAAAAAATACATCGCGCACTTTGCGATGATGCAGGCGAACACCGTCAAAGAAAACGGGGAGGGATAAAGATGAAAAAAATAATTTTAATTTTGGCGGTGGCGCTTGCGGCGTGCACTTTTCAGACGAAACACCGTGGATATGTCTTTCCAAAAGATTTGGACGTGCAGGTTGCAAAGATAAAAACCACGAATCAGTTGGAAGATTTAATTGGTTCGCCCCAGGTTAAAACCATTTACGGGGACGAGGTTTGGATTTACTTTGGCGAAGATGAAAACTATCATGGTCCGTTTCCGTTGTCGTATGATGAAAAAACGGTGTTGCTTGCGTGGGTAAAGGGCGGGCGTGTGACAAAAACACAAATTTTGCACGATGATGATTTGCCGGATGTGTGTATTGATTCAGACGAAACCGAAATTCCGGCGGCAATTGAACTTAACGCGATTCAAGAATTGTTTAATAATATCGGCCGGTTTAGTCCGGGCGCCCTTGGGCAATAAAAAACATGTTTGCAAAATGTGCGAAAAAAGTGTAAAATTGGGGCAAAGGAAGGAATATGAAAAAATTTTTATTTGCTCTTTTGATTTGTGGTAATGCGTTTGCGGGTGATTGCGGACCGGGCTATGTTTTGGTGGATCGTGGTAAAATTGATGGCATGGTGGCGCGGGAGTGCCAAAAACTTTGGTGTGTGGATTTGGAAACGGGACGTGAAATGGGTTCGGGTGATCGTGCGGCGACCGGTTATGTTATGACGGCCGCGCCGGTTGAATTGTGTGACGTGTCCGGGGAATGTGTTGAATGCTTTGGTGACCGCAAATGGTGCACCGGGGTGCCAAAGGGTGTGTGGAACGCGGAATATGGCGCATATACGCGTGGTGGTGTGGATTCGGCAACATACACATCATCGCAAAAGGGTGGATGTTTTAGTTGGAATTTGGAAAAACCGGTGTGTCCCGCGGGCGAAGATGCGATTTTGCAAGATGGCGAGTGGGTTTGTGCGATTCGGGTCCAAGGTTCCGGAAATACCGGGCGTGCGCCGGCGGTGCGTCGAACCGGAACGCGGATGCGCGGAACACTGCGTAAATAGTCCGGTTTTTAGACAAGAATCTTTTCGGGCGAAAAAATCGCCCGATTTATTTGTTTTTCTGATATTTTTATGTTATAATGTGCGGGAATTAGAGAGAATGGCAATATAAAGAGTGATGCTATGCCAAGTAAAAAATTGGAATTTAAAAACGGTCAATATGTGGTCTATCCGACCCAGGGTGTCGGTAAACTTGTGCGCACCGAAGAGCAGGTCATAGGCGGACAAAAAATAAAAATGCTGGTTATCGATTTTGAAAAAAGTCGTATGACGTTGCGTGTTCCGTTGGAACGGGCGGAAATTTCCGGATTGCGACCGCTTTCATCCGCAAAAAAGATGGACGAAGCGATTGCCGCCGCCAAAGGCAAGGCCGGCGCAAAGCGTATGATTTGGGCGCGGCGTGCGGCGCAATACGAAGAAAACATAAATTCGGGTGATCCCATGAAATTGGCCGAGGTTGTACGTGACCTGCAACGGCGGAATCCGACCGACACGATTCCTTTTTCGGCGCGGCGTTTATATATGCGGGCGTTGGAACGTATGGCCCAAGAATTTGCCGTGTTGCACAAAATGGATGTAGAGGCCGCATCCGAAAAAATCGAAGATATTATCGGCGTGCCAAAGGAAATTGACCTTAATGCCGTTGACGAAGATGAAGAAGAACAGGAAGAATTTCCAGAACAAGAAGAAAGTTAAAAAACGCCCGGTGGGCGTTTTTTAGTGGTTAGTGTAAGTCGTAAGTGGTTAGTGAAAACGGTCGCAAAAGCGACCGTTTTTTACAAAAACATTTGTGCTAAACTTTCTGCACTATTTTCCACGTGTCCATATTTGTTTCCATGCAGCCTGACGTTCTGTAACTGTTGTTTTATGGGTTGCTTCGGCCTTTTCGATTTCTGCAGATAAATCAAAATGCTGATTATTGTATACTTTATACGGACAAGCGCTTTTGGTGCATTTTGATTTGGTGGTATATAAAGGACATTTAAATTCTTTGACGTCGTCTTCTGTTCCCACATTGACAATACCATCTTCCCATACATAATCTTCTATGGCGTTTCTATATATGGTTACTGTGCATGGGAGTATAATGCCCCAGTCCGCAACACTAGGTTCAATAAAAGGCGTTGGTTTTCTGATAAAGAAACCGGCGGTTGGTTGAATTTGTTCTTTGAAAATACGTTCATCCGCGCTTGTTAGTTTTATGCGCAAATTGTTAACATTGTCTAATTCGGTTATAGATTGTTTTACCAACGTATACCATTCTTTGAATAGTTCGAATCTTTTTTTGATTGTCATATGAACACTCCTTTTTTGTGTTTTGACTGAGGATATTATAATACGAAAATTATGGTTGTCAAGAGTTGGTTGTAAGCGTTCAATGTTGGGGGGCAATAGCGCCTGGAATTAGTTCGTAATTATGAAATAATTTCAGATACTACTTATCCGCTTACACTAACCGCTACATAGTGAAATCTTCGCCAAGGTAAACCTTTTTTACCATTTTATCGCGGATGATTTCGTCACTTGTGCCGTGTTTTAGAATCATGCCGTCGTGCAAAACATAACTGCGGTCCGTGATTCCAAGGGTTTCGCGGACATTGTGGTCGGTAATAATAACACCAAGTCCACGATTTTTTAATTGTGATACCAAATCGCGGATTTCGTTCACGGCGATTGGGTCGATTCCGGCGAACGGTTCGTCAAGTAATATGAATTTTGGATCGTTTGCCAGTGCGCGTGCAATTTCCACGCGGCGGCGTTCACCCCCGGACAGTGATGTTGCCGGGCTGTGTCGCAGATGCGATATAGAAAATTCTTCGAGCAGTGCATCCAGTTTCTTTTTGCGCGTTTTTTTATCCGGTTCGGTGACCTCTAAGATTGCCATGATATTTTGTTCGACATTAAGGCCGCGAAAAACACTGCTTTCCTGGGGCAGGTAACCGATGTGCAGACGCGCGCGTTGATAAAACGGTAATTTAGTTATATCTTGGGAATTAAGGAAAATTTGTCCGCGCGATGCGTTTAATTGACCCGTGATACAATAAAACGCCGTTGTTTTCCCCGCGCCATTTGGCCCCAGCAGTCCCACAGATTCACCTTGGCGCGCAATCATGGAAATATCACGCAGAACCACGCGGCGACCGTATGAATTAGATAAATGTTCAATTTTTAATACAGATTGCTTTACCATTTTTATTCACCAAGCCTTAGTATTAATTCAGATGTTTGCATTTTGTGCCCATCGTTCTTTGAAATTATATTCACATTTCCGGTAAGTTGCAAAACTTTTGTTTTTATATCATATTCGCCACCGTCGGCGGAAAAACTTATTTTGTCTTTTTGACCGTTTTGCATTTGAACAGTATAGCCGGATATTTTTTCAAGTATAACAATGTTCGGACGGGTGTATTCCAAACGGCCACTTGCCGCGGTAATTTGAAACGGTTCGCCCTTGGCATCCGTTCCCGCAAGTGATGCACCCGACATTTTAAATTGATTCTGTATTACATCGGTCATGTTTATTATCGAAATTGGTGTCCATAATAATTGATGCGTGAAAAGCGCGCCGGCAACAAGTGCCGCAATCATTGTAATACCCCATCCAGTAAAGAAAAATTGCCACAACCGTTGCCAGCGCCGATGGCGATTAGTTATTATTAAATTGCGTTTGTTTTTCGTCATGTTTTATATATTAGTCTGTTATAAACCAAAAAGCAATTTTTTATATTTGGTTGTTTTGTTTTTTTGTGATATAATTGTTTGCATAAGAGAATGTAGGAAATGAAAAAGTTTGGTACTTTTGTATGTTCTTCGCTTGCGGTGTTGGTATGCGCGGCGGCGTTTGGTGCCGCAAATGTTTTAATGCCGAAAAAGGCAGATTCGGTGGCGAAACGTGACGTGTCAACATCGACAACCGGAACGGGCGCAAGTTTGTTGCCGACGGCACTTGGGTTGGTCACAAGTGTTATACAACTGAATCAACAACAAAAGGCGTTGACCGCGGAATGTGAACCGACGTCGCGCGAAATCACATTTGTGAACAATATGATAAAAGAATGGGCAAATGCCGGTGGGCGTAATCCTTTGACGTCATCAAGTGCGGTGCGACCGTGCAGTGCAAATGAAAGTTATGCGACCACGGTGCGATATGCGGGAAATGGACTCGCAATTGATAATTCAACAATATGTTGGGATACATTTACGGATTCAGAGGCCCGACATGCCGTATGGGCCGGGTACCCAAAGGCGTCGGTTGCCGAATATTGTTCGGATGGTGGCGATAACCTTAGCCTGTGCGGTAAAGGCAGTCGCAAGAAAGTCACGAATATGTGGACGCTGTTTGATATGATTGATTTTGAAAATAAAGATTATACCCAGGGAGAGGCAACCCAGGCGGTGGCGTTGTTGGAAAAGGCTACAAAGTGTTCCACTAATAAATTGGCGGCGAAAAGATTGGAAACATTTGGTGGCTTTATAACAAATACGATAAGTAATCTTGGCCAACCAACGAATACTGATTCCATTATGGGCGCGGTCAGCAGTGTTGTTGGGCAAACCGGTTTTGGAAATATCGGTGGTATTGCAAATGTTGCGGCACAGTTTTTAGATAGATAATAAAAATTGATTTTTATGTTTGTTTTTTGCTTTACTAAAATCCTTAAAAAATGTATAATGTGTGACAAGGTAAGAGAAAGGATTTTTTCATGACATCAAAATCAAATGTTTCGTTGTATGCAATTTCGCGTGTGTTGGCGGTTGTGGGCGTGCTGTCACTCGCCGCGTGTGCGCGTTCGAATGTTGGTACGGAATATAATGGTGGATATATGGCGACGCCGACCGTTGACTATGTCGAAGGGTTGGATGTTTATTCTGCGCCGCATCGGGATTCTTTCCTTAACCAATTGGCGATGAATTATCGTTCTTATGCGATTTATAATGCCCGGACCAGTGGATACCCTGATGTCGGTGAATTATTCGCACAAAAGGCGGTGGCGGCGTTTTCTGGCGAAGTGCCGTATCCTGAATCCATTGATAATTGGCCAATCGAAGATGATAATGCCGCATATGATTTGATGATGGCGTATAATGATATGGTCGAACTCTTTCAAAATGATGCAACCGTGACGCAGCCGGAATTGGCGGCAGAGTTGCAAGCGAAATATGATTGCTGGTTATCTGCCACTGCAAGTGGTCAGGGGGCAACCGCGCGTGAATGTAAAACGCGTTTTGAAAATACATTGGTCGCGTTGCGTGATTGCACGGGCGGGCGTGTTATAAACCCGGTGGTGACCGAAACCACGGTTGAAGAAATGCGCGTTGATTCTGGGCGGACGGTGAAACGCGGCGCACAAATTGGAACGTTCTATCCGGAAACGACAAATATGTCCGCAATGCGCGGAACGAATCGGGCGCGTGATGGGGTTATTATCGTGAACAATGTGAATGTGCCGGAAAATCTTATAAACCCGGAACCAGTGCAACCGATGGTGTTTAATCAGAATATATATGGTGGCGATAAAACGTTGAACGATAACAGCACCCGCAACAGTAATAATGTTAAAAATGCCGGCAATACCAGCACGATTGAAAAATCAAATTGTCCATGTGCACAGCAAAATGGTGGCAAGGGCGGTTCACAACAAAGTGTCCAAGAAAATTATCAACCAATATCACTGACGGTGAATTCTAATCCAGTGCAAAATTCGACCGCAAATTGTCCGTGCGCGAATAGGCATGAGGAAGTGACGGATGTGACGATTGTTGCGGATGGACTTGTCACGCGTGATGAATTCATTGAACTTATGATGATGATGCGTGGCGAATTGGCGGCGATAAATGCGCGACTTGATGAATTGGCGGCTAAAAAGAATGAACCGGTTGAACGCATGCGCGATGAAACGACGGTTATCAAAGTGCAACAAATTCCGGTTGAACCGAAACAACATGTTATGGAAGAAGTGTTCGAAATCCGATTCGATTTTGACAAGGCGATAGTAAAGCCGGAATATGATGACATTATTCGCCAATTGGCCCAGGTCACCCAGGCGAATCGGAATGTTAAAATTTCTGTGGTTGGGCATACCGATACTTCGGGCAGCCAGGCGTATAACTATGCCCTGGGCGGTCGTCGGGCCGAAGCGGTTCAGAAAATGTTGATTGAACGCGGTATCCCGGCAAGTCAGATTGTCGCGGTCAGTGCGGGGGAAGAAGACCTGAAGGTGCCGACACCGGACGGCGTGCGTAATGCGGAAAACCGCCGTGTGCGTGTTGTCAAAGAGGTCACATATACGGAACCGGCGGGGGAAAAGTATGCCCCGGTTGCGGATGTAAATGTTGAACAATTCTATACGGATTGTGAAAACGGAAACTGTGAAACAGAATATCAAAATTGGTAATCACAAAAACGCTTGACAAAAGTTTTTGTTGGTGTATAGTGCCGATTACCAGAGAGATGCTTTGCAAGAGGTATTGAAGATGGTAAGTGAAGTAAAAAAATTGATGAACGCTAGGAAAAGCATGGCTTTTCGTTCGGGTGTGGAAATGGAACGTTTCGATTTGGCGGCGCAACTAACACAACGTGGTGTGCCGGTTCGGTTTCCGGGTATGGATGACCCGACCCAACGATAAAGTTTATTTTCTGTACAATTGGGTGTGGCGGCACATGCGTGTCGCCATGCTTTTTTTTATTCCCCTTCACTGTGTGAAGGGGGGGACCGGCGAAGCCGGTGGGGTAGTTTCCTTCGCTGGCGAAGGGGTGGACGCGGAGCGGACGGGGTAGTGGTATATTTGCGCGGATGCGCCAAGAATTACCCCGTCTTGTTCGCTTTGCTCGCAATCCACCCATTCTTAAGAAGAAGGGGAATAAAAAACATTTTTTAAATGGGAATTTTTGTGATATAATATCCCAAAAGGATAGCGAGGGAGTTTTCATTATGTATAAAAATCTAACGTTTATGTTCGTGGCGTTATGCTTACTGCCGGGACTGTCATTTGGCGTGACATTGAAACAGCGGTCGTTCGGTGAATCGACCGGTGGTGCGTATTATTCGGATTATGACTATGGCGCACTTGATTATGTTCCCGGTGCCGACGGAATGAGCGAGATGGAGGTTGTATCGACCCTGCGTCACGATATCCAATCACTGGATGAACAAATTGCAACGTGTGAACGCAAGCGCAAGGGCTGGGTCGCGGCGACGGTTGTTGGCGGTGTTGGTGTTGCGGCGACGGGGATTGCGGCAATCTTGCAGCATAACAAGATTCAAGACAAGAAAACAGAACTTGAAAGTGTAAAGAAAGATGTAACGGACGCCAAGCAGCAGGTGTCCGAAGCGCGCCAAGATTTAGATAAATTACAGCCAAAAAAGGGAAATTAAAATGAAAAAGATAATATCATAGATAGAGCAACTTGAAAAATGCGAAGGGAAAAAGCAAGGATGGATGATTGCGGGGATATCGACGATTGGTCTGACCGCGGTCGGTGTCGGTGTGAACATTGCCCAGGCATCAAAGAGCAACCGCCTTTCGGATGAAATCGAAATGGAAAAAAGCACACTGGAACGCCATCAAAATGATTTGAATCGGATACAAAATGATATTGCCGCGGAACAACTTAGACAACGTCGTGAAGATTGTAAAAAACAATCTGGTAAACGTTGGAATGAAAACGGATATTGCGAAGATGTTCCGGGCACAGGGGGTGGAAATGGTGCAACAGTCCAGGTAATTGAACCAACACCCATGCCCGCGCTTGATAATCCAGATGGCAAGATAGGTAAACCGTGTGGTGACAATGGCGGTGGTATATGGGCCGAAAAAGCCGATGGAACAAAGAAATGTTCAGATACAGGTGGCCTGGTTTCATGCGAATGTGTAAAAGGAACAACAGTGACCCCGAATGGTGGCGTGGGTGATGGAAATGTGTCACCAAATGAGCAGGGCACTGAAAGAAAAATCGGTGGGGCATGCGTGGAAGAAGATATGGAAAAATTGCATGTGTTATCGGGGCATTATATTCGTAATGATCAGACAAGATTGAAAACACGTTGCAATCCAAGCAATGTTCTGTGTGCGTGCTTTGCCGATACGTGTGAGGACGGTTATGAATTGGTCTATTCTAACGGCAAAAACCAAGGTTGGTGCAAAAAGACGTCTGGTGGTAGTAGTTCGTCGTCTTCGACAAGCAATGGAAATGGTGCGCCATTGGCGACTTCAGCAAACACGGGAAACAATTCAACGTCTACGGCTACAGAAGTTACACGAAGTGACGGTTATTGTTATAAAGAACTTGATAATAGCACATCATTCGTTGAGGATTGTAACGTCAGTCAATTGGGTGGATGGGGTGCTGTAATAGAAGGAAGAACATATGAAGGTTTGGCCAAATGTAGCACTGTTGAGAGTAGCTTTGGAGATAAGATGAATATCGATAGTTCGGAGAGTGGTATGTATTGTTATTGTAAGTTATCGTCTGTTACTGAATGGGTAAATGTCGATCAAACAACTTCGTGTGTCGGAACTTGTGCATATCATTGTGCATATCAGTTTTATTCTAATAGTTCATTCCGTGGATATTTTAAATAGTTTGGGTTATTTGTTATAATGTATCCCTAGTTTTGTACCCGCGGATGCGGGGATTTTTGTTGGGGGATTTTTACCAGTTTTAATGGTAAAAAGTATTCGTTGTTTTGGTAAAAATGATCAAAAAAGAATTGTCATTGCGGATTTGGTCCGCAATAGGGCTAAACAGTTGTGACGAATATTTCGTAATAAATTTGCGCTATTCGTCACAGATTTTGTAGACCCTATGGCGGACCAAGCCCGACATGACAAAGGTGCTAAACAGCCCTATCAGACAAAACCAATCCTGTCATCGAAATTAGTAACATTTACAGGGATGACGATTCTCTGCAACCCCGCGGAGATCCCGGCCTTCGCCGGGATGACAAAGAAAATATACGGGATGACGGGGAACTACCCCGTCCGCTTCGCGTCCACCCCTTCACTATGGTGAAGGGGACTATTTTTTCACCGCCCAGAATAGGGCGAGCAGCCATCCGATGCCGGTCCATCCGAATACCCATGATGCAATGCGGATGCGCATGGCATCCGCCTTGGCCTTGTCATTTTTTGCGGCGAGGTACGCCGGTGCAAGTATAATTGCACACAGCGCGAGTCCCGCCACGATATATTTGATTATTAAAATGTGTTCCGCATTTAGCGACATTTTCTACTTTCCGTATGTTGCATTATTACCCAATTCTTCTTCGATACGCAACAACTGATTGTATTTCGCCATGCGGTCGGTGCGCGACATTGAACCGGTCTTGATTTGCCCCGCGTTCGTTGCAACGGCCAAGTCCGCAATCGTTGTGTCTTCGGTTTCGCCGCTGCGATGCGAAATCACAACGCCATAGTTTGCATCTTGGGCCATTTTGATTGCGCGCAGGGTTTCGGTTAACGACCCGATTTGATTTACCTTGATAAGTATTGCGTTTGCAACGCCGCCGTCGATTCCGCGTCTAAGGCGTGTTGGGTTCGTCACGAACAAATCGTCACCGACCAATTGGCATTTGCCACCGATTTTTTCGGTAAGTGTTTTCCATGCCGCCCAATCTTCTTCGGCCAATGCGTCTTCGATAGAAATAATTGGATATTTTTCAATCAAATCCGCATAGAATTTTATCATATCGTCAGATGACATGTCGTGACCTTCGAATTTATAAACGCCGTTCGAATAAAATTCAGATGACGCAACGTCCAGTCCGATTGAAATTTGTTCGCCCGGCGTGTAGCCTGCGTCACGAATTGCGGCGATGATTGCGTCCAGTGCCGCGGCACATGAATCAAAGTTCGGGGCAAATCCACCTTCGTCACCGACGTTTGTCGAATGACCGCCGGATTTTAGAATCTTTTTCAAATGGTGGAATGTTTCCGCACCCATACGAATCGCCGTGGCTTCATCGCGTGCGCCGTTCGGAATAATCATGAATTCTTGGGCGTCAAGGCCGTTGTCCGCGTGCGCGCCGCCGTTTATAATATTCATCATTGGGCGTGGCAAAACATGCGGATTATCGTTTCCATAAATTTCCGCAAGGTATTTGTAAAGCGGAACGCCCTTTTGGTTCGCAACCGCGCGCGCGACCGCAAGTGATACGGACAATATCGCGTTCGCACCAAGTTTATCCTTGTTCGGTGTGCCGTCAAGCGACAACATTTTTTCATCGATTTCCGTTTGCCGGCCCGCGTCCATACCGATAAGTTCGGGCGCAATAATTTCGTTTACGTTTTTTACGGCGCGCGTGACACCTTTGCCCATAAAGGCATCGCCACCGTCACGGAGTTCCAATGCTTCAAACGAACCGGTACTTGCGCCCGACGGGACCGCCGCACGCCCCATCGCGCCACCGGACAGCGTCACATCGCATTCAATTGTTGGGTTGCCGCGCGAATCCATAATTTGTCGTGCATGAATTTTTGTGATTTTATACATATTTTTTCTCCTTTGTTTACATTGGTGCTTTTTTTTTGTTCCAAGTTGTGGTATAATATAGCAACAGGAAACGAGAAAAAGAACAAAAAAATATGATAAAAAAATTGGTGCCGTTTTTATATTGCCTGACCCCGATGTGGGCGGTTGCGGCGGGTGATGTTGTGATTCCTGGGACACCTGGGGCCATGACGCCGGTGAGTGGTGCATTAAATTTAACAGACGAATCGTATATTTTTCAGGCGGGTTCGGGGATAAGTATTGGTGGGACGCTTTCGACCGCGGGGGGCGTTCATATTGGATACGATGCGATTATGCCGTATGATGTGGGCAGTCTGTTCGCCGAATCGGGTATAAATCAGAATTATTCTATTTTAACTGGTGGCAATATATCGATAGCCAAGGTTTTAGAAATTGCGGCGGCCAATAGTTTAACCATTGGCGGTACGGGTGGCGCACGGTATAATTTTAATGCCGCCGCGATAGAGGCGTATGGTGGATTAAACCTTTATGGGGCCGCTTTGACGATTGGGCAAATTGTTGCGTCGGGAACGGGCAATGTCGGTAATGTTGTAATTCAAGGAAATTCATTAAATGTTAGTGGCGTGATTCAATCGTTGGATGCGCGGAATATGACGGTGAATTTGGGTGGCGGAACTTTGGGTGTCACAGGCAGCATTGAAAATAAATCGACTGGGACGATGTCGATAACCGCTGGCGCGATTACCACACAAACAATTACAAACGATTCGAATTCGGGGACTTTGAATATAAACGCGGGTTCTTTGAATTTAACCGGCGGTAATGCGACGACGACGGCGTCATTTATAAACAAAGGGGATTTTGTCGGTGTTGTTTCGGGGGCGACGACACTTGCGCATGGGTTTGACTTGTCGACAATGGGTGCGACAAATTCATTTAGTTTGACGACCGGAACATTGTCGTTGGGTGATAGAATCGATAGTTTTTATGATAACAATTTAACTTCGTTTACGGTGAATGTGACGAATGGTGCGATAGATGCGAACACGATTCGAAATGGGTACACTGATGCGGCGGCGGTGATGAATTTGTCGGCATCAACCTTTATCAATGCTGATGGTATTTATGCGTATGCTGGGACAATGAATTTATCTGCGCCGACCATATCGATTGGAACGGGTGGCCTTTCGGTTGCCGAAGGCGGTGCATTAAATATATCAAACACGGATGTTATTACGTCGGGCGCCGCGGTTTCGGTTTATGGTAACCTTAGTGCGGGGTTGGCCGGTGCGGCAAGTGGTGGAATGAATAT
>OMPY01000010.1 GCA_900313105.1 uncultured Pseudomonadota bacterium
GTCTTTGAACTAATAACCACCCCAACCCCATTTTGACCAATATGTTCAAAAGTCCCGCTTTGATTGTATTCTGATTTCGCAACCATTGTGTTTTTATATGCACAATAAGTATCATATTCTCGTTCATTACTCATTTTTATTCCCCAAACTTTATTTCTGCACCACGCAGTCCATTTACAAAACTTTTCCAATCCATCGGTTTTTTACCCGCGGGTTGAATTGTTAAAATTTCCAAATTATCGCCGTTCATTTTTGTCTTTAAAATCTTAACATCAATTCCGTTTATTTTTGTCCGACCCGCGCCCATGCTACGGACCAAATTATGTATTTCAATCGGCGATTTTTTCCAATCGATAACTTCATCGTATACGCCGGTTTTCGCCGTATAGACGATTTTTCCACTTTGCGGAATCGGTGGATATTTTTGCGGATTTTTCATATATTCTAAAATCATATCCGCGCCAATTTTTGAAACCTTTTGTTCCACCGATTCGGTTGTGTCATCAATATCAATATTAAATTTGCGACACATTAAAACATCGCCCGCATCCAATTCCGCCGTCATTTTCATTAGGCACACGCCACTTTCCGCATCGCCGTTTTTAATTGCGGTTATAATCGGTGACGGACCGCGATACAGTGGCAACAAACTTGGGTGCAAATTTACACACGGCGCCGAATTCAAAACATTATCACGCAATATCGCACCGTACGCCGCAACAAAGACCATATCGGGTGAAAAATTATATTCGGCGGGTTTATGATAGACCGGCAACCCCCGCGATTCCGCCCATTTGTGCACCGGCGATTTTGTAATAACATGCTTTCGCCCAACCGGCTTTGGCGCGCGCGTAAAGACACCCAAAACATTATGCCGTGCGGCAATCGCATCAAAAATTGGCACAACAAAATCGGGTGTTCCCATCAGCACTACATTCATTTCCGCCGCCTTACCTTGCGCATAACCATTTCCCGCTTCACCGGCGAAAGATAGTCAATAAACAAAATCCCGTCCAAATGGTCGGTTTCATGTTGCACAATCCGCGCGGGCAACCCGGACATTTCCGCCGCGCACCTTTGCCCCGCCGTATCCGTCCATTCGACCGTCACAACCGCCGGCCGCGTCACATTTGCATAGACCGGCAACCCGTCGGGCCCCAATACCGAAAGACACCCTTCCTCCATCACAACCGTTTCCGCCGACCGCGATACGATTACCGGGTTTATCATTTTGAAAATTTCATTTGTATCCGGATTCATCATAACCAAGAACCGTTGCAACACACCAACCTGGGGCGCGGCAAGGCCAACCCCATTTTGTTCGGACATCATTTTCACCATTTCGTCCATATTCTGCAAAATTTCCGGCGTTATGGTATCCACAGGCGCACATTTTTCCCGCAACACCAAATCGCCACAAAGTTTCATTTGCAACATATCTAAATCCTTTTATAATAAAATGATAGCAAAGGAAAACCAAATGACAACTTATATTTTGATTGCGATGTGCACGGTTATAATCATCATGCTTGGCGCGTTGCTTATGCGGCCGGCGAAAATGGACATGTCGGCACTGCGCGAAGACAACGCCCGCCTGCGCGAACGGCTATCTGAACGGCTTGGCGCACTGTCGCAAAATGCGATTGAACTAAAAAACATCAGTTCGGATATCGCGAATTTCAAAAATATCCTTATGGGCAATAAACAGGCACGCGGCACATTCGGCGAACGGCAACTTGCGGATTTAATCGCCGACATTATGCCACCCGAAACATACGCGTTTCAAAGTGTGTTGGATACAGGCGTGCGGCCCGATTGCATAATCCGCCTGCCCTATCCGCCGGGCGACATGATTATCGACAGTAAATTTCCACTCGAATCATACAATCATATGATGAACGGCGACAACCCTGAACTATATCGCAAGCAATTCGAACTGGACGTCCGCAAGCATATTGACGCAATCGCGGAAAAATACATTATACCCGGCAAAACGGCCGAGATTGCAATGATGTTCATAGCAAGCGAATCCATATTTGAAACATTACACCGCGAATTCCCGGGTGCAATAGAATACGCCGCACGCCGAAAAGTTTTTATAGTTTCGCCGGCGACATTGTGGGCAACATTAAACACAATCCGCGCGGTATTATCAGACATAAAAATCAAACGTGTTGCGGGTCAAATTAAACGCGAACTTGACATGTTGCTAACCGACCTGAACCGCCTTGCGGACCGCGCGGGCAAAGTTTCACAACACTTTAACCTTGCCCAAACGGACATAGAACAATTACAAACATCCATCGGCAAAATCACCCCCCGCGCAGAAAAGATTAAAGAATTGGATTTTGATAAGTAAGAGTTCCCCTCCTGTGGATGGGTGTCTCGCTATAGCAATAGCGTAAGCGGACAGGGTGGTTAGAGAATACGAAACAAATAACAAATGCTCTAACCACCTCCCCCTTCGGGTACTCCTCCAATGGAGGAGAACTAGCCCCGCGCACTAACAACTTACACTACCCACTAGCACTATCTTCTCATTCCTGTTTTCGGATTTATCCATACCTGTTCATCGGCGATGGACATCATTGGTAAATCAGATTTACTGTCCGAATAGGCACGAACCACATGCGGAATAAATTTATGTGCCACCGCCCATTCGTCCATCGCAACAACTTTATTTTTGCCCCAACACAAAAATTCATATTTCCATGGTCTTTTTTTATCCATTTTCGAACAAATCACCGCATCGAACGGCAAACCACGCACCAACCCATCCACCAGGTAATCCGGCGATGCGGTAATCAATAAAACCTTGTTCCCACGCGCGCGTTCATTTGCAATTTGTTCCGCCGCCCAACCAAAGCGATTCCGCATATGTTCACGCACAAAGCCCGGCGCAAATTTTTTAACTATCGACGGCGTAATAAACCGGCGTATATTTTGCCGCCACCACACCCCACCACGATTAAAAATTCGTGCAACAAAGCACACACCAATCAGTGGCAAAAACAACCACGGCCGCAAACTGCGCCGGAAACAGTAACGCCCAAACGCCATATTCGAATCCGGCCACGACAGCGTTCCATCAAAATCAAACAAAACAACATCCACAGGTTTTAACATTATATCCCCTTGGTCTGTAACCATTATACCAGCCCCAAAAATCATTTGCAAACAAATATAAAATACCGTATATTCCGATTGTCAACATAATCAAAAAAAGGAAAAAAAATGAAAGCATATTTAGATATTTGCCAAGAAATTTTAGATACAAAAACGGACCTTACCAACAATCGCACAGGTGTCAAAACTCTGCGCAACCCATCAGGTGCCATATTTGTTCACGATATGGATATGGGGTTTCCATTACTAACAACGAAACAAATGGGACTTAAAAGCATCGCTACCGAACTTGAATTTTTTATAAAGGGCATAACCGATAAAAAATGGCTTCAGGACCGCAAATGCACAATTTGGGATGAATGGGCCAGCGCGCCAAAATGGAAACCAGTATATGATGAAACAATTGCCGAATTTCCACAATATTTTGGCCGCACCCCAACCGAAGATGAAAAGACACAGATAAAAAATAAATGTATGTCCGAAGAACGCGACCTTGGACCGGTTTATGGTTTTCAATGGCGACACTTTGGTGGTGTATATCAATTTGACCCGACACGTATTGACAAAGACCCAACCGACAACTTTGATCCTACGAATCCAGGATATGACCAGGTTACATCGGCAATCAACACACTTAAAACCGACCCAACCAATCGTCGCATTATCGTCAGTGCTTGGAATCCGACAGTTATAGATAAAATGGCATTGCCACCATGCCACATAATGCATAATTTACTGGTCGATGGGAACCGGTTGAATCTGATTTGGACACAACGTTCATGCGACATGTTCCTTGGGGTGCCGTATAACATTGCATCGTATGCATTGCTGCTTATGCTCTATGCCAAAGAGGCCGGATTAAAACCAGGAATCCTGAAAGGTGAATTGCATGACGCACACATTTATGAAAATCATATTCCACAAATGCGTGAACAAATTTTACGCCAACCATACGAATTACCAACGGTCGAAATACCCGATGAAAATTGGAAAGGTATGCTTGCATGGAACGCGGCCAACGGATTCAAATTACAAAATTATAAACATCATTCCAAATTACAAGGTGATGTTGCACGATAAAAAATCCCGGGCTTTAAAAACCCGGGTAATTTATTTCTGCAACCCTGACCGAATTTGCATCAATACTTTTCCGATACGATTTTCACCACTGCCTTCACCAAAACCGCATTTATAACAAACCGGACAAGATTTAATTAAAATCGCATCACCGGTGGAAAAATAAAATATTCACCATCCACGGACATTTTTATTGGAAACGCCGCCAGCGGACTTAAAAAACCATATACACCTTCGGGCTTACAAAATCTAATTTCTTGCGGCATTTTATTTTTTCCCTTTTAATCTTTGGCGCAGGCGTTCCATCGCAAAGAACAACGCCGGCGTTAGTGTAAATGTCCATATCAGCGACGCCAGCATTCCACCAATCATAACCGCCGCCATCGCGCGCTTCATACCATCGGCACTCCAAAGTTGTGGCAACATACCCGCCATAACCGCAATAGATGTCATCAACACCATATTCTTTTTCGCGGTCAATTCATCCAATAACGCAACCTTGGCATTTTCGCCACGCGCGATTCGTTGCACCGTTGGTTCCAACACCAAAATGTTATTGTTCACAACCAACCCAACCAACATAACAAACGCAAGCATCGCCCCGACATTCGTTGACGCCCCCGACAAAAACAGCAATATAAACACGCCCGCAAAACTTGTGATAATTGATGTCGCAATGGTAAGCGGATGAATCAACGAATTCAAAATCGCCGCCAACAACATAAATGTCAAAACCGTGGCAAGCAAGAACGCCGTTCCAATTTCGCCGGTTGTTTCACCCTGGATTTCGGCCATACCACCAAACGAATAACCATATCCCGGTTCCCAATCAAACCTATCTAATTCCGACACAATTTTCGATTGCACGGGACCACTGGTTGACTTGCCAAGATTTATATCAATTTCTGTAATACGACTTTTATCCAAACGATAAATATTCGGTGTCGCCTTTTCTGTCTTTATCGTTCCAATTTGCGACAGCGCGACCATACCCTTTTGCGAATTCACCAAAACATTTTCAAACATTTTTGGATTTTTGAACGGTCGCGCAAATTCCAAAAGAATCGGATATTCTTCGCCATTTTCTTTATACTTGTATGTGTCGTTCCCATAAAGCGCCGTCCTTAGCGTCGCCCCCGCATAAGAATTTTTTATTCCCCAAAAATCCATTTGCTCTGCATCCGGAATAAATTTTATTTCATTACCCGGCGTTTGTTGCGCCAACACCGCGGTTTGCACTTCGGAAATGTTGTTTATGGCATTTAATGCACGCGTTGCATACTCTTGCCTTTTCACATCATCGTCACCATATATATTCAAAACAATATCAGCCGATATTGACGACGACACACCTTCGCCCGCACGAATTTGAATTTCCGCATCCGGAATCACGGCAAGTTTTGGTAATATACGGCGTGCGATTTCTTTGTCACTGTGACGGCGTTCGCTTTTATCAACCAATTTGATTTTTACCGCGATATTTTGCAACCCGCGTTCACCAATTTTTACCGATGTCGATTTTACTTCATCAAACCCGGACAAAACTTTTTCAATATCTTTTGCAATAGATTGTGACTTTTCATATGTCGCCCCCATCGGCGCACGCGCGGTGATATTTATTTCATTTGCATCGGTCGCGGGACTAAATTCGTTTCCGGTGAACCGCATCAACATAGAACTTGCAACCAACGCAAGAAACGCAAACAAAATCACACGCCCTGAATGTTTATATTGATACGCAAACCATTTATGAAACGCCGACTTTTTTAGTGTATTTACCGAAACGCGTTTTTCCTTGGTTATGCGTAAAATTTTCGCAATCATCATCGGGGTCAATGTAAAAGAAAACACCAACGACAACAGTGTAAGGTAAACAACCGTCATACCAAACTGGGTCATAAATTTACCGGCAATTCCGCCCATAAACGCCAACGGCAAAAACACAACAACATTTGTCCCCACGCCCGCCAAAACCGAAACAGCAACCTTTTTCGTCCCGTCAATTGCGGCACTTTCCGCCGTTTTCCCATTTCGCATTTCTTGCAACGCCGATTCGATAAGAATAATCGCGTTCGACACCAATGTCCCCAATGCCGACGAATACGCAAGCAACGTCATAACATTTATAGTGAAACCACTTGCATTCACAAAGAACAACCCCGCAATCAAAGACGCCGGAATCACGACACCCGCAACAATCGTCGAACGCCAATTTCCGGTGAACGCCAACAAAACCAAAATTGTGAACACAACACCAATCAAAATTCCATATATCGTGCCGGTCGTTTCATTTGAAATCACGATGGATGAATCAGAAATTATCTCCATCTGTGCCCCCGGGAAATGCGCCGATAAATCCGTATTAAAATCCGGCAATTTTCTATTTAGCGCGCGCGCCACCTTTATCGCGTTTCCATCTGATGCCTTGACCACAGACAAAATCACAACATCGGAACCATTGAACCGCGCACCGGTATCAACATCGCGCGACGAATCGGTCACCGTTGCCACATCGGAAAGTTTGAAACGCATACCTTCGGCGGTTGTTATATGCAAATCTTTTATCGCATCAACAGATTCAAATTCACCGATGAAACGCACATTTGATGAATCCGCCCCAACCTCTATCTTTCCGCCCGGAACATTTATATTATTTGCGCCCATCGCGCTTACGACATCCATAATTGTTATACCGTATGCCGCCATTGTTTCCGGATTCAGCGCAACACGTATCGCGCGTTTTTCACCACCAAAGACCGAAACACTTGCCACGCCGTTTATCGATGTAATTTTGTTGGCAAGTGTATTATCGGCATACTCTTGCAAATCACGCAGATTTGCACCATAAAGCGCAATATCAACAACCGATGTCTGCAACGGATTTAACTTTTCAATTACGGGCTGTTTCAAATCAGTTGGAAATTCCGAAGCCAACGCGTCAATTTTTGATTTAACCTCGCTTGCCTTGTCATTGACATTTACACCCAAATTAAATTCCGCCATCACATAGCCGCCATTTTCGAACGCTTGGGATGTAATTTTTTTAAGTTCCGGCACTTGGGAAATTGCGTCTTCGGCCTTTTTAATAACCTGGGATTCTATTTCAGACGGTGCGGCCCCCGGGTAAACAAATGTCGCCGTCACCATTGGAAAGTCCAATGCCGGCGTACGTTCTATATTCATCTTTGGGAAAGAAACCAAACCCAACACCACCCAAAGCAATACAAACATAACTGTTGTGACCGGCCGCCGAACAAAGAATTTTAACATATCCACACCCTTTTATTTTTGAACATTTATTTTTTGATTTGGTTCAACCTTGGACAGCACAATAATATCGCCGTCTTTGATTTCACCGGAAACACACGAAAAATCTGAATCACTTGCATTCACGGTCACCGACACCGCAACCGCCACCCCCGATTCCGCACGCATAATCTGCGATTCGCGCACCGCATATGTTGGAATAAAAAATCCATTACATTCTGATTCGACATATACAACACCATCATCAACATTTTTTGTTTTAACAACATACATTCCGGTATCAAGGTCTAAACTATTCGCGACAAAAACGATTTCACCGTTCGCAACCTTTTGTCCAACCTTTAATCCACGGCGATGCGCGCCCGAAACATACGCCCGATTATTTTCAACCGAAAGCGGCGTTTTTATAATTCCACTTTTTTGTTCGGCGACAATCGTATCAACAATAATTCCATTTTGTCCCGCCGCACGCATCGGGTTAAAAACAACCATACGCGATTCAATCGCAACCATAACAAAACGATATATAAACCAAAGCGCCAATACGGCAAAAACCGCCGTATATACGTTTTTCTTTAATTTTTTATCATCAAATTTTTTACCAAATATCTTCATGATTATTCACCAAGTTTTTTGATTGATTCCTCCGACATTAAAATCTTGTATTTCGCATTAAGAAGCGCAACATCCAATTGATACAAACCGTTCGATACATCCGCCAATTCCACCGCCGATGTCTGACCGGCCGCAAATCTATCAAGTGAAAAACCATACGCCTTGGCCGCCAAATTCCGCGCATTGACAAGTCCACCCAGGTTGTCACGCAAATGATTATATTGCTTTATCGCATTTGTATATTTTTCTGCAGTGATTTTTTTGGACTTGTCCAAATCTTGCCGTGCGGCCTCTGCATTCATCACATCAATTGTCGCATTTGCACGATTGACCCCACCACTAAAAATCGGAACTTTTAACGCAAGTCCCCAATACGCAGATTGCGACCCATTACTATTAAACATATTTTTGAAATCTTTATCCATCGTCACATAATTATACGAACCAACCGCCGCAAGTGTTGGATAACCATTTGCGCGATTTGATGATGCCTTGGATTCATACATCTTTACTTGCTGGTCCAATATCTGCCATTCCGGGGTATTTGAAAGTTTTTTGCTTTCCATTTCCGGGAAAGTTTCCGGAAATTCATCGGTCAAATTTAACGGTTCATCTATATCAATTCCCGCCAAAATTTTCAGCATTCTATGCGCCGTATCGCGGTTAAATTCCGCATCCGAAAGGTTAATTTCTTTGGTCGCAATATCAGATTCTATTTTTACTAAATTACTGCGATTTGCGCGCCCTGCCCCGGTCAGTTTCTTTTTTGCCCCAACCGCGTCATTTAAGTTTTTACGCGCAATTTCAACAATTCCATCGGTCATTTTTGCGGTCCAATACAAATCCGCCGCGCTATATCGAACCTCACGCAGAACCATTTCCTTGCTATATTCACTCATCTTTATTGCGTTGCGCATACTGTCCACCGCATTACCAATTTTCCCAAAAGTATAAATCGGCTGCGTCACCGTCACACCCGCCATAAATATATTATCCGGCACATCTATATTTTCCACCCCGGCCAATTGCGGCACCAATCCGCCAAGTTCCGGCGGCAATTTCACATTGAAAGAATCAAATGGTTTTTCAACATTGATTAAATTCATATAAGACGCCGTTCCTTCGACACTAAACCAACGATTGGCATTTACCGCATCCAAAGATGCCTGGGCCTTTTTAACATTGGCATCGGCCTTTTTCAAATCGTGCGATTCGGCGACAATTTTTTGCACCGCATCATCCAGTGACAAATCCATCGCAAAACCGTCTATACAGCAAAATCCGGCGTATAGCGCAAAAAGACAACCAAAAATTTTACGCATTTTTCGCCTCCAACTTTGCCAAAATTTCATTCATAGATTTGAAAGAACGGACCAATTCTTCTTCGTCCTTTTTATCAATATCTTTGAACATAGACCCAATTGCATTATGCAACATTTCGATTATTTCCGCCGCAACCTGGGCCCCACGTTCACTAACCGAATACCATGTATTGCGCCTATCGTCTTCGTCCACCGCACGCAAAACCAAACCATCGTGTTCCATTTTACGAAACGCCGTGCACAAATTCGGCGCCGGCACAAATTCGCGCGCCGCCAAATCCTTTAACCGCACCCGCCCCCCAAGGTACAAGCGAATCAGCAACTGCATTTGTGTCCGCGAATAATCGCTAAACGACATTTGACTGCGGTTTATGCGTTCGGACAATTTTGCGAACGACAATATATTTTTCCACATCAAAGAAACCAACTCTTTATGTGCCATTTTCACCCCCTAGTGCTTTATTAAAACCAACAATCATTATAATTTTTAATGATTAAAAATCAAGTCCTAAAATAACAAAAATTATTTTTTAATACAAAATTCCAGTACCCACATACCCCGCCCTTGCGGCGGGGTCGCAAAGTGCAAGCGTTGCGCAGCACGATGCGGGGGCGGGTCATAAAAAATTGTACAAACCCGCCCCCGGCGCGCACTTCATGGTTAGGGCACTCGTGCTTGCCGGCCCCGCCGCAAGGGCGGGGCGTACACATTCTGGAATAATCCCCCTGCCCCATTTCTCCCCCCCCCCCACTAACAAAAAATTATTTTATTATTGCAAAAATCAGAAAACCTACTATAATCAAGACCGCTTTTGGGGTGTCGTCTAATGGTAGGACAAGAGATTTTGGTTCTCTTTATCATGGTTCGAATCCGTGCGCCCCAACCAAAATTAAACAATGCCCCAACGGGGCATTTTTTAATTTTCTTGGCGCACGGATCGGTGCGAGGCGATAGCCGCAGCACCAATACGAAGATACACAATTAGAAAAATCATAAAAACGGAGTTTTTGCCCCCACGAGTTTTTATAGATTTTTCTTATTGCGTATCGAGGCACTCGTGCACATTCCAGAGAGCAAAAATATAAGACTTTGGCAAGTTCGAAAGCTTAGTTTTGAAAAATTATGTCGTTATCCACACTTTCGAACTATTGTCTTCTTGTACGATTTGAAGCTTCCAAATCTATAGAATGTGCAGCTAGCATTCTATTATTTTGCTCTATTATGCTACACAACTTTTCAAAATTTTCAATACCATCAATATTTCTTGTAAAAAAGTCAATCACATCAGAAACAGTCTGAATTTGTACCTTTTTATCTTCAAATGTCTGTTTATATGTATCTATTTTACCTTGTTTAATCGAATACACATACCCAATATATACATCAGTGGGGATTTCAGATTTTATTTTTTCTATAACCTGGTAAAAAAATTGCACTACATTGTCCCCAAATTCGATAACTTCTTGTTTTTTAGGATAGACGCCATTATGAATTATTCTATTTCGTATTTTGAAATCCAATTTACTAAAATTTATAACCTCGTTAAACCTAGCAAAATATAATCCAGCAAAAAAACCATACCTTCTTTCTGAAGAATAAAGCTCATTTTGCTTTAAATTAACTTCTTTTTCTCTTTCGTAGCACAATAAATCTATTATAAATTCAACAAATGTTTCTCTAGATTTTACCAATAAAAATACAGCTTCTGCATAATCAGCTGTCAAAAATCTTTCAATAGCACATTGTAAATAAATTTCGAATTGCAAACACTGATTAATCACAATTATTATTTCATTACATTTTGGGCAAACAACTTGCAACACACCATCCATATCATGATTCTTAACAATATACGAATTTGTTTCATTTTCACACACTTTTATAGATAAAGATTTTTCATTACATTTAAAACAAGTAAAATTCAAATGATATCCTGCCATATAATTAACCTTTATCTTTCACAGATATTATATAGAAAAATACGAAAAAGCAACAAAACATAAAAAACATTCGAACTAATAAAGCCCCCCCCCCAATCCTAACCGCTCTAACCAGGATATCTGTTCAAAGGGGGGGTGTAGGCGAAACAAAAAACACCCGTTTTAGAACAGGTGTTTTATACCCAAAATAGTAATAATTTTACCAAATGCTATTTTTTTGAACTGTTCCAAAAGATGTTGTGTGATATCCAGCAGGTGCCCTATGCATTCCCATATTGTTTGTGCGACCGGTAGAACGATAAGTACCTGTAAATGAATTTTTAGTTCTATAATAACCAGCCTCCGCATTAGAAATTCCTAAAAAAGAAACCAGCATCAATAGGGCAATTACTTTTTTCATTTCATACTCCTTTTTTATTAATAATTCGTGTTAACATTCAAAAATCTTCGGATATTTTGATGTGCCCATCGGTTTTTCTTTCGAAAAAAACACTTTTGAGCCCAAATGTTTCAAATTTATATTCACAATACTTAACATCCAATCTAATGTATTGATTTCTTTTTTTGTTATATCTGTTTTTACTGTATACATACTAGCTAACATTCCACCAAGCCAATCATACATTTGTAATTTAACTGAACCATATTTCTTAACAACAATGGCATAAACAGATTTATATTCTGGTGATTCTAACCTATCTTTGCAAGTGTTTATAATATCATCTATAAAACCGACATCTAACTCTCCTCTCAAATTAGCAGGGGATGCTAAAACAAGAGCGTAAAACTCTTGCAACACAGATTGCGCTTCTTCTATTAAATCTTTTACATTTATATTTCTTAACCCTGGTGTTTGTTTACTTGTTATTTTGTTAGAACGTTCACTATTAATAGATTTAATAAAAACAAAACAGAGTATGATAACACAAAAAAATACCACGAACCACATAATAAACACCCCTTTATAAAAACAATCATACAAATATTTTTTTGGCGTTTCAACATTTTTTATTAACCCCCGCGTCTCGCCCATAAACGCCCCCCGCACATCAAAAATAAATATCAATCGGCACTTTGTGGCCCTTGCAGAAATCCATAAAGAAATTCACAAATGCGCCAACCTTTGGCGATTCTGCGATTTCCGTCCGACAAATACACTGTGTTTCCATTTCATATTCAAAATCCAGGTTATCCAAACAAACCAATTTTTCACTGCTTTCTTCAAACCAAGACGGAAAAACCGTGATACCGTCGCCATCGTTCACTAACCGGTATATCAACGCCAACGAATCGGATGTGGTATTCAAATGTTTCGCGCGCTTTATAATACTTTGAATTTCTGGCAAATTCATATAGCGAATCACCATACACAAATTATGATTTTCCAACAAATCGTTTATATTCTTTGGCACACCATGTTCAGCCAAGTATTTTTTACTGGTATAAAATTTCAGATGAGTTTTGAATTTGAACAAAACCGTTCCATGAATATTTGGATGCAACTTTGGTTTAATAATCAAAATATCCATAGTTGATACGTCCGGTTCGCGCCGCATCAGTAATTCAAGGCGCAGTTTCGGATATTTCGCATAAAACTCCGACAAATCTTTCAAAATAAAACTTCCGAACAAACCTTCTTCGGTCCACACAGACATAGACCCCGACAGTGCGTCCATATCCACAAAATTTTCAGAAATCCTTGTAAGTTCTTCTTCTATTGCACATATATCATTGTATATAAGTTGCGCAGAATTTGTTGGTAAACTGCCACTCGCGCCCCTGTTGATAAGTTTAGTATGAAACCTATGTTCTAAATTCCGAATCATTTGCGACAGATTGGAATTTTTAATACCGTTTTCCCCTGCGGCGATTTGAATACTGCCCTTATCAACAACCTCTTTTAGTGCCAGCAATTCTTTCAATAAAATTATTTTTGTTTTTAATGTCGACATACGGTGTATCCTACACGACCAAAAACCTTTGTAAACAAAAATATTTTATTCACCGATACATTTTATAAAATCCGCGATAGTTTTTCCGGTGGAATTTAATATCTTGGCAATACTGTTTGTCGAAGGCCACCGTGGTTGCCCATATTTCGACCAACGCTTGCTCTTGTTAAATGTGGTTGCATCTAATCCTGAAAATTTCGCCAACCCCGAACAGGACATGTTATGCTGAAAAGCGAAATTATCAATTGCTTGCCATATATCTTGATGAGTCATGGTAATCTCCTTTTGTTTGTTAACCATGCCCACATTATATTCATTCCCAGGAAAATTTAGGTTATCCTATTTTTATGCATCGGATAACCCAAAAAGGACACACCAACACAAAAAATTTTATATAAATCACCTAAAAACAAATAGATACCCGGGACACAATCATATTTTTTCTTTATGCCAAAAATCACAACACACAAAAACCGCCGCACCCGTTGATTTTCCTAGGGTTTTTGTCTTTTTTGTATAAAAGAAAATTTTTATCATAGGAAAAAATATCACCCACAAAAAAATCATATTTTTGATATAAAAAAATACCCATCACCGAATCGGTTTTATCAAAATCACTTGCGATTTTATGCACCGAATCGTAAAATTATCATAAAGATTACAGGGGCAAAAAAATGCAAAATACAGACAACATAATTGCGAACGAAAAAATTGATGCACGCAAACTTAGGCGCGCAAAAAAAATCATCACCGAATTATACGACGAATTGCCGAACTATATCGCACGCGGGCACGGGCCGTTCTTAGCCGCGATTTATGACGCGGACGGCAATCAAATCGCATGCGCCGCAAACAGCGTGGTTTCCATGAATTGCAGTCACAACCACGCCGAAATGAACGCCATACGCGACGCCGAAGAATTACTGCACACATACGATTTATCGGGACATAACCTGTCGCTGTACGTGACGGCGGAACCGTGCATTATGTGTTTGGGCGGCATTATGTGGTCCGGCATCCAGGAGGTATATTTTGGCATCACATCCAAGGTAGTCGAATCTATAACCGGATTTGATGAAGGTTTCAAACCAAATTGGTTGAACGAATTCAAACGCCGGAATATCACCGTATACGGCAATATCGAACCCGAACACGGCGAATCGGTCCTGCGCGATTACATGACCCAAAACCGAATCGTTTACAAACCAAAAAGGGATTGATATCAACAAAAAACACCTGGCCAAAAGCACCAGGTGTTAAAACATATCATGGTACACTATTTTAATATGCCATATTCGACAAAGTATAATACAAATACACACTAAGCAATATCGTACAAACCACCGCAAGAATCGCAAACACGTTCTTGTGTGACGGCGCCATCGCACGCATCACGAAAAATTCAAAAATTGTTGTTAGTGTATATGGCACCACCATAATGGTCCACCAACTTGCGCCGACGCCAAAAATCTTGTAATACGCATACGGCACAAAGAACCACACCGCAACCCACATCGGCACCAACAAAACCCAACGAACAATATCAAAAGCATTTGTATTTGCATCCGAAGACATATTTAACTCCTTTTTACGGAATTATATCATAAAACACGCCTGTTTCCAAACATTTTCTATTGCGTTACATCATATGACATTTCTATCAACTTTTTAACATTACCAATCGACACGGTTCCATCCAGCAAAACCGTCACCCAGTTATTTTTATTCATATGATATGCCGGTAAAATCCCCGGCACCCCGCGCAAAAATTCCGCGTTATCTGTTTTAACATTTATAATATCAACCGCGCCTTCGCCCGGAATCCGCAGTATTCCGCGCGAAATTTTCATAATTATCGCAAACCACTTTTTATTATCCGCGCGCCGAAACACGCAAAAATCCGGATACCGCCGCCAAAGGTATTCCGGTTTTACGCCATATTTTTTATGTATGAAATTTATGATATCTTGTCGCCCCATGATTATTTTTTCCGCGATGCGACACAATCACCATCGCCTTCCTTTGGACAACACGCAAAGTTCAAATGTTCAACCTGCTTAAACACTTCGCCGGCACAGCACCCATACTGATTAGGTTTTTCGCCATCATCACACAAACCCTTTGTGCGATTTTCTGCTATTTGTGCCTGACGTGTGGCTTCGGCGGCGGCCTCTTCTGCGGCTATTTCTTCCGGTGTCTTTTCTGACACTGGCGGTTCCGTGGATACCGATACTTCGGGAATTTCGATTTCCGTAACCGGATTCACATTACGATAGTTATGTACCGGCCGGCGTGCGGCACGCGGTGCACATTGATTGCGTTGCCGCGAAAGCATATATTCCAAATCCGCCTTTAATTCCGGATATGCCTTGACATCTTCTCGCAATTCCGAAACACGCATATTTATTTCATCACAGGACAACCTATCCGCAACGGCGCGTGGCGCAGGTACATCGACAACCTCTTCCGGTTCGACATTTTCAACCACAACCTGCCCCATATCATCCGCCACAGTCGCCGTTTCGTTCAATTCTTCGTCAATCAATTCTTGCACATCATCAAAAACCTCGTAATCTTCATAATCCGCATATTCAACCGCGGCGGGGTCTTCATTAGATTCTTCTTCGGCACGCACCGCCGGCACCGCCACAAAAATCGACAAGACCGCAAAGATTCCGATTGTTTTTATGTTCATATTATTTCCTTTCTTATTCTTCTATGACCTTTTGCAATTCCATTATGAAATCGATTCCCGGATCCAGCATTTTTTCAACCTTGTTCAAATACCGACGCGCTTCATTTTGCATCTGTAATTTTTTATATGTGTTTATTGTGGAACGCACTTCGCGCGGATTTATATCACTTGCGTTTATGCGAACACCATCCGCAATTTGCAATTCATCAAGCGCGTTTTTACGATAACGTTCGATATTTTCCGGGCAACCATCTTCGGCAAGTTTCGAATAAACTTCGGCATTATTCAAATGGCATTCCGAAACATATTGGTTTGTATCACACCCCGAAATAATACGGCGACTAAGTGCACTTTCAATTTCACGACACGGCCGTTCCACCGATTCGTTGTTTTTCTTTTCAACTCCCGCAAGTGCGTCCATATATATGCGTTCATTTGCCGCCATTTCCGAAAAATAATCGCGGTTTTCCAAACATCCCGTATTAAACAGCCGTTTATAAACCAACATATTATTTTGGTGTGCGGTAAATGCGCCCGGGTGCGTATCATCTATGTTCCGCGCAAGACGCGTTTTCAAAACCTTTTCATTTATTTCACACGGCTTTTGCGGTTCCGGGTCCGACAAATCAACAACCGCATCCGGTTCTTTTGATTCTGTCTTTACGGCGGAATCCGGCGTATTGGCCAATTTATGCCCCAACGGATAAAGCCCCGTCATAACCCCGCAACCAAATATACCAAACAACAAAACCCATGCCCAAAACTTTTGTTTACGTGAACAGATATAGCAATTTTCACAATTTGTATTTTTGATGTCTTTCATTTTTCTCTCTCCTTTTTTTTAGTTTATTATTTTTTTATTTAACTATTCCATTTTTGATTGTTATGCGCCGGTCTGCACGATTAGCGAGTGACATATCATGCGTGACAAATAACATTGCCATTTTATTTTTACGCACCAAATCCAACAAGAGTTCAAAAACCGCAATCGCATGATTCGGATCCAAACTGCCCGTTGGTTCATCCGCCAACAATATATCGGGATTATTGGCAAGCGCGCGCGCCACCGCGGTTCGCTGTTGTTCACCGCCCGACATTTGCCCCGGCAAATGTGACGCACGATGCGCAACATTTGCGGCCTTTAATAAATTTTTGGCACGCGCCACGGCAATATCCGTATCAACCCCATTGGCAAGCATCGGCAACATAACATTTTCGATTGCCGTAAAATCAGACAATAAATTATGCCGCTGATACACAAATCCCATTTTCCGCCGCCGCACCATTGTCCGCATTTCATCACTCATTTTATGCACCGGCGTTCCCGACACAACAATACTGCCCCCCGACGGTTTATCCAACAACCCAACACACTGTAACAGCGTGGATTTTCCCGACCCCGATGGCCCGACAAGTGCAACAATTTCACCACGGTGCAAATCAAACCCACCACCGGTTAGAATATGCAACGGTTGTCCACCTTCGATAAAGGTCTTTTTTATATCGCGCACCGAAAGGACGACTTCGCCCTTTTTCACCCGTGACAAAGAATTTAATATCGACGCCATTTAATTCTCTCTATTCATTCCTTAAAACCTCTACTGGGTCTGTGTTTGCCGCCTTCCATGCCGGATATATTGTGGCCAAAAACGCAAGTGCAATCGCAATCAACGCAATTCCCAAAACACTTGCAAATTCCACACGCGACGGCAATTCCGACAAATAATACAATTCCGCCGGAAACAGGTCGCGCCCCGTCATCCATTGAAAGAATCGCCGTATCGGTTCGATATAAATCGCAACCACCACCCCAAGTATCGTTCCAAACACCGCACCGATAACACCAATGCTTGTTCCCGACAAAATAAATATGCGCATCATCGAACGCCGTGAAACACCAAATGTCCGCAACACCGCGATATCTTTGGATTTATCTTTGACCAGCATAACCAACGACGAAACTATATTAAACGCTGCGACAATAACAATCAACATCAAAATTAAAAACATAACATTAGATTCAACTTGTAACGCGCCAACAAAGCCCCGATTCAAATCGCGCCAATCACGAACGATATACCCGTCCGGCAACACATCAATCAACGCATCACGCACAACATCGGTATCATCGGGATTACGCAGGAATAAATCAATATGCGTCACCGCGTCACCCAAATTCAAATACTTTTGCGCGGTCACCAGTGGCATAAATATATACCCCGAATCATATTCATACATTCCCATAAAGAACGATGTTTGCACCGGGTACGACATAATCCGTGGCATTGTTCCAAACGGCGTTGGCGTCGCATTATCGGCGGAAACAAGTGAAACACTTTCGCCCATATGCACACCCAAATTCCGCGAAAGTGTTGACCCGATTATAAGTTCACCGTCGCGAATATCGGCCAAATCGCGCCCATACATACGCACGCCACTGTTGGTTTTGGTCATCAAATCATCCATACGAATACCGCGCACCATCGCACCAGAATTTTTTCCATTCGCGGTCACCATAACCTGGCCTTCGGCAATTGGCACAATGGCGGATACGTCACGCGCCACCGTTTTATTTTCCATCATTTTTTCGGCCAAGAAATCATAGTCCGCAATCGCGCCATCTTGGTGATAAACAACAACATGACCGTTCATACCAACAATCCGCGCAAGCAATGTATCATGAAAACCGCCCATAACCGACATCACAACAATAAGTGTTGCAACACCCAACATAATTCCCAAAAGTGACACCCACGACACAACCGAACCAAACCCACGCCGCCGCGCCGCCAAATATCTAAATGCAATTTTTCTTTCCAGTTTCGTAAACATATCTTTATTCCTTTAACCAATCACGCAACGCATCACCAACGAGTGGCGCATCATCCGGAACATCCGCCGGATTCACAATTGAAACAATTCGCGGTGACATAAATACAACCAATTCCGCAAACGGACTTATCAATGTTTCCGGTGTTGTCACAAAAGAATGTGTCGGAATACCAACAATTACATAGTTATCACCAACACTGGACGGAATTGTGAACGATGAAAGTTCGCCATTACTGGTCCGCAGAACAATTTTTGCATCTATTTTATCTTTGCCACCAAAATCGCCATATTTTGCGGTCGCCCCAACAATCAGGTCTGTTTCCAATCTTTCTTCCTTGCCACACTGACCAATATCGAATCGCGATTGCCACCCATCAGGCACCACAAAATGCCCCTGGGATATCAAAACAACATTTGCCTGTTGCGCCAAAAATTCTTGTAATGTTTTCGTATTCACCTCTGGTCCAACAACCAAGGCGCGCCCGACAACACCCGGCACAGACATCTTTATATTCTTTTCACCAAATGCCGGCAACATATTCATCCAAATAATCGGA
>OMPY01000050.1 GCA_900313105.1 uncultured Pseudomonadota bacterium
ATCTTTTCCCCACCGACGCGAACCAGTGTCGTATCGGACGACGTAAGACCAAATACCCATTCGGCGACGCCCCATCCAACGAACGAAAAGATTAGAATTCCCATTAAAACCTTGGCCAACGGTTTATCGGCCGCATTACGTAAATATTCTAGCATTTTTTCACCTTTTGCGATAACATAGCAAAATGTAACCAAGAAAATCAACGGAAAAAAGGATAAAAAATGAAAATTATTGCAGGAAACTGGAAAATGAACGGGTCGCGTGCGGCCTTGGGCGAAATGATTGACGCAATTACGGGGGTAAAGACCGAAAATCGGGTGATTTTGTGTGTGCCTTTTACAATGGTGCGTGCGGGGACGGAAAATGTTGCAATTGGCGCCCAAGACATCAGCGCGCATGAAAAAGGCGCCTATACCGGTGAAGTGTCGGGCGCAATGTTGGCCGATGCGGGTGCGAAATATGTAATTGTCGGGCACAGTGAACGCCGCATGTATCATGACGAAACGAACGATATTGTTCGGCAAAAGGCGCAGATGGCCTTGGAAAACGGCCTGACGCCGATTGTCTGTGTCGGTGAAACTATGGAGGAAAAGCGTGCCGGCAAGACATTTGATATTATAGAGGCGGGCGTAAAGGAATCAGTACCAGAAGACGCGCATGACGATATTATTATCGCGTATGAACCACGATGGGCGATTGGTGCGGGAATAACGCCAACCACGCAAGAAATCGCCGATGCGCACAAGGTTATTGCGGATACTTTGTCATATATGGGGCTTGGCGGAACGCCGATTTTGTATGGCGCAAGTGTAAATGCGTCAAATGTTGCCGATATTGTCGCAATAAGGAATGTTGATGGGGTGCTGGTTGGAGGGGCATCCTTGAAACCGCAAGAATTTGTCACTATAATACAAAATGCAAAGTAACAAAAATAGAGAAATATTCATGGAAGATAAAAAAGAAGTTAAAGTTGAAACCGTGTCGGTAAAGGATGTGAATGAACCCGAAAAACCGGCGGAAGAAAAGAAAGATGAAACCGCGGAATTGGTCGCGCAAATTGCCGAATTGAACGATAAATACCTGCGCACGGCGGCGGAGTTGGAAAACACCCGTCGTCGTGCCGCCATTGATGCGGATGCGCGTGCACGTTCGCGGGCGATGTCGGTTGCGGAAAAAATATTGCCGGTTATGGACGCAATCCACGCGGCGTTGAAACATTCGCCCAGTGATGCGGGTATCCAATCGATGGCGCGGGCAATGGAATCCGCGTTTGAACAGATTGGAATCACAAAAATAAAATCGGTTGGTGAAACATTGAACCCCACGTTGCATAATGCGATTCAGGTTGTGACCGCGGCCGATGGTGTCGCGCCGAACACCGTGGTTGAAGAAATGCAGGCCGGATATATGTTCGGCGATAATGTGTTGCGAACCGCGATGGTGGTCGTTGCAAAATAATTGGCCGCCGCGTTTGCGAATGGCGTTTTTGTGTGATATAATCAGAAATAATCAGAAATAAAAGGTGTGTGTTATGTCTTTGATACCAATGGTAATAGAAGAATCCCCACGTGGCGAGCGGTCTTTTGATATTTATTCGCGTTTGCTGCGGGATAGGATTGTTATGATAAATGGTGACATAGAATTGCAAATGGCTAATACGGTTGTGGCACAGTTGCTGTTCTTGGAATCGGAAAATCCAAATGCAGATATTTCACTTTATATCAACAGTCCGGGGGGAATTATATCCGCCGGATGGGCGATTATGGATACAATGCAATATATAAAATCACCGGTTACGACGATTGGTATGGGATTGGTTGCATCTATGGCATCGGTAATTTTGGCGGCGGGTGAAAAGGGTAAAAGATTTGCCTTGCCGAATACAGAGATCATGATTCATCAACCACTTGGTGGCTTGCAGGGGCAGGCGACCGATATGGAAATCGGTATGCGGAAAATGCAAAAGGTCAAAGAAACTATTACCAAGCAGATGTCCGAATTTACCGGTCGTAAGGTCAAGGAATTACACGATGCAATGGAACGTGATAATTGGATGACCGCGACCGAGGCGAAAGATTTCGGAATTATTGATAATGTTTTGACAAGGAAAAAATAGGGCGGAATATGACGGACGAAAAGAAAACAACGGAAAAAAAACAACAGTTTTGCAGTTTCTGTGGCAAGGCGGTTTACGAAGTAAAGAAATTGGTCAGTGGTCGTAATGTCTGTATTTGCGATGAATGCATCGCGCTGTGCAACGATATTATGGCGGACGACATGCGGACCGAGGTGGCCAGAGATGCCGCAAAATTGCCAACGCCGTCACAAATCTATGATTTCCTTAATGAATATATTATTGGCCAAGATACAGCAAAACGCACGTTGGCGGTCGCGGTGTATAATCATTATAAACGGCATAATGTCACGCTTTCGTCGAATGTTGAAATACAAAAGTCCAATGTTTTGTTGATTGGGCCGACGGGAACCGGAAAAACGCTGTTTGCGCAAACTTTGGCCCGCATTTTGGATGTGCCGTTTGCGATTGCCGATGCCACAACCCTGACCGAGGCCGGATATGTTGGCGAAGATGTGGAAAATGTTCTGACGCAACTGTTGCACAATGCGAATTTCGATGTGGCCAAGGCGCAACGCGGAATTGTCTATATCGATGAAATTGATAAAATCGCGCGGAAATCCGAAAATCCGTCACTGACGCGCGATGTTTCGGGCGAAGGTGTGCAACAGGCGTTATTAAAATTGGTCGAAGGCACAATTGCAAATGTTCCCGCAAGTGGCGCGGGGCGCAAACATCCGGGCGAAGCGACCGTGCGTTTGGATACAAGCAAGATTTTGTTTATCTGTGGTGGGGCGTTCGATGGGCTTAATCGTGTGATTGCAAATCGTAAGTGTGAACGCGCCGGAATCGGATTTGGGGCGGACGTTTCGTCAAAGAAGGAACGCGATGCGAAAAATTATTTGTCTGATGTGCAACCCGAAGATTTGGTAAAGTTTGGAATTATTCCGGAACTGGTTGGGCGGTTGCCGGTAATTACGACACTTTCGGAATTAGATGAAAATGCGTTGGTGCAAATACTTACCGAACCGAAAAATGCGATTGTAAAGCAATATACCGCGATGCTGGCCATGGATGATGTTAAACTTACCATAACGGACGACGGTCTGCGGGAAATTGCGAAACTTGCGCTGGCGCGGAAAACAGGGGCGCGCGGGCTGCGCAGTATTTTGGAAAAGATTTTGCTGGAACCAATGTTCTATGCGCCGGATAAAAAAGATTTGGCGGAAATCGTCATTGATAAAGATGTGGTGGTCGGCAAAAAAGCCCCAATTGAAATTATGCGCAGCGCCAAAAAGGCCGCATAAAGTCGATAAGATTTTCAAAATGTGACATAAACAATTCCAGATTGCATATGAACCCGTCCCCGATTTGACCATCGCTATCGCTCGGTCTCATCGACCCTGCCGCAAGTGCGGGGTTTTCCTTTCCGGGGCTAAGGGGGGGCACCATAAATTGCACGATTTTTTTTGGGTGTTTTTTGGGGGGCAGGGTTTTACGCAAACCCGCAGAATTCGTGGGTTTGCGGAGGATAAAAAAGGTGTCAAAAAACCAAGGTTTTTAGTCAACACTTTTTTTCAAAAATCCAAAATTTTTATTTTCTGTAAAATCAATGGCTTACGAATTTCCGAATTTTGGCCGGACAAGGTGTCAAAAAACCTTGGTTTTTGTTACACTTTTATCAGTGAATTTGTATGCAGAAAATCAAAGAAAAAAAGGGAGAAAATCATGCGAATCGGGAATTTATTGTTGTGCGGAATCGTTATGGTTGGTACCGCATATGCGGAAACAACACAGGCCGACCGTAAAACCGTATCGTCCAAGGCATACGTTGATACATCGGTCGAAACACGACAAGAAAAAATCCCGGCCGCGGGAACAAACAGTGCGAACACCGGAACGACGGTTGTGATGTATACAACAACCGGAAACGGAACAATCGGCGAACGTCAAATATATGATGGGACAAATAATTATACGAGTGGTGACGCAAATAAATTGGTGACGGCATCGGCACTAAAAGGAAGTGTTACAAATTTACCCACAATGGAAACATCAAAATTGACCTGTGCGAACCAAAGTGCCGGTTGCACCCTGTGGACCATTGAAGATCAACAGGTATATGGTGACGAAGATAATAACGGTAATGGTGGCAATTAAAAAATATAACGTGCGAACGGGGGGAAAGAAATGTTAAAAAAGATATTATCGATTTTGATGCTCACCATGATTGCAACGACCACGATTGTTCGTGCTGAACTTTGGTTGCCAGA
>OMPY01000011.1 GCA_900313105.1 uncultured Pseudomonadota bacterium
ATTGATTTTACAGGAAATAAAAATTTTGGATTTTTGAAAAAAAGTGTTGACTAAAAACCTTGGTTTTTTGACACCTTTTTTATCCACCGCAAACCCACGAATTCCGCGGGTTTGCGTAAAATACCACCCCAAAAAACATGGGCAAAAATCGGGCGATTTTGGCACAACAAAAACCATCAATAATTTTACATGCGGATAAATTTCGGTTTTAATTTACGGTAACATAAAAAAGGGGAACCGATACGCGCAGGCACGTATCGGTTTTGGCTGCTCTGAGGCCCACATTTTGCCATCATCCAGCACGTTCAGGCCCAGGATTATCAATAAACTTGGTAAATTCCTGGATTGACGCCCCAGTCGACGACAAAATCTTTGAGATACTGTTGGTGGATGGCCAACGGGGTTGACCTTCCTTGGTCCAACGCTTGCTTTTATTAAAGGTTGTGGGGTCTAAACCGCTGCACCGCGCCAGGCCCGAACATGACATTCCGTGTTCCATTGCGAATCGCTCTATCGCGCGCCAAACATCTTCATGTGTCATAATTTTTTCCTTTTTTTATTAAATTTGATTATATTTTAACGCGTGTGGTGCCGGGTCGCAACAAGCACAATTTCCTAGGATTTCCGGGGCTTCCAGCGGATTTTTAACCCAATTACAGATACCCAAAAAAATTTTTTGACAAAAGGCCTTGACAAACGGTTTTCGTTGTATTATATTTTCGATTGTCAGAGAGGCAACAATCCCTGACCGAGCATGAAAATGTTCGTGGGGCCCAGAGATTCCAGACTCCCTCCTACATTCTCTCTCCTCTGGACTCTGGACCCCAGCAAAGTTTAGAACGGCTTATTTCTTTTTTCTCCTTTCCTTCCTTTCAAAGCCGTTCGAAGAATACCGCCGGCAACGGCGGTGTTTCTTTTTTTAGTTATTGACGATGTGATTTTTTATTTATATCATGCAAAAAAATATGAGATGGGGCGAGGAATGAAAAAATTTATTATTGTGTTGCTTTGTGTGCTTGCCTGTGGGGGCGCGATGGCGTATGACGTTATGTACAATACAAAGACACGCGTATATCATAACCCTTCATGCGGTTCGGTTAATAATTGCACCAATTGTACAAGAATGGATAGTTCCGAAGCCAAACGTCTTGGCGGGCGTCCATGCGGACATTGTGGTGGCAAGAAATAAGTGAGAAAGTATCTTTTACTTTTCAAACACAACTGCCAATTCCCAATGGTCGGTGCCGACGAATTGATCGAATGCGGCGCTGGCGGTGATTTTATATCCTGCATTAGTTAGTATTTTTGCATCGCGGCGCAAAGTTATCGGATTGCACGAAACATAAATTACTTTCTTTACATTTGATTCGGCGATAAGTTTTGTTTGCGCCAATGCGCCGGCGCGCGGTGGGTCCATGATTATTACGTCGTATGTGTTTAGCATTTTTACCGACAACGGATTTTTGAATAAATCGCGCTTTATGCCGATACCAACCACATCAAATCCGTCTATGTTCGCTTTGCTCACTCCGTCGCGACCTTGTCCGTCCGCGTTCGCCACGAATGTAAAATTGCCAAGCCCGCAAAACAAATCCGCCGCGCGCGCGCCATCATCAATATGCGATGCCACAAATTCGCGCATTGCGGATTCGCTTTGTACGGTCGGTTGCAAAAATGCGTTTGGTATATAGTCCACGGTGTGGCCCGCAAAACTTATTTTCGGTTGCGTTTTTTGCATAACGATGTTGCCGTTCCATGTCACGCGTATAAGTGGCAATTTTTCAACCGATTCTTTGAATTCGCGTGTAAAATACGGAACATCGGAAACAACACCCAAATCGATTCCGTTATCGCAAACCGTCACCAATGCCGAACCCGTACCAACCCACGGCAACGCGGCCAGTTTTGGCAAAATCGCATTTATTTCCGGTAATAAATTCGGGCACCGGTCAACATGAATTATATTTTTTGTTCCGCGCTGATAAAAACCAAATTCGCATCCGGAAAAACAGAAATCTGCGCGACGGCGTTGCCCCGCATCCGTCCAAAACGGTTCGGATGACAAATCCCATCCATTTAATTTTTTGATTTTTTCCGCGCGGTAATTCGGTGATGCAA
Organism: uncultured Pseudomonadota bacterium; assembly: GCA_900313105.1. Classification (GTDB taxonomy): domain Bacteria; phylum Pseudomonadota; class Alphaproteobacteria; order Rs-D84; family Rs-D84; genus Enterousia. The sequence continues at coordinate 2,119 of OMPY01000011.1, forward strand.
AATCATATACGCACCCGCCACAGATTGAAAATAATGGGCATGTCTTTATCACTTTATCCGCCCCATGTTCGCCGTTTAGAAATTCACGCGCGCGCCGACGCGAATCTGATTTGCGTTCGGTGCCAGGTCGCGGAACCCATCAATTCCCGGCTTTAACATATACATATACCGATATCCGATATCAAGTGTGAACCAATCGTTGAATTCAATTCCAAGACCCGCCATCACCGCAAACGACGCAACCGTATCATTATCGACGACAATGTCCTTGCCATCTGTCCAGGTTGCACCAACGCCCGCGCCGATGTATGGAATAAGTTTTTGTTTATAAAACATGCGATATAAACTATCGATTCTTGCGTCAACAAGTAAATTTAAAAACGCCGTATTCGTGTTTATTGCGAAACCGTTCCACTTTGCCTTGGCCGTGAAATAGTCGGCCTCTATCCGGAAAGTATCAAACCAACGAATCCCAAGCATTACGTCAAAACCCGATGTGTCGTGGCCGTTCGCGGTTATGTTATCGTCCGTGGTGTAATCTTGCCATATTGAAAAATTATACATCGCACCCGCATAGAAACGATGCTTGGATGCATACGTATCACGTGCGGCGTTTTCGCCCCGTTCCGTCCATGTTTTCTGTACGCGGTATGTGATTTCCGCATTCGCCATCATCGGCACAAAACAAAAAAGACAAATCAATAATTTTTTCATATCGTCCCCCATCAGAAATTCATACGAAATGACAACATGACATTGCTGACGCTGTCGGCACTATGCTTTGTTGTATTCCAACCAAAACCACGTTCAACAAACAATTGGTATTGATAATAAATATCAATTCCAATCATATCGGTTATCATGAAATTCAAACCCAATTCCGCGCGTGGCACCGGAACCATTAGGCCACTTGCGCCCGCGCCACCTTTGAAATCATACATGCCGATTCCCGCGCCAAAGCCCATAAACGGAACAATCGTGCGACGGTATGTGATATCGCCGTCTTGGACATAGCGACGCGCTAAATCGAAATACAGCATGCCATTTATCATGTTGTAATACGCACTTTCATCACCCAAATCATTAAACCGAAATACCGAACGTTGAAATTCCAATTCGGTGCGAACATACGATGACATATTCCACCCAAGCCCAAACAACATGGTCCATGAATCCTTGGACGGATAGGTTTCATTTCCAACACGCGCTTTTTTCGTTGCGAACCCAAGGTTCATACCCGCACCCGCACGCATATACATTGATGTTGGAATAAACAAACGATATTCTTCGTCTTCGTCGTATTCGACCGGTTTTTCGTCATAGAAAACTTCGCTTCCCATTTCGCCGGCATCAACATTAACGATTGTATCCGACATTTCGTAGACGGTCGTATCAACCGTATTGCCCGCCGTGTAATTTACGGCCCGCCGGCGCGTGCGTGTTGAACGTGGTGCGCGCGCCGAACCACCGTATGCGGAACTTTTAAGACCACTGCGAATTTCACTGGTTAAACTTTTGGCATCGGCATCCGCGGTGAACATGGCCGCCAACACACCCAACAAAAAACAAGATATTTTTTTCATTTGGTAATTCCACCTGATTTATGGTTCTGTGGTATTATATCATAAAATCCGACTTGATTCCAGTATGATTTATGACTAAACTTAAACGTATGAAAAAGAAGATTGCGATTGTTGCCGGGGCACTGGATCTGCCGATTTTGACGCGCGATGCGTTGCGACGGCGGGGTTGGGATGTGTTTGTAATCGGTCTTAAAAACTTTTATGACCCGCGGTTAAATCCGGACTTGGTCATTCGGCTTGGTGGTGCGGGGCGCGCGGTGCATGCGGCACGAAAAATAGGGATAAAAAAGGTCACATTTGTTGGTGCAATCGGGCATCCGAATTTGTCCGATTTACGGCCGGATTTGTGGACTTTTTTTGCACTTTTCAAAATGTTAAAACATCAACGGGGGTATGATTCTATGGCGGTTGCATTGAATAAAATTATGACGGATGCGGGGTTCGATGTTGTTGCGGCCCAAGATGTGGCACCGGAACTGACCTTTGAACACGCGGGCGTGCTTACAAAAAAGAAACCGGCGCGTGGCGACATGGCGAACATTGAACGCGCGATTGATGTTTCACATACTATCGGGGCCGCGGATATTGGCGCATCGGTCGTTGTGGACAAACAGGTCATCGCGGTAGAGGCCGCCGAAGGTACCGCAAAAATGTTGGACCGCGTTGTTGAAATGCGAAAAAACCGCAAAAAAAGCGGTGGCGTATTTGCAAAAATGACCAAACCCGGTCAAGATTTGCATATTGATATTCCGGCAATCGGTGTTGATACGGTGAACGCGGTTGCGGATGCAAAACTGCATGGGATTATCGTGAATACAAAAACCTGCTTTGTTGTGAATCGAGATGCGGTGATAAAACGCGCAAACGAACGCGGAATTTTCATTATGGCCGTTGACGAATAATTTATTGACAACAGTTTTATTTGGTGTAACATGTTACCATTACAGTTAAAAAATTATATAAAAAACAAGGTTAAATCGATGCAATATGAAGATATAGTGACTCAAATAAAACAGATTGTTTTTGTACCTTATTTTGGTGACGAAGATGTAACACAAAAAATCGATGATGTTGTGCCATTGTCCAAATTTGATGAGCAATGTATTAAAAATTCTATCAGGGCAGCATTTGGTTTGAGGTTAAATTATAGTATATCAGATATGACGGTTGATAAAATTTGCAAAATTGTCTACGAGTTTACGCAAAACCCAAAAAACAAAAGAAAAAATGTAGAGGCACAACAAAATATTGTTAATGAGAAGGGGTTACTAAATAGACACGAAGTTTTTGCTATTGTTCTGAACCAACTTGGCAATTATATAGGACGTCGCGTTTTCCCAAATGAACGGATTACCAAATTAAAAACAGAAATTGAAACAAAAACTGGTCGTCCATTCGATCGGGTATTATCCGAATTGTTGCGTTTATCTTTCAATGAATCCTTGGATGTAAAGCTGGACGTAGCATATAAGCGTAATTTCGCGGTTTATAACATTATAAATCAGATATTTTATGCATTGGTTGTTTGTGATAAAGCCATATCCTCTGAGGTAGAATGTGCAAATATGAATCCGTTATGGATACCGATAAGAACCTCGATGGCTTTCAATACTGTGGTTGATATTTTATTAGAAAGATTCGGGATTTGGGCATCGACAAAAACAATAGCTAATGTTAGATCTTATCAAGAATTAGATAAGTATGTTATTAAACTTTTGATAAAAAATAAAATCAATCAAATCGTTTTCGATGACAAAAGACTCAATCTGCGTCGCAATTCAGGAGATACTTTTGTTAGTCGGAAAGGCGCTGAATCTATCACGCAAAATATCGAGCATGTTTTACATATAAAGATTGATTATGAAATTGGTGGCACAAAATTAGACAAACTTTACCAATATATTTATCAAAATGTAAAAAGTTCAGAAAAATCACGGAACGTATTGTTTGGAAAAGCATATAAAGAAAGTGTTGCAGATACCGTAGATAATAGCCAAAATAATCACATAAAAAAAACCAAACATGAAATTTTTCGTGATGTTATACACGACATTAATCGTGCAGTTTCTCTGGACCGTAGTGTTCAATCACACACTCATGTTCTTAATTTATTAAATAAAATAAAGAACGATCGACAAAAAACCGATAATTTGCAAAAAATTTTTGCTGATTTGATATCTGAACATAATATAATGATAGACGTCACAGATCCGACCTTTACCGTTGGAGATATTTGTCGCGCTGTTCATGAATCTATGGTTAAACAAGGAAAATCAGAGTCCACATATATCTCACTTGAAGATATGGACCCGTTGTGGTCTGGGATTAATTCAGCCGTAAATTTCGAACACTTGAAAAGTATTATAAAAAACGAAATGAATGTTAATATATCCGTATATAAGTTATCAAATTGTCGGACATATGATGATTATGCCAACTTAGTTACAACTGCGTTAGCCAGAAAGGGGCAAAAAAATAGCAAATAAGAAAACGCCGGAAAAATTCCGGCGTTTTTGTTCGACAGATTTTCAAATTATTTCTTTTGAATATCAACAACCTTGACCTTGAATACGACGTCTTTGCCGGCCAAACTTGGGACATATTGTTCCGGGAAAGTGATGTTCAAATCACGTTCTTCGCCCTTTTTCGCGCCAATCAATTGTTCTTCGAAACCCGGAACGAATTGACCACTGCCCAGAACCAACGGATATGATTCCGCGGTGCCACCTTCGAACGCGACGCCATCAAGATAGCCCGCAAAGTTGATGATAACCGTATCACCGTTTTGTGCGGTCACATCGCCCGCATCACATCCCGCGCACACCAGTGCGCCACACAGACCAAATACACCAAGCATTTTTTTCATTTTTTTTCCTTTTTGTTTTTTATGTTTGTTATGTTTGTTTTAGTTGTTGTAAACGCATCGGAAACCATATTCGCGCATTGTTGCGCCTTCGGCTTCTATTCTATAATCGAAATAAGGTGTTGGACGCATTGCATCCACGGATGGACGATCGTAAATCAAAACGATACTGTCGGCATTACGGCCACATACACGCTTCATTTCATAATCCGCCACACGGGACAGGACACTGCGAATATCGCCATCGACATCCATACCGTCCGCATTTTGTATCAAACGCAGGCGCATTTCACGCATATCGGTATTCCCAAGCAAGATTTGAACACGAACCATCGCACCGCGGTATTCTTGCCACCGGGTTTCCATACGCGATGTGTTCCATTTGGTTTCAACCTCGTCAAGTTCCCTATCGGTTTTGGGACGATAAGAATCGATTCCAGCGTATTCATTATCCGATTGCATAAACGTACTTGTGCGTTCGTTGTAATACGGTGCGTCTTCGCCACCATTTGCAAAATCGCGACGGTTATATTCCGAACAGCCCGCCAACCCAAGCGTTCCGATCAAAAAGATAAAAAATAGTTTCTTCATTTCCTTCTCTCTTTTTTTTGATTCTAACAAATAAACTTTTTTGATTCAAGTGGCGATTTATGATAAAATGAATTTGATGACGAATGTTGTATTAGAATCTTTATTGAAACCTATATCGGAATTTTACCGACCAAGTTTCGTCGAAGAAATTGCGATAAACCATGCTGGCGAAGTGTGGATGCGCCTGCATGGGGCGCGTGTGCCGTGGGTTGCATATGATGCCCCGGTGCTTAGCAAGCAATACCTTGTTGATTTAATTCATACGATTGCGAACATTTATGAACGGCCGTTTGACCCGATTCATGGAATTCCCGTTGTTTATGCGACTTTGCCCGGCAATCATCGTTTTAGCGCGATCGCAGGGCCGAACGTTCAATATGACGAACGCGATATAACCGGCGGTGTTGCACTAAATATACGCGGCGGTGGGGTGGCGGAAACTTCGTTCGGCGAATATCACCTTGAACATGGAAAAAAATTGATGAAGGTAAAACCGCGTAAAACGAATCGGCCCGACGACCCATACGACAGACTCATGTCCGCAATAAATGACGGCAGTCCGATTTTGATAAGCGGTGCGACCGCGACGGGTAAAACAACATTTTTGAATCATATGTTGACCCTTATTGACCAAAACAGTCGTGTTATTACCGTCGAAGATGCGCGCGAAGTTCGCGTTCCGCAAAAAAATCACGTGCATTTTGTATTGTCCCGAACCGAACAAACAAATGATTTTAACTATGCGCGATTGCTTGATTTGGTTGTTCGTATGACGCCGGACGTAATTATTGGTGGCGAAATATCAACGGATAATGCGTCGGTTCTTTGGGAAATGCTTGGGACCGGGCACGAACATTTTTATACAACGATTCACGCGGAAAGTGCCGAAGCCGCCTATGCCGCATTCGCCGACAGGATTTTGCACACGCAACCAGCATATAACCGCACGGATTTGATTGCGGAAATGAAGCAAAAGATTCGTGTTGTGCAACTGTCGCGCGACGGTTCACTGCGCGCGGTCACAGAAGTAGTTTAATCAAATCAACAACAAAAGGAAGAAAAAATGTCTGATATTTTACAAGAAATACGAAGCCAACTTGAACAAAGAGGTTCTCTGGGGCAACGACTTGCGGAAATTGAAGAACGAATTCGTGAAATTCCGGAGGCCGACCCAAGATATAGATACGAATTAAATTTGCTTTATAAGGAACGCGATATTATCTATGAAATGATAGCAGAATCAAACGGGGGGCGCAGGTCACAATACACCCCCGATATGCCCGATCACGAAGGAAGACTTGTTGCGAAAATCGAAGCACAACAAGCAGAAAGGGCCGCAAAAAGAGCCGAATTTGCACAAAAGGTTGATGCCTTCAAAGATAAAATGCGGCGGAATAGCAGAAGTTCAGTTAAAAGTTTTAACGATGGTGTAAAAAATGTTATACACATATTCGGTTTTCAACGGCGCACACCACAAAAGTTGGGATACGAAAAATAATTTACCGCGCAAAACGCGCGGTTTTTCTTTACATAAAATTCATTGGATTTACGTCGATTTTGATTCGGATGTTTGCGGGGACGTTTATGTGCGACATCCATTTTTTCACGATTGGTTGCAAATATGCACGCGCATCGCCCGCAATTAAAAACCGCATACGGTAAAATCCGCGGACTTGGTACATTTGTGCGACAATCGGGCCCATTATGCGCGCGCCGTTCACATTTGGCCTTTGCCGCGCAAGTGTTTCGCAAAAATCCTTTAACAACGATTCTTTTTTTGATTCGATAATTATCGCAATCAATTGCCCAAATGGTGGCATTTTTGCAGCCCTGCGCACATCCATATCGCCGTGCAAAAATTCATCGCGATTGCCCGCACAAATTGCGGTTAAAACGGGATTCGTTGGTTGATATGTTTGCAACATTACGCGCCCCGGAATTTTGCCACGGCCGGCGCGGCCGGCAACTTGGAATAACTGTTGAAATGTATGTTCGGCGGCGCGGAAATCGGTTCCGAACAGGCCCATATCACTGTCCACCACACCAACCAGTGTTAGGTTCGGAAAATGGTGACCCTTGGCCAAAATTTGCGTGCCGATAATGATGTCCAATTCGCCCGATTCCATTTTTTCAACCAATCTTTCCAATGCCCCGCGCGACACCATCGTATCACTGGACACCAGGGCCGTTTTCGCGCCGGGGAATTTTATGGCGACCTCTTCTTCCACCTTTTCAAGTCCCGCGCCACGCATGGAAACCGCGTCACCACATTCCGGGCATTTGTCGGGCAATGTCTTGGTGCGGCCGCAAACATGACACAACAGTTTTCCCAACTTTTTATGATATGTCATACCAACCGAACAATCGGGGCATGTCGCAACCCAACCGCATTTTTTACACTGAGTAATTGGGGCAAAACCACGCCGATTTATAAACAACATAACCTGGCGATGATTTTGGATTGTTTCGCGGATTGCATCGCACAGAATCGGCGACAATGCGCCGGGGCGAACCTCGTCATTTATCTTGTATTCTTCCGGTCGGTGTTCGCGCAAATCGATTGTTTCAATTTTTGGCAATTCCGCACCACCATATCGCGATTTCAAAACATGGTGACCGTATCGCCCCACCACCACATTATTCATTGTTTCCTCGGACGGTGTCGCACTTGCCAATACAACGGGGATTTTTTCAAGTTTTGCGCGAAGTATCGCCATATCGCGACCGTGGTAATTTCCCATATCTTCCTGTTTATAAGATGAATCGTGTTCTTCATCAATTATAATCAGACCCAAATCTTGCCATGGCAAAAACAGTGCACTGCGCGTGCCGACGATTATTTTTATTTCGCCCGTTAAAACACCGCGCCAAATATCACGACGGCGCGCCGCGGTTAGATTGCTGTGCCACACAATGGGCGGTGCACCAAAGCGCGATTCAAATCGCTTTATAAATTGTGTGGTAAGGGCAATTTCCGGCATCATAAGCAACACCGAACGACCCGCACTGTATGCACGCCATACGGAATCAAAATATACTTGGGTTTTACCACTGCCCGTGATGCCGTCAATAAGGTTCACCGAAAATCCGCCGTGCGCGATATCGCGACCAATGCTGTCGGCGGCGGCACGTTGTTCCGGGTTCAGTTCAACATTACCCATATCAGCGTATTTATAATCGAAACATTCGGTGACGCGACGCGTTGATACCGGCAACAACATTTCGCGTGCAATCATCGTTTTGATCACAGACGGACCGACACGCGCGATATTTTGAATATCGGTCGCCGACATTGGTTCGTTGTTATTTATTTGAAACGCATCCAAAACCATTTGGCGATTTTCGGTCATTTTCGCATTTTTAGATTCAAAATTATATGCGTAAAGTTGTTCGGTCTTTGGTTCATTAAACGCGTCCGGCACATTTAGAATCAATCGCAACACCGCCCCCGGCGCCATAAGTGTCCATTCCGACATTTTCTGAATCCATTGTAGTGTCGCGACCGGCAATTTATATTGGAAAACGGTGCCAACATCTTTTATCTTTTCGGGGGGCAAATTACTATCGCCGATACCGTAAATGATACCGATATACGGGCGGTTCATAACATTGCACCGGACAAATGTTCCTAAATCCGCATCGCCCCCCAGGCGGTAATCATAACCATGGTTTACCACATTTGGAACAAGAACCTTTACAATCGTGCCTTTATTGAACATACAAATAAAATACTTGTTTTTTTCGTGGGTTTCAATAGTATTTAATAAAACATTTGTAAAAGGGGAAACTGATGTGGATGTATTTTTTCGCGGCTTGTGATTTCCTGTGCCGGTTTATCCCGGTGCGCCGGTGGCGCATGTATATGCGGCGTGTAAAGTTGTTTGATTGGTATCGGAAATATAACGCACTTAAACGAACGTTTCCAAAATTGGACTTTATGGACGTAAAAATGATAAAGGGTGGTTGGAATATCGGATTTATCGTCGAAAACAAATTTGTGTTCAAGGTTAGAAAGCATAATGATACGGCGGTTCCCCAGGATAAAATCATTCGTGAAAAGCGTATAACCGACGCAATCGCGCCATTTTCGCCGGTGCGTATTTTATCCATACGAATTGTTCCGGCGGGCGAATATATATTCTATAAATATCCGTATATACCGGGGAAAAACCTGAATTTAATGGGTGTAAAAAAAATAACGGCTAATCGCGAAAAATTGGCAAAACAAATTGCAAGTTTCATATATAAAGTCCACAATTCACGGCCCGAAGGCATTGATGATTTGAAAACCGGCGATGGCGATGGGTGGAATCATAATGACCTTTGTAATAATGTGATTGTTGATCCCGCAACCATGGATATCGTTGGAATTATCGATTGGGAATATGCCGGATGGGGTAAATTGGAAACCGAATTTACGAACGCGACCGCGTTTTCAAGCGCGATGCGTGAATCTGGTTTGAACGATGCTATTCGTGATGAATACAATACGATTCTTGAAAAGGTTGCTGCAAAACAGCAACGACAATTGGAACGTCAACAGGCGCGCGCGGCCGCAGAGGCAGAACAGCAAAATCAGAACAACATTGAATCATCAGCGTCAGGGATGTGATTTATCGTTATATCGGGCGCAAATTGTGTTTTGAACCATGTCCGCTGACGTTTGGCGTATTGGTTGGTTTTGGTTATCCAGTTTTCAATTGCCGCATCACGTGTTATTTTTCCGGTTATGTAATCACACAGTTGCACCGCACCAATGGCGCGATTTTGGTCAAGGTTATTTTTAGTAATATATTCGGCCTCACTTACCGCACCGCCCGAAAGCATTTTTGGGATTCGCGCGGCGATACGTTCATGCAACACATTTAGCGGTGGGTTTATCAATATTTTATATGGTGTCGGCGTAATTGCGCCCACACGCGGTCCGTTCCACCATTCGGTTATTTGACGGCCGGTTTGCAAAAAAACCTCCACCGCGCGGGCAACGCGTTGCGAATCCGATGCGCCGGTTTCCGCCACCATCGCACGCGCCGCATTCAAATCGTGCGCCACCATTTCACGCGCACGCGCACGGTTTTCCGGTGATATTTCCGGAATTTCCGCGATACCATTTACAAGGCCATTTACATAATACCCCGTTCCGCCCACAAAAATCGGGACGAAACCATTTGCACGCGCCGCATCATATTCACGGCGCGCCAGTCCGATATAGTCCGCGACACTTATTTGTTCTGACAATGGCAGAATCGAAAACAGCCGATATGGCACACCGTCAATTTCATCAGATATTTCACGGCCGGCAAAAGGACTTGCCGATATGTTTTCAATGCCGCGATATATTTGCACACTGTCACAATTTATAATCGCGCCATGAACGGCACGCGCCAATTTATGGGCAAAATCTGATTTGCCCGATGCGGTCGGGCCGGCGATAATGTATGCGCTTTTTGTATTCATATGTAGAATTATACCGCACGATTTGGCAAATTCAAGCGGACGCAAAATTCAGATTGGATTTTTTGGCAAATGGTGCTATGATAGGTCGGCATTAAACAAAATAAAGGAAGGTATATTATGTCAAAAAAAATAAAAGTTGCGATAAATGGCTTTGGCCGTATTGGTCGTTTGGTTTTGCGTGCGGCGTTGGAATCTGGACGCGATGATATCGAATTTGTTGCGGTAAATGATTTGGCACCGGCGGAACAAAACGCATATTTGCTGCAACACGATTCTGTGCATGGCAAATTACAAATGGATGTTAAACTGGACGGCGACACAATCATTGTCGGCAAGCAGAAAATCAAATGTGTTTCGGAAAAAGACCCAACAAAATTGCCATGGCGCGAATTGGGGGTTGATATCGTAATGGAATGCACGGGGATTTTCACCGCGGCGGACAAGGCACGCGTGCATATTGACGCGGGTGCGCGGCGCGTTTTGGTTTCGGCACCGTCCGCGGGTGCGGATAAAACGATTGTGTTCGGCGTGAACCAAGACACATTGACCCGCGATGATATTATTGTATCAAATGCGTCCTGTACAACGAATTGTCTTGCGCCGGTGGCAAAGGTTTTGGATGAAAAATTCGGAATTGTGTCGGGTTGGATGACGACCGTGCATGCATATACCGGGGACCAACAATTATTGGATAAAAACCATAAAGACTTTCGGCGCGCCCGTGCGGCGGCAATGTCCATGATTCCAACCAGTACCGGCGCCGCCAAGGCGATTGGTTTGGTGTTGCCGAATTTGGCGGGGAAATTGGATGGAATCGCCATCCGCGTTCCAACACCGGATGTTTCTGTTGTGGAATTAGTTGTAAACTTGAACAAAGATGCAACCGTGGATTCAATAAACGACGCTATGCGTGCGGCCGAATCCAAGACGTTTGGATATAATGAATTGCCGTTGGTTTCAATTGACTTTACGCACGATGCGCACAGTTCGATTTTCGATTCAACGCAAACGCATGTGATTGATGGTCGCTTGGTTCATGTGACCGCGTGGTATGACAACGAATGGGGATTTTCAAACCGTATGAGTGATACCGCCGTTGCAATGGGAAAATTGTTGTAAACAAATAAAATGACATACAAATCGCCGTGAATACGGCGATTTTTTATACATTGGTTGATTTTTTATTTCCATGTGGTATAAAAACAGTACGAACAAAGGGGTAAACACATGAGCAAAAACACAGATTGGCATGGAATTGCGGTGGGTGCGACCGTCGCCATACTGATATTGGCGGGTGTGATGATTGTAAGCCACTATCAGGGTCGTAAAGAGGCACGCAAAAAAATTGAAAATTGTGAATTTAAACTGCGCGACAATGCTGGGGCACGGCGGACGTATATGACAACTGCGCCGGAAATTACGCAAAACAAACATCTGCGCCTGGTTATTGATTCGCTTGCACGAGCAAATAATAATTTGGCTCTGGAAAATTTAGAAGAATTCGAAAAAAATCAAGGTTTAATTTCGCACCTTATGTGGATTGTGAATTATAATGATTCCGTTGCAAATGCCCGCGTTGCGGAATTTGATTCGACCCGGAATCAATTATTGCGCGAAATACAAAGATACCAGGAAAAATTAAAATAAAAAACGCCCAAACGGGCGTTTGTTATTTTTATAATATCACATTAAAAAACAAACCTAATTCAATCCATTAAGTTCTTTCTTAGCATTTCTTTTTATGGATTTTTTTATGTATTTTTTAATATATTTATTTATCTTTTTTGTCTTGGATTCTATACAATTACGATATTCATAGATATTGGATATAGTTTGTTCCGGTGTGATTGTATAGTACCGGTTCGTATTTTCAAAAGATACCTTTATTTGTTGGGTATCCTGCAGGTTATCACATTGTATATTTGCAACAAACCCATTTTCTGTTGTTTCTTTTATATTCCACCTGAGTTTTAACAACGCAGAATATATTGCACCATGAACCTGAACATCTGTTATACAGCAATCAACTTCTTCTACTATTGGATGCGGTTTCCAATCATAATCTGGTTTATTGAATATAGAACACCCAGTCAATAATATTATACTTACTAATGGTGTTAATATTGTTTTCATTTTTTTCCTCCTTTTTTAAAGATTAGTGATGTGTTTATTCCGCCAAAGGCAAAATTGTTGTTCATTACAAAATCGGTACTAAAATTGCGCCCGGTTTTTGTTATATAATCCAATGCGCCACATTTTTCATCCACCGTATTCAGATTCAGTGTTGGTGCAAACCAATCATTATTCATCATCTGAATTGACCAAATTGATTCCAACGCACCGCATGCGCCAAGGGTGTGACCGACATAACTTTTCAAACTGCTTGCCGGGGTTTTATCACCAAAGACGCGATTTGTTGCAATTGATTCGGCAATATCGCCAAATGTTGTCCCCGTTCCGTGCAGGCATATATATCCGATGTCCGTGGGTTTTAGTTTTGCCGATTCCAATGCCAATTTCAAACAGTGCGCCATTGTATCCGAATTTGGTTGCGTGATATGCGTTCCGTCCGTGTTCGTACCAAAACCAACAAGTTCGGCATAAATCTTGGCCCCGCGCGCCAATGCGTGTTCGCGTTCTTCCAGTATCAATGTTCCGGCACCACAACCAATAACCAAACCATCACGATTTGCATCAAATGGTGACGGGGTTTTGTCGGGTGTATCATTTTTCGTGCTGGTTGCATAAAGTGTATCAAACACCGCAACCTGGGTCGGATCAAATTCTTCGGCACCGCCCGCAATCATTATATCTTGGGCGCCGGATTTTATATTTTCATATGCGAAACCGATTGCCAAACTGCCCGAAGTACAGGCGGTACCACTTGGGATTAAACGCCCCGTGGTTTTGAAGTATAACGATATATTGACCGCCGTTGTTTGCGGCATAATCTTGATATACGACGAAGATGTAATGTTCCCGATTTCATTTGTTTTTACCATAGAAAAGAAATCCGCAACGGGGCCCGCCGAACCAAATGACGAACCGTATGCAACGCCCGTACGACCGTTTGTTATTACGGAATCACCCAATAAACCCGCATCATTTAATGCGTTTTCCGCCGAATACACCGCCAAAACAGATACCGGTCCCATTGTGCGCAAAACCTTGCGATTAAAATGGTCCGGAATAGAAAAATGAACCAAAGATGCCAAATGCGAATTTAACCCGTGTATCGCGGACAAACCTTCAATTTCACGAATTGTGTTTTTATATGTGTGCAAACGATTAAATGCGGAATCAGGGTCATTCCCCAGTGCACTAACCAACCCCATTCCGGTCACAACAACGCGTCTTGTCATTTTAGATAAGCCCCCCATTTACAGATATAACCTGACGCGTGATATAACCCGCATCGTCAGATAATAAATATGCAACCAAACTTGCCACTTCGTCCGGCCGACCGGCGCGACGCATTGGTATTGCCTGGTCAACAATACCATCAGGCAAATCGGCGGTCATATCGGTTTCAATAATACCCGGCGCAATACAATTTACCGTTATATTACGTCGCGCCAATTCGATTGCCAAAGATTTACACGCGCCGATAATTCCGGCCTTGGATGCGGCATAGTTTGCCTGGCCACGGTTACCAATCAATCCCGACACGGACGACAACGCCACGATGCGACCGCCGGCGCGCGCAGAAATCATTGGCATAACCGTCGCATGCAATACATTATAAAGTCCGTCCAGGTTTGTATGAACCACCCGGTCCCACGCGTCGGGTTCAATCGCCGGAAACGGTGCATCTTGGTTTATCCCCGCGTTGCAAATAACGCCCCAATATGCGCCATACTGTGCAATATCCGCGTTTATAACATCATTTGTCTGCGTGCGATTGGCGATATCAAAACACAATAACCGCGCCCGCACACCAAACGATTTAACCGTGTTTAGTGTTTCATTCGCCGCCGCAGAATTTGAATTATAATGCAACACCAAATCATAACCCGCCCGCGCAAGATATATCGCGATTGCGCGCCCTATGCCACGACTTGCACCCGTAATAAGAACCGTTTTATTCATTTCTGTTCTCCATAAATTTTGTTATATCATCCGGTCGAAAGGCGTTTAGTGCGCCGGCCGCAACGACATTGTTATTTTCATCAAGAATCTGACAATCAAATGACGCAATGTTTTGGTCACAAAATAAAGATTTAACATGCACAAAGTATGAATGTCCGGCCAAATACACGGGGGCCGATACAGATATTTTGCGCGACCCCAAAACAAACCCGACCGCGGGCCTTGCATTTGGGTCTTCATGCAAATCGCCCAATCCGACATAGGCCGCGACACTTTGCGCCATAAATTCCAAACACGCCCAAGACGGAATGCCACCAAGGTTTTTATCAAACAATAAATCTGTATCACGAACATCAACCCGCGCAACCAAGGTTTGATTTTCATAATCAAAATTTTCAATGTCCGACAAGAAAATCATCGGCGCGCGTTGTGGTATAAGTTTTGTTAAATCATATTTGCCCATTTTACCGTCCAATTATTACACTTGCGTTGCTGCCCCCGAAAGCAAAGGCGTTGCACAACACATTGTTTATGTTTTTTTTGCTTTGCATGGTCGCCAAATTTATCTTTGCGCAATCCGCACCATATTCACCATCAAAAATGTGTGGTATTACAAATTGATGTTTTATCATAAGCCACGACAGTGCCACACTTACCGCACCGGCCGCCCCAAGGGTATGACCAGTTAATGGTTTTGTTGATGCACACAACGTTTTATCACCAAAAACCGAATTTATCGCCAAAGATTCCATCGCATCGTTGGCAATCGTTCCCGTTCCGTGCATATTTATAAAATCAATTTTTTCCGGCATTAAACCGGCATTTAATAATGCAGAATTCATAGAAGCAATGGCACCGGCACCGGTTGGATCCGGACTTGTTAAATGATACGCATCGGAACTTTCGCCCACGCCAAGTATTTTTATACCGACCGCCCCACGCGTCATTATGAAAAGCGCCGCGCCTTCGCCAAGATTGATTCCGTCACGATTTTGCGACATTGGGTTTGTGTGTTTATAACTAAGTGCCGATAGGGCATTAAAACCGTTTAATGCAAAATCGCACCGCGCATCAACACCACCAACCAAAACCGCGTCACAGATGTCCTGTTCTATTAAATCCTTGGCATCTTGAAAAACCTTGGCACTGGATGAACATGCCGTTGATACGGTATATGCGGGGCCGGCGAACCCAGTTTTTTCAACCAAAAATTCGGTTGGCGAATATAATTCTAGTTCGGATAACGAAAAATCCCGTGGCAATTTACCCGTTTCCAATGCAATGTTCAAATGTTTTTGCGCCTCGTGCACGCCGGTATTACTTGCACCGATAACTATTCCAATTCTGTCCGGTGCATAATCAGATTTTAATTTCGATATTGCCGGTTCAATTTGTCGCAATGCCGCAAGTAATAAATCATAGCATCGCATTATTTCGTGCGTTTCGATATTCACCGAACCAAACGGAACCGATGTTTCCCCTATGGTCGGCATCAAACGAAACATACCCGACGTGTCACCACGCCGTGCGTTTTCAACAATTTCATCGTGCGACACCCCAAGCGCACAAACAAAACCCAAATCTTGTAATATCACCGACATATACATAAACCCGCTTGCAAATTATGATTTTTTTCATATAATGCCACTGTGCTATAAAAAAAAGTATTTTTCAAGTATGAACAACAAAATCTATATTGATGATTTTATTATTTGGCAAGAATCAGCGGATGAAAAATTGCCAGATTTTTCTTTTATTCCATCCATGGTTCGTCGTCGTATGTCGAACATTGAAAAAATCGCCGTTGGAATCGCCGGGAAAATTGTCCAAGAGTCGCAGGATTATACGACCGTGTTTGCATCAAAATTCGGCGAATGGGGACAAACGATACAGTTAACCAAACAATTTTTTGAAGAACATGAAATGTCGCCGGCGGGGTTCAGTAATTCTGTGCATAATGCCGCCGCGGGGCTGTTTTCATTGCTTACCCGAAACACAAACAGTTATACATCAATTGCGGCGGGCGATAATACCCTTGGGATGGCGATATTAAAGGCGTTAATGGAACCCCGCGATGTTATGGTTGTGTTTGCGGGTGAACATAATCCGGATATGTACGCGCCATTGTTGGACACGCCACACAACGCATTTGGATTGGCATTTATGATAAAAAAACACGGCAAACGCGGAATTAAAATCACAAAAGGCGATTGCGATGCAAATCTTTTAACATTGGAAACAATGGTGGATTTTTTGCAAGGGCGAACAAATTGCGTGACAACAAAAAGTTGGACAATGCAAAATGATTAAATTTATACGGTCACTTCTTTGTGCGTTTTGTTTTTGTATCTTTGGATTGGGCGGTTTGCTGATTGGGTCCGCGATATTCCCCGTTATTTTATTGGTGTCCAGGTCCGATAAACAGCGAAAAATTTTTATAAACACAATTCACCTGTCTTGGCGTGCGTTCATATGGTTATTGTGTGCTTTGCGTTTAATCAGGGTAAATTGCCCGGCGTGCAAACAATTAAAAAAACTGCGTGGGAC
>OMPY01000048.1 GCA_900313105.1 uncultured Pseudomonadota bacterium
AATCCCCTTCTTTCCAAGAAGGGGTGGCGCCGAACGGCGACGGGGTAATTCCCATACCCCCCGGCTGTTCAGCCGGACCCCTTTCCCAGGGAAAGGGGAGCCCCACGCCCCGTTCCACGGGGCACCCCTCCAATGGAGGGGAACTTCGCACTCTGGAATTTTTGCAAAAAACGCGGGGCATTGCCCCGCACACTAATCACTTACACTTACACTAACCACTAATTTTTCCATTTGTGGCGGTGATGTCGGCGCCGATTTCAATTTTGCCGCCCGATTCACGCACAATCAATTCACCGGCGCATATTTCCGCAAAATCAATTGTGCCGGACATAAATGCATCAAATTTCCCTGCGGCAACCCATGCCAAATCCATCGCCGGGCAACCGGTCGCACGAACCGCACCAACGCCAAGCGGATTTCCAGCAATACCGTTGTATGCCGCCGTCATATCCGCCGGGTCTTTGATATTAGAAACGCGAATGCGCGCCGAATGAAATGCCGAATACGCAAATGCGCCCGCGCCCGATTCCGCATAATATAGATATTCATCAATTGGGGAATATATAAGTGCGATTTTCGTTTCGTAACCCGTGCGCAGTGCAAGTGATATTGCAAAACGCGGATTTGCACGCACAAAATTTTCCGCCCCCGACAGCGCCAAGACAAATTCATCGCGCCCGTCACCATCACGCGTTAAATTCGGTGTCAAAAGTCCCGCCGACGGGCGAACAAGTGATAAATCTGATAAAATTTCTTCTTCGATTCGTGTGGCGGCACGATGCACAAAATCCCGCGCCCCGCGCAGGGATTGTTGCAGATTTTCAACTTCGCCAAAATCGTGACGCAAACCGGTTGCCGTTCGCTGCAACGCCATAAACATTTTATTCAGTTCCGGCGAACCCTTAATCAGCAAATCCATAATGCGCCCCCCAAGTGCATAAAGTTTTTCTTAGAAGCCAAATCCGGCGTATTTCTTTTTGAAACTTTCCGTCCTGCGGCCCTTTTCACCGGTGTTCGAACGTTGACCGGTCCACGCGGAATGATTCAAATTATCGGTCGAAAGAACCAAATCTTTCTTAACCGAGGAATACATTTTAACCGTTTTGCCATCAGTCATTGTGACATTGATTTCATGATATTCTGGATGAATGCCTTTTTTCATCGCTTTTACCCTTTTTGTTTTTATTTGCCACGGGATTATACCGCCTTTTTTTGAAAAAGCAAGGGAATTCAAACTAATACTGGCCAATGCAACCAAGATATGAATTTCCAGTCGATTCAAGGATATTTACAAACTTGTTCTTATCATGCCCGGCAAACAACGCAAGTATCGTTCCCGTATCCGTCGCCAACATATCCGCAACGGTTGCGATTTCGGAACTCATTTTCTTGAAAAATCCACTTGTTGGGTATATTTCCGCCGCGAACAGTTGATGTGCCGCACGCCGGCCATGATGCGTTGCGGGCGCGTTTTCAATTACCATCAATTGGCATTCGGGGGAAACAATAACCTTGTCCGTTATGGCCGCGTCCCCGCCAAGCAATTCGCCCCACCAACCAGTTGAACCGCAAAACACAGGGTAATAGATAACCGCGTCGGGGCGCGTGGCAAAAATATCGGCGACATTTAAATCGCCTGTGATAACTTCTGGCATTGCGCCAATTGCCGCATTTATAACTTTGCGCGCCGTCTGATATGTGGTATCGGACTTCGTGCTGTGTGGCCAATAAAGAATCGGAAATCTACTCATTGCTAAGAATTATATCAGATTCGGTGCGAATAAAAAAGGGGGGATAAAAAAATAAATTTCTTGATTTTTTTATTTTTTTAGGTTTTTCCACCATTTCCCAAGTGTTGCGCGGGTTAAATCGAAATCTTTTTTCGCCGCCACATAGAATTTATCGGATATTTTGACATTGAATAATGTCTTTACCAGATTCGGTATCGATGTCATAAACACCGCAAAAAACGCCCCAAGCATTATGATGGACAACAGTCCCCCGTCCCGCAACATAAGGCCATCCATAAGAATTTGCGAATCGCCACTGGAAATTGCCGCCGCGATTCGGGATACGCCATCAATATGTCCAACAATCGCGTCTAAAAATGACAGACCAAACACCAAAAACACGACCGTCATGGCGATTCCGACCGTTCCGGTTATAACATCGTCTATCATGCCTTGGATATTTTTGCCGCCCTTTGGAAAGATTTTATCCCAACCTTTGAATAACCACGACAGCAACATCAGCGGCAACATAACCATATCCAGCGCAAGCGTCACGAAAATTTCAAGAAAATAAAGCGGTATCGGCAAAAGCGCCATAAAATACAACGCCAAAACAAGAAGGCCTGCAAAAAATATCGGGACATTCGGAAAAATTGGAATATCCCACATAATTTTATGCATATATTCGGCGTTAAACGCCATATTCAACATTGTCCACCCAACCGTCATTCCAAGACCGGTCACTTGGTGCACATTGGCCAGTTCACAGGTCAGACCACTGCGCAATTTTACCGGGAACGCCCCCGCCGGCATATTTCCGTTTGCCAATGATGTGCGATTCGCGTTTTCATCCAAAAGCGCCGTCGCCACCATACATTCGGAAAACTTTTCGGTGTCACCGATTATATGATTCACCGATAAACCAAGATTGAAAATCGGTTCAATAACAACGCCACTTATTAAACGCGGTAATGGAAATGCCAACAACGCACTTACTATCGCCAATCGGATTAAATGCGTTCCAAAATTCGATGCCGTCGTCCAACCACTTTCAACCTTGCCGTTCATAAAGTTTGACGCAAGTGTCCATGTGAAATACACCGCCGTAAGCATCGCCGCAATTGGAATTATAACTTCGCCGATGCCATAGTAAATCGGTGGCAAAATGTTTGAAAGTTTCGCCATGATGGAAGAAAACATTTCGCATGTCCAACACGAAGAAAAAAAACTAAGTGCGTCTTGCATATCAACCGGTGCCGTACTGCGCCAGATTGAAAATCCCGCAATCGTTGCCGCACCCGCCGCAAGCAGCCATGGTAATATCGCCCCCGCCGATAATGGAAAGAACGATAAAAATACAATAAAAAATTTTTTTAACTTGCTCATTTCATTTAATTATACCACAATTTTGCCAAGATGTGATATAAATCAAATTATAAATGTAGGAAGTATGTTTTTACATCGTTTGCTTTTCGCAAAATTTTTAAGGCGGATTATTGTGCCGGCGTTATTGGTCGCGGCCTTTGTCACGCCGGGCGCGGCATTTGCAAAGTGGGAAATTGTTGATAAATTAAATCTTGCACCGTTTGTGCCACGTGTGTTGGATGCGTTTATGATGGTTGCGCGTGGTGGATATGAATACTTTGTGGGTTCGGGCGACGGAATCATTTATATTTTTGTTTGGGCGTTTTTGGCGATATCTATTTTTATGTACGCGTTCAAAATGTATTTTCCAAAACGGTGGTTGGAATTTTTCGGAATGTCCGGCGGTGGCGAAATGTGGGACGGCAATGTTAAAGGTTTCACGATGGTTGAAACGGTCCTTAAAAGTGGTGTACGCGCGATTGTTGCCGCGGTGTTATTGTTGCAGGTTAGGCCGATTTATGTCACACAATGGTTGGTGAATCCGTTCTTGGAATTTGGTGCAATTTATACATCGGCGATTACCGACCAGGCAAATATCACCGGCGTAAAAAAACAAAACATAGAATGTCCTGAAAGTATTTTATCAAATGATTGGATAAGTAAAAAAAGTTGCAATTTTTTAATCCAACCAATATCTGATTTGTCGGCGGTGAATAATGCGGTTGTTAAACGCGGGTTTGAATTTGTGTCGCGTGGGATTCGCGGATTATTCACTATATTTTCACACGGCGGTCAAAACATAATGGATATGATAACGGGTGTGTTGTTGATATTTACCTTTGTTGGATGCAATTTGTTTATGGCGTTGCTAATTATCCAAGGTATATTTGATTTTGGCGTTGCACTTATTCTTTATCCATTTAATGTTTTGGCATGGGTTGCAAAGAAAAGTGACAAGTGGCTTGATATCTGGCCGGCGTTTGATGGAATTATTACGGCACTGCGCAAACTGGTTATCACGATGATTGCGTGCGCGTTTATTATGGTTATAAATGTTGCGATTGTGCATGCGTTGTTTGGTTTGAATAACAGTGTATTCAATGTTGCGGCGGGCGGAACCGCGACAAGTAATTTGGTCACGAACAGTGCGATTGGATTTGGTGGGCACGCCATGCTTTGGCTATCGGCGATACTTACATTCTTTTTAATGAATGCGATATTTGAAATGACCAAAGATCAACTAAACAAATATGCGCCGGGCATGACAGGCATGTACGAACAAGTCAAAGGTGATTTTAATGCGACAACGGCAAAGGCCAAGGGAACATATGAATCAATAAAAAAGATATTGGGGATTG
>OMPY01000004.1 GCA_900313105.1 uncultured Pseudomonadota bacterium
TTTCCAAGAAGGGGTGGCGCCGAACGGCGACGGGGTAATTCTTGGCGCATTGCGCCAACATGCCCATACCCCGCCCCGTTCCACGGGGCACCCCTTTCCCATAGAAAGGGGAGATTGCTCTCTGCAACCCCGCGGTGAATTTGTGTGACGGTTGAATAAATTTATCTTTTTCATTGTGTCCTCTCCCTGTTTATTTGTTGCCATAAAAAACCGCGTTGGAAACCAAGCGGTCGGGGTGTTGAGAAATCACAGTAAAGAATGACCCTGTTGGACTTCGGTGAACCTATTTTATATCCAACAGCACCCCGACCGAAGTCGGGGGTTGCGCAATAAAAAAAGACGCCACGGCGTCCCATCACTGCGCGATTTACGACAGTTTTGTCGCCTTTACTGTGGGCTTCTCAGGGCCCCGAACCAGATTCCCATCTGATTCACATTTATTATATCAAAAATCACCGAATCGGGTCAAGGGTAAAAAAAATTAAAAAATCGCCAAATGGCGATTTTAATAATCCCCTTCTTTCCAAGAAGGGGTGGCGCCGAATCGGGTCCCGCAAAATTTTAAAAATTTTGTGGGTGATAGTGGCGACGGGGTAGTATCTGCAATCATTTCAACGGCGGTGTTTTTCACCAATGATTTCTTTGCCATTTTTTCAAGGCGTGCCTCGTTTTCAAACAATTCGGACAATGTCGCCGACAACCATTTTTCGGTGAATTTCTTTTGTTCTATGGCAAAACCGCCACCCAATTTTTCATAGTTTGCCGCGTTTGCCGCCTGGTCTGGATTGATGGCCAGTGGCACCAATATCGCCGGCCGACCAATGGTCATAAGTTCGACGACGGTGCTGGCCCCGCTGCGCCCGATGACAAGGTCCGAATCCGCAATCGCGCCCGCCATATCACGGATAAACGACAACACATTTGCGTGAATTTTGTTGTCGGCATAGAATTTTTGCAAACGCGCAACATTTTCCGGTCGCGTTTGATGCGTGACGAAAATCTTTTTGTTGCCCATCGCCGCAACCGCACGCGGCACAACATCGTCCAAGATTTGCGCGCCCAATGACCCGCCCGTCACGAGTAAGTGTGATTTCTTTAGCAACGGTGCGCCCGCGCGTTCGATAAAATCACGCCGCACCGGCAGTCCCGTATAAACCACGCGCACATTTTTATTCTTTGGAATTCCGGAAACATCGTGGAAACTGGTCATCAATGTTTTAACCCAACGCATTGTAAAGCGGTTCGCACGTCCGATTGCGCCGTTCTGTTCGTGCAGGTATGTTGGAATTTTCCACACATGCGCCGCGAAAACCGCCGGCACAGATGCATAGCCGCCGAACGCAACGACCCGCGCGGGCCGCGTAAATGCAAATCGCAAAACCAATGCGATGGCCGAAATGCCAATTTTAAACAATGCCCACATTTGGTGTATGCGACTTTTTGCGCCAACACCCGCCGCCCAAATGTGAACGCGTTTTGCACCGTGCGGTGCGCCGTCCGCAACCATTTTACGAACGCGCCCATCGCAAGAAATAATTATTTTATGTCCGCGTGCGGCAATTTCGTCCGCCACCGCCAGTGCTGGAAAAACATGTCCGCCCGTTCCGCCCGTTGCAATCCAGATTTTCATTTTAACCCCCTTTTTGGTAAAAAATTATCCGCGCCATTTATCTTCGCGCACAATGGCAAGTACCATTCCAAACAGCAGGCAAAATCCGACCAGCGAACTGCCCCCGTACGATATAAATGGCAAAGTCATACCCTTTGGCGCAAACAGTCCTAATGTCGATACCAGATTTATACAACACTGAATCCCGAACAGCGCCGCCGTGCCACCAACCGCATAGAACACGAACCTATCGCGCGCGTTATTCGCGTCCGTCACCAACAATTTCAATACATATATCAAAAGGCACAACATAATAACCGCCAATATCGCGCCCAAATCTTCAACAATCGCGGCATAGATAAAATCGGTATGCGCATCGGGCAGGCCTTCTTTGACGAACGCGTTGTCGCCACTGCCAAAAAAACCACCGTGTTGGATTGATTGAACCGACCGAGTAACCTGTAAATTTTCGCCATTACCTGTCAATAGCGTATCTATACGTTTATGCACATGCGGCACAATATAATAGGCCAGTGTTAAAAGCCCCACGCCTGCGCCGACCAAGCCACCAACCGCCAACCATGGCAATCCCGCAATCAACAGCATGCAAATCAAAACCCCAAGGTAAAGCAGGCTTGTGCCGACATCGGGGTGTTGGAAAATTACCCACACCGCCGGAACAAACAGCGCAATATATATCCACCAATTCGGTGCGCGCCATTTCCACGCGTCACGCGCGGTAAAAAGTTTTTCGCCAAACCGCCGGTGCATTTCCGCCAAAAACCACGCAGTCACAATAATAAACCCGGGTTTCATAATATCGGCTGGCATAATATTGGGCAAACCCGAAATAACGATAAAACGGTCGGAATTATTTAATCTGGTCGGTGCAATAAATGTGACCGCAAGCAATACAAGGCCAACAATAACATCTAAAAATGATAATTTTAAAATCGTTTTTTTATTTAACAAACTTGCCCCGAACAAAAACACCAGTCCCAATCCATAAAAAGGCAAACCTTTGACCAAGAACGTATACCACGGCCATCCTTTTTGATATGCAACGACACTGCCGGCGGAAACGGCAAAGAACATACCAATCAGCATCAGCAACAAAACCATATACAGCAATCGTCTATCGATTTCAAAAAACCAACTGGTAAGTTTGCTTTCTTCCGTCCGTTTAAACATACGCGATTTTCCTTTATGCAAATTTCAACAACATCAACGCAAGTCCCGAAAACAAAATCGACAATACAAAAAACCTATCCACGATTTTCGTTTCTGGCCACCCCAATTCTTCAAAATGATGGTGCAACGGCGCGCGCAGGAAAATCCGCCGTCCTGTGCCGGTTGCATGTCTTGTGATTTTGAAAAACATTGTTTGCAAAAATGACGACAACAAAATCAACACCATCATCGCCGCCGCAATACCCATGATGACTTCGGATTTTAACAACATCGCGACCGTTCCCATAAATCCGCCAAGCGCGAGTGACCCAACATCACCCATAAATATCGCCGCCGGCCGCGCATTAAACCACAAAAACCCAAGGACCGCACCAAACACCGCCCCAAGGACCGGATACAAACCACTGGTCGCCGGCATAAACAAAACCGTGTCCATAAACCCGATACGCGTTGCGCCATAAAGTGCGACAACCAAAACAATCAACACCGGAATATAAAGTTTAACCAACATTCCATCCAACCCGTCTGTGATATTTGTCGCGTTCGCACCACCGCATATAACAAAATACGCAAACACATAGTAAAATATCCCAAGTGGAAAGATTATTCCAAACGGCAACGCCAACGAATTATCCGGAATATACGACGGCATAGTCAGGTTGATAAGGTATGCCAACACCACAACGCAAACACCTTCGACAATCAGCCGCAGCGCGGGCGAAAGCCCATTTGACGCCTTTTTCGATTGGCTTGTCACTTTTTTATAGTCATCGATAAACCCAATAATTGAAAACATAACAAGCGACAGCAACGCAATCCATCCCGTCATACTATCGACCGGCATAAACAAAATCGCCCCAACCAATGTCGCGATTACAATCAGCATTCCGCCCATCGTCGGCGTTCCTGCCTTTTGCCGATGCGATTCCGGGACATTCTCACTAATCGGTTGGCCTTTTTTCTGCCACGCGTGCATCGCGCGAATAAACGGCCGCCCAAACAGCATCATAATAATAAACGCCGTGCCAAACGCCGCGCCAAACTGCGTCCAACCACCAAAGAACAATCCAAACCCGTGTGATAACAAATAATCCGTAAGCATAATTTCTCCTTTTTATGCCTATATTTTATCACAATAGTTTGAATAGTGAAATGTTATTTAGAAATTTTTTTTGGGCTTTAGAAAATTCCACCGACAACCGCATCTGATTGTTCGGCGGTTTTCGCCTTTGCGGGGTTTGGATATTGTCCGGGCTTAAACGCTTCGGTAATAATGGTTCCCGACGGGTCTTCGGCGGCGGAAACACCGGTCGCACGATTTACCCGCACAAAATTTAATCCATCCGGCACGGCAAATGGCTGATTCTTTTCATTTGCAAGTGCCACGGTCATAAAGTCCGCAAATGCACGCGCGGCCATATGGCTGCCTGCGCCTTTGCCAAGCGGTTTTGGATTGTCATAACCCAAATACACACCCGCAATAAGGTTTTTTGTGAATCCGACAAACCAAACATCTTTGACATCATTGGTCGTTCCGGTTTTTCCGGCAATTGTATGCCCGGCAACGGCGGCCTGGCGTCCCGTTCCGCGTTCAACCGCACCTTGCAAAATCGACACCAATTGATATAAACTTTGCGGGTCGGACAAGGGTTCTGAATCCGCCACTTCGGGTTCGGGTTCCATACCATCAACCCATTCGATAATTTCGGTTTTGTTGCCGCCGATGACATTACCATACCGGTCTTCGATATAGTCCACCATTTTCGGTTGAATCCGGCGGCCACCGTTCACAAACGCGGAATACCCAAGCACCAATCTTTCAAGTGTCGTTTCGCCCGACCCCAGTGCCATCGACAGGTTCAAATTATTCATATCTTCGGGATATACACCGAATCGTTTTGCAACCTCTACGGCATTTTCAACACCAATCTTATCAACCATGCGAACACTTGGGACATTACGCGAAGTTTCCAATGCCAAACGCAACTGCACATCGCCCAGGAATTTTTTATCGTAATTTTCCGGCTTCCATTGCATATTATTTTCACGCCACCCAACAATCGGCGTATCAGAAATCAAACCTTCGGGTGAAAAGTCACGTTCCAACGCCGCCAAATACACGAACGGTTTTATCGTACTGCCAATCTGGCGCATCGCCTGGGTCGCGCGGTTGAACGAACTTTGCGCGAACGAACGTCCGCCCGCCATGGCAAGTATTCGCCCAGTATGTGGATTCATCACGATAATCGCGCCCTGTAATTTTTCCGTGCGCCCTTCATTATACGCGTCCAACGCCTTGTTCAGTGCGGCGGACGCGGCGCGTTGATATTCCGGAATAATTGTTGTTTTTATATATAACCCTTGATTATAAAGTGTTTCGCGCCCAAGTTGATTTAGCAATTGCCGACGTACATCTTCGGCAAAGTATTGAAAATCATCTTCCATTTGTGCGGTAAAACCGCTGTTGATGTTCAGCGGTTCCGCGGCGGCGGCATCGGCCTGTTCGCGTGTGATATATTTTTCCGCGGCCATGCGGCGCAACACATAGTTCCGGCGTTCTTCGGCGCGCGCGCGGTCATTTGGTGCCTTGGGCAACGATGCCAAAAACGCGCACTCTGATAGTGTTAAATCTTTTACCGGTTTATTAAAATACATCAGCGCCGCCGACCCAACACCATACGCGCGCGCACCCAAAAATATCTGATTCAAATAAAGCGTCATAATATGCTTTTTCGAAAACGCCCGTTCCAGGCGCAACGCCAAAATCGCCTCTTTAATCTTGCGCGAAATCGTGCGGTCGGACGACAGAAAGAAATTTTTTGCAACCTGTTGCGTGATGGTTGACGCGCCGGTAAAAGTTGTATTGAACCCAAGTGTGCGCATAAAATTATTTATCGACGCGCGCAAAATTCCCTGAATATCAATCCCCGGATGTGTCCAGAAATTTTGATCTTCGGCGGCGACAAAGGCATTCACCAATTGCGGCGGCATATCTTCAAAGTCAATAAACACGCGGCGTTCTTCGGCATATTCAATCAGCAACGAACCGTCCGCGGCATAAAGCCGTGTTGCAACCGGTGGCGCGTATGTGGCAAGTTTTCGATAGTCCGGCAAATTCCCACCATATATCAAAAACAACGCGGCCACCGCGGCAATTCCCGCGACCACACACCAAAAAACCACATGCAGAAAGAAACGAAAAACTTTTTTTAATTTCATAAGTTTAATTGTAAAATAAAAAAAATTCATTTGCAAGTGCGATATGAAATTGCTACGCTAAACCCGAAAGGAAATTTTACGGGAGATTTATCATGAAAAAATTTATTGTTGCAATTTGCGGTGTAATGTTGGCGTGCGGGGCGTGGGCAACGGTAAACGTTGTTGATGAAACAATTAAAACAGCATGGGGTTATAGTACAGCGAATTCAAAAAGATATATAACAAGTGATTATGATATACAAACTAACGCCGAATATAACATTCAATACGTTGATATTGCTGCGGCCATAGAAATATATGACCAAGGTGCAAAATTTTGCCGTATGAGACTGGCTCACAATTGGGGAAAATGGGGTGTTTTTATAGCTCCTGGTTCGTGTATTACAATTTGTAAGGATGGTTACTACGGAGACAAATGTAAGTACCAAACATTTGAATCGAATTGGTGCGATAACAGAGAATTAACAACCATATTTGATGTAAAGGCTTCGCCAGCTCCATATCAAGAAAAATCTATCGATGGATTTTATTCTTGGTCGAATGATACGATTGTATTGCAGATTCTTTCTGTGAAATCACATGGAATAGAGGTGGCGCCCGTAGAGTATTATGATAAAGATTCTACTAACAAGATAGGTTCCATTAATACTCGTGGTCAAGGCTATATTTTGTGTGCTCCTGGGTATAAACAAGATTCCCAAACGGGTGAATGCAAACAAATGCCATCGTGTTGCGGTAATAAAAAAGAAACTTATACTGATAATCAAGGAGTGTGTAGAGAATGCCCAAAGGACACCATGTTCAACGGTGAAGAATGTAAAGCATATAAATCGCTAAAAAAGTTAGATCTGGTCAAAGGTATCCAAGGATTATTTGATTGTTGGCGGGAAATCGGTTCCGCCGCATATAAAGAATGTGTTAAGTGTCCTGGCGGCTGGGAAAAAGACCAAAAACGGTGTTTTATATAATAACATTATTTCCACAATAAAATTCCCGTAATCTCATCGAACCCCACGCAAAACAAAGTTTTGCGTGGGTGATTCTTCGGAAAGAGAGCCGGCCGAACGGCCGGGGGGTATGGGTAAATAAAAAAATAATTCTTACCACTACCCCGCCGGATGCCAGCCGAAAGGGAACCGACACTTGCACTGTCCCACAATTTACCACTTGATTTTTATCAAATATATTATATAATCTGCGTACTGTGAACTCGTTGCGGGCATAGTACAAGGGCTAGTACGCAAGCCTTCCAAGCTTGATATGCGGGTTCGAGTCCCGCTGCCCGCACCACCAATTTTCACCGATGCGATAGCGAGGATTGAAAATTGAGTGCCACGACGTAGCGAAGCGAAGACGGGCCGTCTTTGTTTGCCACGCAAAGGCGGACAAAAAGTTCTGGGCGTGCGCCGGAGTTGGAGAGCCGGGGCAGACTGTAAATCTGTTGGCTTAAGCCTGAGGTGGTTCGAATCCACCCACTCCCACCAAAATAGAAAAACACACCGTGAAGGTGTGTTTTTTTATTTTGCAATGTTGGGTGGGTGGATGCGCAAGAGCGCCATGGCACGATAGTGCCATACAAAAATGAAATTTTCGTGAATAATTGGCGCGCATGGCGAATACGAGAATACACAATTAAGAAAATCTTAAAAAATCGAAGTGTACGAGATTTTTTTGATTTTATTTATTGCGTATCGAGGCGCACCCGGTTTTCGAATAATCTTATTTCTTCTTACGCCGCGGCACGGATTTAATTATCATGTATAGTATTATTCCATTGAACACCAGTGTAATGCTGTTGAACAACATTATTTGAAATGAATGCAAATACACACCGTAAAGAATCCAAAACACCAACCCCATGCAATATATGATATACATATACAGGGAAAGCCCCGACACGTTTTTTGTGGTAATGGACTTTATTGCCTGGGGTAAAAATGCCAGTGTCGTGCAAACACCGGATAAATAACCCACGATTTCGCCCAAAAAATTATTCATAAAATTCCCCTTTTAAATCTATGCTGAAAAAAGACCCGTCGTGCGCGGGCCCTGTGGTTTTATTGTGGCAATTACAAAATCCGTATAACACCAAAATCCAATAACAATGTTAAAACAATCCACCACCAAGAACAATTTAACACGTTTGTTAATTTCAGTACCGCAAATATAAGTGTTAACATGTTTTACTCCTTTCTGACACATTGTGATTATATTCCAATTTACCCAATTTTGCAATATAATAAAAAACCGCCAAACAAATGGCGGTTTAATTTCAAAGATATTTATTCTTGAACCACAACACTAACGGTATAAAGGGAATTTTCATCCATAACCGGATTTTTCACCATTATGCGGTATTCTTTATATGTTGCCCATTCATACGCGCCCGCCGGAATAACGTTCACATAGACATGTTCCGCATCCGCGGCCAATTCTGAAACGTTAAAATTGTCGTGCGGAACAAATATGCCGGTTGGGGTTTGGTCTTGCAACGAAGACAAAGTTTCATTGGTCGGGCATTTCACAATCATATCGCCCTGTTCGAAAACGGCGACCTTTTCACAAGATGCATCAAAAACCTTGACTTCTTTTGTTTCTTCCTTTGTCGAACATCCCGCAATAGCGGCGACCGCGACACCATAGATAAGTATTTTTTTCATGTGTTTTCTCCTTTGATTTTACTAATCCGCATGAATCCTAGCACTTTTTATAAAAAAAAGTCAATAGGGTAAATGCAAGGCATATTTTCACTTCGAAAGCGTAAACCCATGCACAATTCCAAATTCGGCATACGGCGCAAAATTTTTATAATTTTCATTGGCCCCTTGCATTGGGTCATGATATGTTGCACCGACCGCGGCATATGCACCACTTTTTGTATGCCGCAATCCTAATGCACCACCCGCAACACCATCACCCATTTGCTTAAACCCGTTCACAAAAATGTCCATTTTCCCCCGTGTGAAACTATGTTTATACGCCCCATGAAATCCAGCCTTGTTGCCAATATTAGAAACTTCAAATAACATTGAATTTCTGTCGTTCGGATTCCAAAACATTTGAAAATCAATGACAGTTTTTTCTTTGCCTATGGTCACTAACAAGCCACCTTTGAATGTGTCTTTAATAAATATTTCGTTTGCAATCACAACTGCGCCACCACCGGTAAATTTAAATCCGTTGCTGTTTTCTTCGGCATAACCGATTTGAACGGCCAATTCATTATTACTAAATCCACCAATAATTGCGCGTGGGTAAAAATGTCCAGATCCCATGGAAATCGCATTTATAAAGAAATTATTAATCGGCATTGCGGTTAAAAAATACCCCGCATAATTCATTGCAGAAAAATTTCCGGCCCGAATTGAAAAATCGCCGACCCGTGTTCGTAATTTTGCGTGTGCATATATGTCGTGCGTAAGTGTGCTCATTTTATCAGATGTATAATTTTGAACCATCTGTGTCGTGGTAATACCGATATCAAGTTTATCTTTGAATCTAATAAATGGTTTAATAATGACAAGTGGTGCGAACACGCATTTAACATTATCGGTTGTTGCGTTTGTAAAAGTCCACAATTGCACGTCCAAAGATTCATCCAGATTTGAAATTTTTATATTTGGATTTTTCGGAATGTTGGGTTCACGTAAAGGTTTAAATGGTGCCATATGCGTCATTGTTTGTACAGAATCTTTTGCAATGTTTTCTGCCTTTGCACGTCGCCGATTTCGAGGCAGATTTTGTGCGTTACCATGTCCAAAGGCACTTAACGCCAATGCGCAAGCAAGAATATATTTATCAAGACTTTTCATTTTTGATATCCATATTTCATCTGCCATGCGCATGCGTTTTTAATATATTTTTCGGCGAGTGTCGTATCGAACAGTTTTTTGCCATTATCATCGGGACTTTTTAATTTCCCTTCGGCATCAATCCATGTATCGTAATTTGCCGGCAAAAGTGTGTTTATGTAATTCAGGTTTTCAACAACATTGTCCGGTGATAAACCACCCGCATAACCCGTCTGATGGCCTGGTAAAATAATACCACCCCAAGAATCACGCGACAATTTGCCTTCGCCACCCGACACATCATATAACAACGCAAATGGGACGCCTTGTTTATCAAGTCGTTGTATGCGCTTTTTTTGTACAGGCGCATATTGAAAAATAAATTTAATATCCGGATACGCACGAATTATGTCGGCGACTTTATCGGGATAAAAATCAAATTTATCATTGCCACCGTTTATGTTCACTTGCACCCGACCGATAACAGGTTTGTCCGCATTCTGTGTTCCTTTTTGACGCTTGATACTCCATAAATCTTGAAAAAATTCCGGGACAATTCCGCGACACAAATCTGTCCTATATTCAAGATTCACATGCATTGCAAGATTCACGTCATTCACGGTGCATGTGGCAACCAATGTTCGAAAGAAATTATACCTATCATTATATGGGAAAAATTTTTCACGACTTACCTGAACCGCAAATTCTGCATTTTCATAATTTTTACCAAGATTGATAATTTCTGATATATCGTTATGTGGACCGATACCGCTGCAGGTTATATATTCTATGTTCATGTTTTCTCCTTTTTATAAATCCTGCTCTCTCCCCGATATGTCCCTATTAATTCTTTCCTTTGATTCGTAGTTGCCCGCACGCCGAACCAATATCCGTCCCGCGTTCGCGGCGTATGCGTGCATGAATTCCGTTTTTAATTAGCACATCTTGGAATCGATGTACCGCATTGCCCGATGGCGCGGTAAATTCACGTTCCGCAACCGTATTCCATGGAATTAAATTCACCATGCAATTTTTCCCACGTACCAGGTCCGACAATTGTTCTGCGCATTCATTTGTTGCGTTCAATAAATTGCCATCTTTGTCCGCAACCAGCAAGTATTCTATCATCAATTGCCGATTATGCAAGTCGGTAAACCGAAGTGCCGCATCCATTATTTCCGCAATACTATATTTGTTCGCAATCGGCATCAATTTCCGGCGCAATTCATCGTTCGGCGCATGCAGCGATATCGCCAAATTTATCGGTCGTCCCCAATCAATCAATTCATATATCCCCGGCACAATTCCACAGGTTGAAACCGTGATACGTCGCCAACCGATTCCCATTTCGCCATTTGCGCGTTCCATAAACCCAATAACATTTTGCACATTTTGCAACGGTTCGCCCGTGCCCATAATCACGATATGCGACACATCGTCATTGTTTGCATCGCCATTTGCATGAATTGTTTTTTCAGAAAATTTGTCATTTCGCAATTCCCATTGGGCAACAAGTATTTGTGCAAAAATTTCATTCACGGTTAAATTGCGTTTAAGCCCAAGCAACGTACTTGCACAGAACTTACATCCCATTGCGCATCCGGCCTGGGAACTGACACAAACACTGTTGCCATAACTGGTTCGCATTAAAACGCATTCAATTTGTTCCGCATCGCACAGTTCCAATAAAAACTTGGTCGTTTGTCCGTCGGCCGATTGCAGTTTTTTTACAATTTTTACCGGCAAAGTTTCCGCACACGCGTCCAAATCATTGCGCAATTTTTCTGGTAAATTTTTCATCACCGAAAAATCCGGTGCCCCGCGCGACAGCCATTCTGAAATCTGTTTTGCGCGAAAACGCGGTTGCCCCATATCGGTGACAAACCTTTCCAATTCCGCGCCGGTTAAATTAAATAATACGGTTTTCATTATATTTTATACCTGTCGTCATTTATAATCACAACCGCGCGCCGGCGTAGTTGTTTAAGTTGCTGGTCCGCGATAAACATAGATTGTTTATATATCGCATTTTGTTTTATTATGTTATCAAGTTTTCCATATTCCTTGGTCTTTTTCGTGTCGCAAATCAGAAACACCGAACCATCCGCGGTTGGCTTTGACCAGGTTAGTTTTTTCAGCCCCGCAATACGTTCACGAATATCAGATGCCAATTCATACTGGGCCACGGTGAATTTTTGTGGTGCCCCGCCAAGACGCGTCGCGATATTTATTGCATCATCGCAACTTTTGGGTGTGCTTAGTTTTTTTACAACATCGTCCGGCACGGAAAGCAAACGCACCATCGTCATTTCAATTGGCAATCCATGTTCACGTTCAAGTGTTGTTTTTTCATTTTTTATATCTTCATCGGTGACATCAACCGTCGGCATAATTGTTCGGGCAACTATTACCTGCCATGCGATGTTTGCGCGAACGGCGCTGCGTGCCATTTCGCGTTCAGACGCACTTAAATCACCCAAATCCATACGTTTTAATTCGCTATCTACATCTTTATCAGACGGAACCGCATTAAACTTTGCGGCATAGTTTAATTTCACACTGTCGTCGATTATATTCTGTAATGCCTGGCGCCGATTGTCGGTCGATGTGTTGCCTTGACGCGCCATCAGTTTTGTTCGCGCGGTAATATCGGTATCGGTCACCGGTTTGCCGTCAACCGTTGCAATAACCGTCGCCGCATTTGCATAAAATCCAACAAAAGCCAACATTATAAACAAAACAAATTTTTTCATTTCTTCTCCTTTTTAATAATGTTTCCCGTCCATACTTATTCCGAATCTAAATTGAAAAGTCGTGTTTCCGACATAATCTTCCTTGTATGCATTATCGCGCCGATATCCAACACTTAGATAATAACACGGATGTTCATAGTATACGGCGCCACTGTGTTGTTGAAAACGGTCATTGGTCGCGTTATATATTCCCGTCCACCGCACAGACCACCGGTCGGTTATTGCAAATCCAACACCGCCCGCAAATTCATGAATTGATTCCGCAACGGTTTGCACATCGACAAATTGCTTTGACCAAATATGCCCAACATTTACAAAATTTCTTGGCGTTCCGATAACCGCATTTGTTTCAATATGGCGCAGACCAAAATTTTCCTGGGAAAAACGAAAACGCGAATATATATCCATCCACTTCATATTATTATACCCGATGCGCCCAACATAGTCCGATTGCCCGTTGCGGAAACCACTGTTGGGGTCGGTTGCTTCGCGCCGTGTAAAATCGTAACTTTGACCAAAAAATGTTTCAATTGTTTCGCCATCTGGGTTAAACGCCGCCCAACGCAGCCCATAATCCGCGAATGTTCCGTTTTCCCATAAATCAAGTCCCGAAAAACGATTGGCCGAAAACAAGGTTGCATCTGATAACAATGCACCGGCGGAATCATTATCAACCGCAAATTGATTTTCATGTGTGTGCCGCATTACGGTTAGGCGCGCGCGCGGTTCAACCACATTTGTCCATTTTTCACCGGGCCTAAATAATGGCAATCCCCATTCCAAATATCCACTTGGTAAAAACCTGTCACGAACACCAGAATAAATATCGCCATCAACCATTGGTGTATTGTTGAAATTATAAACATCATATCGCGCGGCGATACTTGCGGTTATTCGGTTGCCACCAAAAAGTGTCCATGGCGATGTAATGCGTGCTTCGCCAATTACACGTTGTGAAGAAATTCCGTCGCCTGATATCCCAAGTATATCGCCCATAAATGTCGCGTATGTCGCGGCAAACAGTGGACTCGTTTGATACACGCCACGAACGTTTGGCAATATATTTCCGTTTGGCACGGAATAGTTATACATGTCATTACGCAGTTCTTGGAATATATGTGCGTCCGCAATCACATATCCCGATTGACCGAATAATTCCACACGCGCCCCGGAATCCAAATACGGTTGTTCTTCATAGAATCCATATTTTTGCAGATATGTTTTATCGGACGCGCGGTCCAAGAATACGGTTGCACGGGCATTTTCGCCCAATTCAATAACATCATCATTAAATATATGCCAACGATTTTCGCCTTCGCGATTGTGCGTGAACGAACCTTGGGTTCTAAATTCCGCATGCGATAAATTCAACCGATGTTCCAATTGAAACAGCGGATTTTCCTTGGTTAAATAAGAAAATGTCGTTGTCAAATCGTGTGTGTCCGATATATAAAAATACACCGGGATATTTATTTGCGTTCCCATTTTATTGGTTGATTCCAGAGTGGGTGTTAAAAAACCGGTTTTATGTTTAACGCCTGGGTCGGGCATACTAAAATACGGCAACCACATAACTGGTAAATCATAAATCCAAAACACCATATTGTTGAAATAAAGCATACGGGAACTAAGGTCGTGTTTAACTTTTTTTGCGGTTATTTCCCACGCTTCGCCATAACTGTCGCAATTTTTGCACGCGGTAAATGTCGCGGACTTTGCAACCGTTATATCGCCGTCGCGCGAAACATTTTCAGATTCAAGATAAACATGTGGTCCCAACCATATTTCAATATCATTGCCCGATAAATTTTTCCCATTATTTGTAATGTATGAATCGCGCAGTGTCATTTTTTGCCCAGATTTGTTGGTAATTTCGGTTTTTCCAACGGTTTTCAAAGTGCCGGATTTAAGGCTATATTCAATTTTGTCCGCCTTGATTGTTGTGGGTTCATTTTGATTCACCGTTATTGGAAATGCGGTGCGCGTGCATAAAATCGATAAAAAGGCAACAATAAACCGTCTCATTTCCGCAACAATATCACCATTGTTATACATAAAACCAATGCGATTCCACCGCCCATCAACCAAAGGTCACCCATCCCGACCAACATATTCGACAACGACATAAATGCCGCCATAACGCCCCCCATGCAAAGGACGGATATCGCGGGTGCAAAGCTTGTCCGTCGCCGCAACAGCGAAGAACGCAACAGCACCGCCAAACAAATCGCCACCAAAATAAAATTCATTGTCGGTCCAAACAACCGATTGCAAAGTTCGGACATTACGGTTTTATATTGCTTTGGCGCAAGTTCCGTTTGCAAACTTTTAACCAGGGCCCCCGTTGACATACGCCGTGCCTTGAACGCGGTGTCGTTATTCTTTTCCGCAATACTTAAATCCATATCAAATGTATCAAATGTTCCAATCACACTGCCATTATTTACGGCGTGCAACGAACCGTCGGTCATTACAATGGAAAGCCCGCGCATTGTTGCAACCAATTTACCGGTTTTCGCAAAAATTGTGACCTGGGATTTTACGTCGCGCATGTCGGACAACATAACCTGGCTTAAATCATGTCCGGAAACTTTATCCACATAAACAACCAACCCGCGGGAAAGTTCCGTAAACGCGCCTTCTTGTAATTTCATATGCGCAAGTCCATATCGCAAATTCCATTGTGTGTCGTAAAACTTTGCCTGGGTAATTGGGACAACCCAAAGGTTTAAAACAAAATGCACCGCAACCAAAATCCCCGCCAAAAATAATGCCGGTCGCGCGATTTGCGCCGGGGAACAACCCGACGATGCCATAACTACAACCTCGTTATCGCCAATCATTTTGTTATATACAAACAGCACCGTAATAAATGTCACAAATGGCAAAATTATGGAAACAATAAACGGAATCATCATGGCGGTAAGGCCTAAAAAACTGCTAAGTTCCACACCATAGTTCACCAAGAATTTCATCATGGCGACAATCTGGACCATCCATGCAAGTCCAGTAAGAATAAGCAGCAACAACGTAAATATCATGGTTAGTTGCCGTATAAAATACCCATTTATGGTCTTCATCATCACCAAGTATAGTGCCGAAAACCAACCCCGTCAAATATATTATTAGTGTTAGTGATTAGTGTAAGTGATAAGTGCAGCACACCCCTCGGCGGTTCCGCCGGACCCCTCTCTAGAGGGGGACTTTGTTTTCTGGAATAAATTGGCAATTACGAACAGATTCCAGAATCCACTAACCACTAGCCACTAACACTGACCACTATAAAAAAACATTTGCAATTGTGCGATTCGGTGTTATAATCAGCATGTTCTTAAAAGATTAAATTTTAAGGGCGGGGCGAAAAACCCCGCCCTTAAAGATAAACGATACACACCAACCAAGGGAGAAAATAAATGTCGTTTGTTTCTATGCCGCGTCAAGATTTGCTTTTGTCCATTGATTCTTTGGCATCTGAAAAGCAGATTGATCGTGAAACCGTTTTTGAATCATTGGAAATTGCAATCGCAAAAATTGCAAAGCATAAATATGGCGAAGAATTCAATATCGTTGCCAACATTGACCGCAAAAACGGGTCTATTCATGTAAAGCGTTTGTTCGATGTTATTGAATCGCCGGAATCTATGGGCGAAGAGTATAACCCGTTCACAATGCTTACGGTATCAGAGGCAAAGAAATATAGCAAAAATCCATCGGTTGGTGATGTCGTTGAAGATTCGTTGCCGGAACCGGAATTCGGCCGTATGGCTTTCCAAACCGCGCGTCAAATTATGACCGCACGCGTGCGTGACGCGGAAAAGGGTCGTCAATACGAAGAATTCAAAGACAATATCGGCGACATTATAAATGGTGTTGTAAAACGTATCGAATTCGGAAATGTCTATGTTGATATAAATGGCAAGGCCGAAGGTTACATTAAAAATACCGAACTTATCCCAGGTGAACGTTTGGGGGTTGGCGACCGCGTGCGCGCGCTTATTATGGATGTTGCGCGTTCAAATTCGGGACCGCAAATCTTTTTAACCCGCACACATCCGTTGTTTATGGAAAAACTGTTCACACAAGAAGTGCCGGAAATTTATGAAGGCATCATCAAAATCAAATCTGTGGCACGCGCGCCGGGTTCACATGCGAAAATTGCCGTCGAAACCCAGGACCCATCCATCGATGCGGTTGGTATGACCGTTGGTATCAAGGGAACACGTATTCAACCGGTTATCAATGAATGCCATGGTGAAAAAATCGATGTTATTTTGTATTCCGAAGACCCGGCGGTGTTCATTGTGAACGCCATGCAACCGGCCAAGGTCGCGAAAATCATCGTTGACGAAGACACGCGCGGCGCGGTCGTTGTTGTGAACGAAGATCAACAATCATTGGCCATTGGACGTCGTGGTCAAAATGTTCGCCTTGCGTCACAATTGACGGGGTGGAACATCGACGTTTTGAACGAATCCGAAGAACAAGAACGTCGTGCCAAAGAAGTCAAAGAAAAAACCGAACTATTTATGACTGGTCTGGACGTTGATGAAATGATTGCGCAATTGTTGGTATCCGAAGGTTTCCGCACAATCGAAGAAGTCGCATTCGTTGAATTAAAAGAACTTGAATCAATCGAAGGTTTCAATACTGAATTGGCCACGGAATTGCAAAACCGCGCCAAGGCATATCTTGAAAAAATTGAAAAAGATTATTTTGAACAGGGTCACAACCTTGGTATGTCCGACGATTTGTTGAACTTTGATTTTATCAAACGCCCGATAATTATGAAGTTGGGCGCGGCGGGAATCAAAACGCTTTCTGATTTGGCGGATTTGGCATCGGACGAATTGGTTGAAATCCTTGGCGAAGAAACAATGAGTCATCGCCTTGCCGGTCGCGTGATTATGAAGGCACGCGAAATCGCATTCGGTATAACGGTGGCGGAAAACGAAGAAGAAAATCGGTAAAATAAAAAAACAAAGGGCAAAATATGGCGACACTGACACTTGGAAAATCTGTGACTTTGGGGGCGGTGCAAAGCAAAAAGGGCGATTCTGTTTTCGTGGAACGCCGTCGCCGTGTTGTTGCCCCGGGCAGTAATGAATTGCGCGAAGAACCGGTCGCGCCAACCGCAACAAAAAATAATCCGGCGGATGAAAAATTGCGCGCGGTCTTAGAGGCCGCACGCGCCCGCGAAGAAGAACGCAAACAGCGCGAAGCGGAAGAAGCCGCGGCCCGTGCCGCGCGCGAAGCGGAAATTGCCCGCGAAACCCGCGAATATGAACAGGTCAAAGAGCAACTTGCCGCGCGCGAAAACGCGATGCAAAATACCGAAGAAGAACCGGAACCCGTTGCCGTTCCACGTAATTTTGGCCAGAAAAATCCCGCACATCGGCAAAATAATGGCAAAGATGATGACGATATGCCCGCACGCCGTAATCAAAAATCTGGGGCGGGGCGACGCGATTTTGCGCGGTCTGGGAAAATATCGCTGCGTGATATTGTTATTGGTAATGACGATGATGACGATGAAATCGGCCTGCGTGGGGCAAATCGCCGCCGGTCCGAAGCGTCACTTAAACGTTTTCGTGAAAAGGCGCGGGCGATGTTCAATGCCCCGCAAAAGGTCGCGCATGAAGTTACAATCGGTGATACAATTGTCGTCAAAGATTTGGCGGCGGCGATGGCGGAAAAAGTCGGCAATGTTATCAAAAAATTGATGGAAATGGGAATGATGGTTTCCCAAAATCAATCTATTGATGCGGATACGGCGGAAATTATCGCCGGCGAATTTGGTGCAACCGTAAAACGTGTAGAGGTTAAACCATACGCCGATTTATTGGAACGTGCGCCGAATCCGGAAAACCTTAAACCGCGCGCGCCGATTGTGACGGTTGTCGGACATGTTGACCATGGTAAAACATCGTTGCTTGATGCGTTCCGCAATGCAAACGTTGTCGCGGGCGAAGCGGGCGGCATAACCCAACACATTTCTTCGTACGAAGTTAAAACAAAATCCGGTGCGGTCATAACTTTCCTTGATACGCCGGGACACGAAACATTTACCGCGATGCGTGCGCGTGGTGCGCAAATGGCGGATATTGTGGTCTTGGTCGTTGCGGCAAATGATTCGATTATGCCACAAACTATCGAAGCCATAAACCACATCCGCGCGGCCAAGGTTCCATTTATTGTCGCAATAAATAAAATCGATTTACCCGAAGCCAACCCGCAAAAGGTCAAAACGGATTTGCTGCAACAGGAAGTCCAGGTCGAAGAAATGGGCGGCGATGTTCAATGCGTTGAAATTTCCGCGAAACAAAAAATCGGGCTTGATAAATTGGAAGACGCAATTTTATTGCAAGCCGAAATGATGGACCTGCGCGCGGACCCGGATATGCCGGCGGTCGCCACGGTGGTAGAGGCGAAAATGGAACGGGGCCTGGGCGCGGTTGCAACGGTTATAATTCGCGAAGGTACATTAAAGATTGGCGATGTGTTCGTTGTTGGCGAAACATTTGGTCGCGTGCGGGGCCTGGTTATGTCAAATGGCGAACGCGTGAAAATGGTCAAACCGGCCCAGCCCGTTATGGTATTGGGGCTTGACGCGGTGCCATTGGCGGGCGATATGTTGAACGTTATGGAAACCGAAGCGCAAACACGTGAAGTTGCGGCATGGCGCATACAGCGCGCGCGTGACCGTGCAAACGCGATGAAGCGTTCGTCACTCGAAGAATTGTTTGCGAAACAATCGGGCGATAAAAAATTGACTTTGCCAATTGTCTTGCGTGCCGATGTCCAGGGCAGTGTAGAGGCGATAAACGACATGTTGCGCGACATTAAAACGGACAAGGCGTCGGTGGAAATTCTGTCGTCCGGGGTTGGCCAAATCACCGAAGGCGATGTGCGCCTTGCGTCTGCGTCGGGCGCGGTCATAATCGCGTTCAATGTTCGTGCGGATGCGGCGGTGCGTGATATGGCGCGTGCGGCAAATGTTGATATTCGTTATCACAGTGTCGTGTATCGTATCACCGATGAAATCAAAGAAATTTTGTCCGGAAAACTTGCGCCGGAAAAGAAAGAAAACTTTATTGGCTATGCCGATGTTATCGCACTGTTCACGGTCGGCAAGGGCATTCGTGTTGCGGGTTGCCGTATGAGTGAAGGCGTGATAAAAAAAGACGCGTTTGTGCGATTGTTGCGCGACAATGTTGTGGTGTACGATGGAAAAATCGGCGAACTGCGCCGCGAAAAGAACGAGGTTAAAGAGGTTTCCGGCGGTGTCGAATTCGGTATGAGTTTTGATAAGTATAACGACATCAAAGAAGGCGACCGTGTTGAATGCTATGAAGTCCAAGAAATAAAAGCACAATTATAATCCACCGCCCATTCGGGCGGCGTTTAATAAGTTTTGTGCCGAAAATATAAAATGACAGATAACACAATCATTTCGTTAGAAAATGTAAACGCCCATACCGCAAGTAGTATTGGTGGCGGCAAATTTGCAGGGCTTTATCAATTAAAAACACTGATTGAAAAGTATAACGCGCAATACAAAACGGG
The DNA here is from genome assembly GCA_900313105.1 of uncultured Pseudomonadota bacterium. Taxonomy (GTDB): domain Bacteria; phylum Pseudomonadota; class Alphaproteobacteria; order Rs-D84; family Rs-D84; genus Enterousia. The sequence continues at coordinate 20,127 of OMPY01000004.1, forward strand.
TTTCATTGTCCCAGACACATTTGTGATTCCGGTATCAAGGTTTAATGATTATAAAAAACAAGGGTATATCCAAGAAGATTTAATAGATTCGGCGATGCTTTATATGGACAGATTGGGTGGCAATATCGCTGTGCGTTCTTCTGCGGATATAGAAGATAAAAAAGGGAAAACTTTTTCGGGTCAATTTGAAAGTGTTTTAAATGTAAGAACACGCGAACATATGGCCAAGGCACTAAATACAGTTTATGCATCTGCGGCAAATGTGCCAAATGCCAAAATGGGTGTTATATTACAATCAATGGTTCCAACGTCGCAAATGGCCGGCGTTGTGTATTCTGAAACATTTTTGTGTGCACCTTTTATCGTAATGAATTATGTTCAAAATGATTTTGCAGATAAATTGTTATCTGATAAAAATTTTTCTAATTTTCATAGATTTGCCACAGCCAAACCCATTTCTGATAAAAACCACAAGATGATCAGGTTTAATTTGTCCAGTATCGATAATTTAGAATATAATATGATGTTTTATCCTAACTCTTTTACTGGTTCACCACAAAGGGTTTCCGCACAGGACCGTGAAACATACCGAAATCATTTTTTAATTTCTGCTTTGTGTTCAGAATTGGAACCAGATTTAGGTTATCCTGTGGATATGGAATTTGTTGTGTCAAAAGATAACAAAATAAATATAGTGCAACAGCGTCCATATTGTTTACCTGAATTTTATACATTACAGATAGATGCAAACACTAAATCCGTATTTTCATTGGACAAACCAATTATAGAAGGTTATGTCGGTTTCATAGATAGTATAAGGCCCGTACCAACACAAGAATATAATGATATAAATATTTGGAAATCTGGTGAATCTGTATATGTTTTTACCAAAAATTCTGTTGGGGTGCAATTCAAGTTTGATTTTGATTGGTCAAATTCCCCATTCGATGGCCTATATGGGCATCATGGTAATATGTTGCGTGAAAATCTTGATTTTACAGTTCTGGAAACTTGGGGCCGCCGTGATGAGTTTGAAAAAATAAAAAAAGGCGATTATGTGTATATCAATATGTTAACTGGTCAATTTAGCATCAAAGCCCGTTAAAACACTTTAATTCCTTTATTCACCCAATTTTGCCATGAATTCGTCGTGGATTTTTTGTTGTTTTTTTGTCATGGCGGGCTTGGTCCGCCATAGGGTTCTGAAACAAGTTCAGCAGAATGACAAAAAACATTTTACTATTACGAAATATTCGTCACAAATGCCTAGCCCTATTGCGGCCTACGCCGCAATGACAATTCTTCTTTAATGTATTTACCAATGGTAATTATTTGCGCGCTTTACGACATTGTGACCAATGATTTAAATCTGTTCCCAATGAATAAATATCATTGTCTACAAAATGCAGGAACATCGGTTGTTCATCGTTTTCATTTTTATAGATTTGAAAATCTGCATAAACCGCCGGTGTTTCTTCCGTCGCATCCTGTGTATATAGTTTAAACACTATTGTTCTGTCATCTGTTCTTAATACCGCTTTTTCGGAATCTACATCAAGCGACTTATACTTGTCCCAAACACTGTCGCATTCTTCCTCTACACAAGTTACATTCAAACATTCTATATCTGTTTCATGGAAATTCAATTCTGGTTTTTCAAAAAGTTTTTGTATTTTTCTTTGTGTTTTTCTATCTATATCTTTTGTTTGATAACGATTATAGGGCCATGAGAATTTCGTTCCTGCCGAATTTACTTTTTCTGGAAAAAGACACACCTTTCCATCTAAAACCAAGCCAATTCTTACATCGTCTTTAAAAACATTCATGTTGAATAACAACTTTGTATTATCATTTTTATATTGTATCGATTTAAAATTATCTTCATTTATAACATCTTTTTTTACTAGTACTTTTTGTTGTCCATCAACAGATATTATTGCATAATCCTCATATAAGTTTACACTTATGGCAGCTTTTTCTCTTGTGCCATTATTATGGTCAACACACCACAAATCATTTTGAACGAAAACAGGTTTATCAGAACAAGCACACAACCCCAATAAAATTGATAAAACATATAGCGGTTTCATTTTTTCTCCTTTTTTATAGCATTATAATTTTATTATAAATTGCGGTGTTTGACAACATTTTATTCCCCCAATTTTGCCATGAATTCGTCGTGGATTTTTTGTTACACTCCAACCGTTTTATGATATAATTCCCATGTTATGAATTTGTTTGGAATTTTGGTTGCTTTTATTGGGCCTATGATGTGGGCTGTATCCAATATATTTGATTCCTATGTATTGGGTAGTGTTTTTAAGCGGGTGCCAACAACCATTTTTTACATGAATTTGACAAATATATTGGGGATTTTGTGTTTGCCACTGTTTGGCCAAATTCATTCATTGCCGTTGGAAGCATGGTTATTCGTTGGTCTGTTATCAATCATACAGATTGGATATCAATTTCCATATTTTGCCGCATTGAATAAACTTGATACATCTGTGGTGGCCGCATTATTTCAAATGGAAAAAGTTTTTGTTCCGTTATGGGCTTTTTTAATAGTTGGCGAAACTTTACATCCCATTCAATACATAGGTTTTGGTATAATAATATTGTTTTCTGTGTTTTTGAATCTAACCCATGAAAATCGTATCAAGATAAATTCTGGTTTTTGGTTAATGTGCTTGGCCAGTATAATGTTGTCGTTTGAAGGGAGTTTTTACAAGGTCTTGTTAGAAAATACTAACTGGGTATCGGTGGCGTTTTGGGTTATGGTGACATCTTTCATTGGACAATTTACAATGTTATTTATTCGCCCCGTTCGTCAAGATATCATAAAAAGTTTCGGCGCATATCGTAAAAAATTCGGCATGTTTGTATTGATGGAATGTTTTGACAGGTTGGCTTCATTAAGCCTTGTGTTCGCACTGGCATTGATACCGATTATTGTGGATTCGGGAATTCAATCAGTTCAACCAATTTTTGTTGCCGTATATGGAATCATTCTTGCAAAATTATTTGGCAAACGTTTTCACGAAGATATATCACACCAAATCATGATAAAAAAAATATTATGTTTTATCATGATTAGTACTGGTGTAATGATGACCGTAATGGGATAAATTATTCCCCCAACTTTGCCATGAATTCGTCGTGGATTTTTTGTTCGGCATCTGGCACTGGGAATTGACGGTATGGAAAATTCGCACCAATTTTTGGGTGTTTCAAAAATGCCTCGTGCTGTTTCGCGACAATTTCCGAAATTTCCGGCGCGGGTGCGGTGTTTTCAAGTTCCAAATAAACCTTGGCCAAAATTTCAGAGTCAATCAATGCCCCGTGTGCATCGGCACGCGCGGTCAGTGATATCCCAAACCATTTTGCAAGTGCGTCCAGTGTATAACTTTTTGGCCCAAACACACGATTGCGCGCAATAACCAATGTGTCCGCCATTTGCGCACGTGGAATCGGTGGCAAGTGTAACATTTCCAATTCATGATTCACAAATGGAAAGTCAAAATCCAACCCGTTATGTGCAACAATTGTTGAATCGCCAACAAATTCCAAGAACTTTGGTGCAACAACGGACATTTTCGGTTTGTCATCCAAAAACGCGTTTGAAATTTTGTGAACCATATATGTTTCCGGCGGAATAATTTTACCTTCGGGATTTATGTATTCGTGAAAAGTTTTATCGGTGATTTTTCCATCCACAATTTCCACCGCGCCGATTTCGATGCACCGGTCCCCACGCAGGTATTCGAATCCGGTCGTTTCAATATCAAAACAAATTACCCTTGCCATAATTCCACCATAGTTTTATTATCCATAGGCCAATTATAATAAAACAATGAATGTAATGCCAGAAAATCTTAACCCCGAACAAAAGAAAGCGGTCGAAACAACCGCAGGGCCGGTTTTGGTGCTGTCGGGTGCGGGAACGGGGAAAACGCGCGTGCTGGTTATGCGGGTTGCACACATATTAAATATGAATTTGGCGTTGCCGTGGCAAATTTTGGCACTGACCTTTACGAACAAGGCCGCAAACGAAATGAAAAATCGCATCGCGGAAATTTTGAACGCGGGCGGCGGCAATTTTTATGCGCGCGATTTATGGTGCGGAACATTTCATTCAATATGTTTGCGTATTTTGCGGGCGAACGCCGCACGTGCGGGGTTAAAGTCGGATTTTATAATCTTTGGCGAAGATGACCAAAAGGCCGTTTTGAAAAATGTCTTTGCCGCTATGGGTGCGGACGCCAAGGAATACGATGCCGGCGATTGGGTCGAAAAAATTTCAAATATCAAAGACCGCGGAAATATCGAAAGTCCCGATATCGGTGCGCGCACGAAAAAAATCCTAAGTGATTACAATGCAGAATTGCGGCGATTGGGTGCGGTTGATTTTGGCGATATTATTTTGCTTGTTCTGAAACTGTTTGAATCTGCGCCGGATGTGCGCGAAAAATACGCGCGGCAATTCAAATACATTATGGTCGATGAATTCCAAGATACAAATAATGCGCAAATGCAGTTTATAAAATTGCTAACGCGTGATGTGGAAAAACCTAATGTGTGTTGCGTGGGCGATGACGACCAATCGATTTATTCTTGGCGCGGGGCGGAAATAAAAAACATTTTGGAATTTGAAAAAAATTTTCCGGGCGCGCAAATCATACGTCTTGAAACAAATTACCGCAGTACCGGAAACATACTGGGGGCGGCGAATTCATTGATACGGCATAACAACGGGCGATTGGGCAAAGACCTGCGCCCGGCGGATGAAAAAAGTGTTGGCGAACCGGTCTATGTCCTAACGGTGCCATCAAATTATGACGAAGTAAAACTGATTGCCGACACAATTTTGCGATATGCAAATGGCAATTATTCGAATTTTGCGGTTTTGATTCGCACGGGTTCGCTTTCGCGCGGATTCGAAGAAGAATTCGCAAATGCGCGTATTCCGTATCGGTTGATTGGAACAACCAAGTTCTATGACCGTATGGAAATTCGCGATGTTATCGCATATGTGCGTTTGTTGGTGCATGCGGAAGATGATGTTTCGTTCGCCCGCGTGATTGCACGCCCGCGACGCGGATTTGGTCCGACGGCGATTGCAAAAATGCGCGCGGCGGGCGGTTCACTGATGGCCGGTTTGCGCGCGGCAAATTTTGGGGGCAAGCAAGGAATCGCCGCAAATGAATTTTTATCGGCGTTTGATTTTGACTGGCAATCTATGCGCCCGGCGGATGCGGTGAAAAAATTACTTGAAGATGCAAAATATATGCAATACTGGCGCGAATCCAAAGACCCCGACGCCGAAGAAAGAATTTCAAACATTCGTGATTTAATTACAAATGTTATTTCAACATACGACAGTTTGCCGGACTTTTTAGAACACGCGGCATTGATGACAACCGATGATAACGATAATGAAATCGCCGATAATACCCAGGCGGTAAATATAATGACGATTCACGCCGCCAAAGGTTTGGAATTTGATACGGTGTTTTTGCCCGCATGGGAAGACGGAATTTTCCCAAATGACAAATCAATCAAAGAAGGCGGTATGGAGGAAGAACGCCGCCTGGCCTATGTCGCCCTGACACGCGCGCGGCGGCGTGCGATTATCACAAACACCATGTCGCGTGTTATTTTCGGTGCGCGTCAATACTATTCGCCGGCGCGATTCATAACCGAAATGGATAATCGATATTTGGATTTTGGCGGACGCACGCCGCGGTATGAAACGCCCACGCGACCAATGCAACCAAAAACGCATACGGTTAAAAGTATTGTTGGAAAATTGGTTGAACACGGCGAACTTGGGCGTGGTGTTGTTATCGAATCAAACGGCGGAATTTTAACGGTCGCATTTAATCGGACGGGAATTAAAAAAGTTGCCGAAAGTTTCGTAAAAATTATCGATTAGATTTTTATTTCTTTAACGCCTTGATAAATTCTTCGGCTTTTTTCTTGGTGTCGGTATAAAGTGTTTTCAAATCTTTTTGCAGGTTTGTTCCGATTCCCGCATCAATTCCGCCACCAATTGATTTTGCAATTTCATCTGCATGCGTTGCGATATACGCAACCAATGCGCCGGTCATAAGTAATGTGATAACATTGCCGTCCAATATAGAAATAATATGCGTTTGCGTGTTTAATTGAACCGCACCACCAAGCAACGCGCCACCAATCGAAACAACAATCGCAAGTGCGACAAAATAAATCGCCGCATCAATGAACTTTTTAACCTGGGACGAAAGATTCGATGTTTTGAATATGCCAAGGAACCCATTATATATATCGCCGGCGATACCTTTGTACGATGTCTTTTGAACCGTTTCCGCAATCGCCGTAAACGGCAACAGTATTATCACTAAAAATAAATCAGCAATCACACCAAACGCAACAAAAGCAAACTTAAACGCGGTGTATATGAACAAGACAACAAACACCAATCCCATTAAAAATGTAAATGTGCTGGTCCCCAATCCTGCGCCCATCATTTTCCAACCGAACTTTATCGCACCATAATAAAACCCGGACATCCGCGTTGGCACACACATAATATCTGCGGCGGTTTTTGCATCAACAATTGATGTGTCTGTCATATGTGCCGCGGCATAATTTTGAATTGCGGCGCATGTGTCGGAAAGTTCAAAATTACCAATTTTCGCAACCGTATCCAAAATCAAATTCGCAACATACGAACCAAACGCAACAATCGGCCCCATAATCATTCCAAACAATCGTGGCAATCCGATTCCCAAAATTATCAACCATATCGCAAGGGTGATACCTTTTTTTATTATGTCTTCGACCGTCGGCATCGCTTTGACTTTGGAATCTTTAATCATTCGATACGCTTCGAACATAACCCAAAAAATGAAAGCAACAATTAAAAATATATTTACAAACCGCACCAACGAATCATCTAAAATATGTGCCGTGTATGTCAATGCACTCATAAAAGATATCCCAAGTTTTGCCTCTATCGGAACACCGGTTTCAACATATTCGCGTTCGAATCCTGACTCAAAACCATCCAAATCATTTTGCACGGTTTGAATAAGTTCTTCGCGATTGTGTTCGGTTGTCCATGCGCCGAAATCGCCGATATCGCCGGTCACCAAATTAGATTCCGCCGCCACCGCCACACCGCAAAAAGCGATACAAACAACAAACAATAAAAATTTTTTAATTATGTTTTTCATTTTTCCTTTATCAATTTATCCGCAAATTCTTGTGGTTTTTTCCATGTCATTTTGACCAATTTTTTCAAATCTGTGCCAAAATTATCAACACCGCCGCCACTATCATCGGATTTTCCAAACGGTTCAAATGATGGCACACTTGCAATAAGTTTATCAACACGTGGCGCCAAAACATAGAAATATATAAATATCAACCCCACCATTAAAAGCAAAAATCCAAAACCGTCACGCATAAAATCAAATGCGCCCGGATATCGCGATTCAATTTGTGCCCGATGCAGGTTAAAGCAATTTTTAAATGCGTCTTTATCCACCGTGCCGTTTATCGTTGCCGCCGATTCACATGTTGCAAAAACATTTCTTATGGACAACGCGGTGGCATCGGTTGGCATTACTTCACCAACCAACAATGGTGGGAATATCGCACTATATTTATCCACCGGCCCGGGGAAAAATTCGTCGGCGGCAAAGAACACCATCGCGTAAACAATCACAACCTTTAATGATATTGCAACAACCTTGATCGCGGATTCAATCAACATTTTTACCGCACCGTTTACAACACCCGATGCCTTTTTCCATGTCTTTTCAAATGCCGCCGCCGCCGCGAGTAATGGTAAAAATATCACAAGGAAAACAAGTTTGAATATAACCGACAAAATTTCAAAGAACAAATTGAATCCAATTACAACGAACATAATCACAACCAACAATCCCGCAATCCATGTGAACGCGCCACCACCCAATCCCATCCACGCGTAATTCATCAGTGCGAATCCGCCCGCCGCGCCCGCAAGCATAACACTGTTGATATTTCCAACAATACACATAAATGAATTTGAAACCGATGACATCGGATTATCAGCACCGATTTCGGCCGGTACGCATTGCGCGGAACTTGATATGCCCGTTGCCGCCATGGACAGTTCCGTTCCGACATACATCACCGGTTGAATCGTTATGTTTGATAATGCCTTTATTGATGATATGCCACCCATACCAAACGCACCGATAATTGCACCGACAATCATAATTCGCACGCCATTTTTCCAAACATCATCGAACCATGGACCGAACGCAAGTTTCTTTTCACCCGTGTCCAATTTTGTTGTTTCCATCATTGCCTTGTAAATATATTTCGCACTGTGTATAAACAGGAAAACACCAAACCCAATCACCATTAAAATCCAAAGGTGCGAAACAATTGCATGCCAAAAAGATTCCGACGCATCGCCCAACACAAAGAACAAATCGTTTACATATTTGCAAAGGAAACATCCATTTGTTGATGCAACATTTCCGTCCCCCGCACCGATTGAACGCAAGAATCCATCCATACTGGTGTATGTCAATGACGCACCCGATAGCGATGAACTTACATACCAAATGCCAACACCCAACGCGATTGCGCCGAACAAGAATCGAACAAGATACCCAAGGAATAATTTTTTCATTTAGTTTTCTCGTCACCCGTTTTTTCGTCTTTCTTTTCGCCGTTATTTATAATTTTGTTGCCGACATTTTTTATCCCGTTTGTAACAAGCGCAACCAATTTTTCCGCGTCATTTGCCATTTGTTCGCTTAGGTTATTTTCGCCGTCACTTGCACCAAACGCCCCAAGTACCATTTTTGAAACATTTGGAATTTGCTTGTATATATAATTCAAAACATACACCAATATAATTGCACCAATCAATGTAATACTTGCCAAATTTTCTTCCGATAAATCAGATGCGAAAACTTCGCCCGATAAAATTGCATTCATCAATTCGTTGGTATCCATACCGGCGTCAGAAAAATATCGTGATATAATCGCAAGGATTACCATGTATGTTATCACCGCCGATGCAAGTGTTATAATCGCACTAATAAGTTTTTTTAGTTGGTTTGTGCCAAGTCCTTTGCCCAATGACGACATCCAATCGGGCATTTCACCGCCACGAAACGACATCATCATAAGTCCAATCGGAAATAGAAACGCAAACATCGCCATGTCCACAATCACATCTACGAAATAAAAACAAAATTTTATAAACAACTTGAAAAATCCATAGAACAAATAGAGCCCAACAAAAAACATAATAATATGTCGGAATATATCGCCAAGGTTATGAATATGCCGCCATGAAAATGCACCGTCCATAACCGCAATCCCAAGTTTCATATAATCTTGAAACATCGTCACAGTTGTTTTCATTATCGATATAATTGTGTTGCGCAGCGCAGGTCTAAAAAAACCATCATCTTTCATTTTTGTCGGTTGATAATGTACGCGTTCATCAACCGCCGCCGGCGTTGTTTGCAACATCGCCTGGCTGTATATCAACGTCACATCGGCAACCGGTTCAAATGTGACACGTGTTATAAAGCGCGGAAACCCAACACCAACGCCAAGTAATGTTAGTGCAAACAGCGAATTTATAACAACGCGAACAACTGATTTCATATAAAACGGGTCGCCTGTTTCCGGCTTTTTCGGGTTCACATGTTTCCACACCGCCCACACAACAAAGAACACAAACAGCACCGCAAACAGTATAAAACATATGTCGGCGATTTTATTATA
>OMPY01000026.1 GCA_900313105.1 uncultured Pseudomonadota bacterium
CACACAAATCAACAGTGTTGTTCCACCAAAAACAACGACACCGCGGGCATCATCCATACGTACATCGGGGTCATACCTTAGCCCGAAGAACGTGGCGACCAGTGGTGCAAATGTTTCGGGCACCACCGCATCAACAACATTGGGTTCTGCAAATTCTATGCGGTTATCGGGGCTTCATGGTAATATTGTAAAGAGCATAAGTTCAAAAATTCCGTCAAATAACACAACACCGTCCGGTGGCGCGGATACAGATGTGTCTGATTTAACGAATCGGGTTGCAGCGTTGGAAGACCAAATGGCCACGAAACAGGAAACATTGGAACCGGGCGATGGAATTGATATTACCGACAACACAATCGGCGTGACCGAAGAAATCGCGATTTTGCCGGACAAGGTTGCCGAAATGGAACAACAAATAGGCAACTTAACCGACTTTGTTGATGTCACAAAGTATTATACGATTGACCAAACCAAAACATATCTGCAAAATAATTATTATACCAAACAATACGTTGACCAGATTGTAGGCGATTTGGCCAATGCAAAGGTTGTAAAGGTATTTGACCCCAGTTTTTTGCATGATGGTCAAACCGGTGGTAACCAAGGTCAACCATAGGGCGAGAGAGACAAACAAAAAAAACTAACAAAAAAAAGGAGGAACGATAGAAATGAAAAGAAACTTTTTGTGTGGTTTGATTGCATCAGTATCGATGATTTCAATCGGCGCATACGCGGACCCGGTTCCGGATGCCAGTTCTGCGGCATTAACGACCAAGGGATACGTAGATGACGGGTTGAAATACGTGTACAAGGTTGCAAGTGGAATATCGGATGGTGCGGTAAAAAGTTTGCAAAACATTGTTGGCAACGCAGCCGACCCAGCAAATAACGTTGAGGCAACCGGTTTGGTAAAACGGGTGACCGATTTGGAAAAAAACAACGGTTACACCGCGGGAACCGGTGTTGTTGTCACCCCCGGGGAAAACGATGATCCGTCCACAATCGGAATTGCGGTACCATCCAATGCCACCAATGGCACAAAGTATGTGTTCCAAGCGGATGGCAATGGCGGTGGAACATGGCAAGCGATGGAGGTAGAATCCACATGGGATCCGACCTTTTTAACAATACCGTAAAAAAACCAAAAAAAATTAAAAACAATGCATTATATTGTTCAAAAAAAATTTTTATTGTGATATAATGCATACAGGTAAATCAAAAACAAACAAGGAGAAAGAGAATGAAAAAAATCTTAAACATATCGGTAATCGCGGCTTTGGCGATTTTACCAATGGCGGCGAATGCGGCGGTAACCGATGCTGTTCCTGGTCCAACCGTTACTGGGGACACAGCAACCGCGGCAACGGCAACAACAGACCCTAAATATGGTTTGGTCCAGGGTCATGAGACAGATGCTAATTTGGCAACCGCCGGGTATGTCAAGGGTGCATATAACGCTGCAATCAAGGCGATTAATAAAGTTTCAGAAACAGCAGACAGTGCCGTTCAAACTGTGACCGCGGGCAGCGCAAATGGGACGATCAGTGTTGATGGTGGCGCAGATGTTACCATATATGATGATTCGACTTTGGTTAATCGTGTTGGTGCTTTGGAAACAAATGTTGGTACATTAACTAATTTGAACACAACAACAAAAGATTCTTTAGTTGGTGCTATCAATGAAGTTAATACTGCAGCGGGTTTTGCTGGTACTGCGGCAGCGTTAACAGACACAAATTTTACAGCAAATGATAAGCTCTCTGCCGCCGCCGCTGCTAATGCCGCAATGGCCGCTGCACAAACAGGTATAACCAATGCCGCTACTGCACAATCTGCTGCAAATGCTGCACAAGCAGACGCAGATGCTTTGGAAGGTCGTATGGATACCGCAGAAAGTGATATTAATACTTTGGAAACAAGTGTTGGTACATTAACTAATTTGAACACAACAACAAAAGATTCTTTAGTTGGTGCTATCAATGAATTGAAAACAGCTTCTGATGATTATGCAACAAAGACAGGTGTGTTGGCTACAATTAATGCTTCAACGGTTCCTGTGATGGCTACTTGGGGCAGCACCACTCCGACAACAGTTGAAGTTGATGCTCCGGCGAACTTTGTGAATCAATAATAATAAAATCTTAATTTTTGGTCTGGACAATTTTGTCGGTATTTGGTATAATGATATGCGATGAAATTTCCAGACCTTTTATTTTGGAAAATGAGAGAATTGTTTTGTATTTTTGCCGCGTTTGTCTTGGTTTTCCCCGCGTTTGCGGAGGGGGAATTGGATAAAACATCCGTTGCGGCGGCCGCATCGTATGTAGAGGGCGCATATAACGCAATGGATGCGGTAAAACAAGATAAATTAACATCAACAAATGTTGTTGAATCAAATTCTGGGGCGATGGTGACCGCGGTCACCGCCAATAACGGTGTTGTCACCGTCACCAAAAGTGAAGTGACCATCCCCGTTGGTGCCACAACCAGTTCGACACGTGCAACCATTTGGTTGGAATAATTTCCGTTTTATTTAATAATCCATAACAAAGGATAATCATCCCGACGGCAACATCGTCATACCGATGTAAATCGGTATCTCGTCATGCCCAACTGATACCCGTCACCACGGCGAAGGCCGGGGCCCAGTTTTTGCGAATGCAAAAACTTGCGTCGCAGACATATAATCCCTGCGGGGCAAGTGTTCACTTCGTTCACACTGGATCCCGCACTACTGCGGGATGACGAGTATCAAGGTGAAATTTTTATTGTGTAATACGCGTGTTGGTTTCCAAATCACGTTCACCGTATAAAATGCTGTCGTCAAAGGCGGTATATTGCGTTTCACCTTGGGTCACATGAATTGGGGTTAGTGTGTGGTCCGTATCACTGACCCCGATATAATGTGTTGTGCTATCGTTTTCAACCCGAACATTTATTGCGGGCAATGTCGGTTTTGTTGTTTTGGTGTATAATATAAAGTCCCCAAGGTGTAATTTACGCCCACAATCCGACGCTTCGTCCGCACCGTGTCCATATCCAACGGTGGTAAGTCCCGTTGCACAGGCGTTCTTTATACTGGTTGAACCATAATTTACCACGCCACCAGTTGCCCAATAACCCGCACCCGCATCGGTACAGGTTGTTGTGTTTGCCGTTGCTAAATACGAACCCACCGGACAGACCATTTGGCAATCGGTTGCCGCCGTTTTACCATTTATCGTATTGGCGGTGTATCCGGTTGGACATGGTTCGCATGTGCCGGAATTCATATATGTTGCGCCACTGCACGTGCCAATGGGCACACATGCATCGGCGGTGCCGGCATTTGTCATGTTTGTGACACCACCATTTGGACAACGCGTACGCGTTCCAACATCGCCCCAATTTATCAAACTGTCGTCTGTATAATAGCCATTACCAACATTTATGCACGACGCATCGTTGGCATTTGCCAAATATGTTCCTGGTTCACAATGTATTTGACATTCATAGATAGATTCTTTTCCATTTTGTGTATTAGAAATATAATTCGTTGGACACAGTGTACATATACCGGTACCCGGATCCGGGTACATCGCACCTTCGCATGGTTCAACACCACCACACTGGTAAATACTGCGGGCATTATTTATAATTTTATTATTTTCCATGGTTGGCGCACCATTTGGACATTTATTACGTGTTTCAACCGTTCCATAATTCGTATAAGTTGCGCCAACATAGTAGCCATTACCCACAGGACCACACGAACCAAATGAATCGCCGCTATCGGCACCGGCAATAAAGGTATCAAACCCAGCATTCACATAAAAATCACCGTCAACACGATTATACATACCCAATTCACCGTCTGATTCGCGTCGTGCAGGAATCAGGTCTAATTTCAACACGCCATCGTCATACAATTGCATTGAATACATGCGTCCACCAAATATTTTATCGCCATTTGGAAGTTCAATTGAATTGCCGTTTTTAAACGCACTGCCGTTCGTAAATAATTTTATCGTATTTCCTTCATAATTAATCGATACATCTGGTACATTCGCCGTTTTTGGACTATTATTATCAACAGTAATCTCTGGAACACCACTTTTCTTACCATTACTTCCAAGCGTCAAAGTAATATCATATTTTATCGTATATACTTGATTCTGATTCAATGGGGCAGAATACTGCGCTTTTGCACCACCACCATTTGTTTTCTGCAGCCATACACCAAAAACATTCTTTTTCCACCCAGAACTAAATCCACCTTTTCCATATAAATTTCCAAAGAAATTACCCGAATCATATTGCGAAGGATTATTTATTGCTTCAAGATTTTCTATCACCACGGTTCCATGTACGTGGTCACTTGTGACCCCATATCCAGTATCAATAAATTGGTTTCCGTTTCTGCTCTGTAAATACTCAAGTGGCGTGTACGTCGCAAAAACTGTCCCCCCCGCACAATAGGCCTGACATTGATTAATAGAATTCTTGCCGTTTGTAACGTTATCGGTATATCCAGCGGGGCAATTTTTACAAGCCCCCGTTGCAGAATCATAATATGTTGCCCTCTGACACGATGTTTGACATTGCGATGAACTGGCCGCGGTTTGTGTCCCCGTTAATTGACCAGATGGACATTGACCACGCGAACCAGTTGAACCATAATTGACATCGGATGCCGCCGCATAGTATCCATCACCAACATTGGTGCATACTGTATCATTCGCATTTGCAATATATGTCCCGGCATAACAATGAATCTGACATTCACTTATTGATGTTTTACCAGATACCGTATGGGCATCGTATCCAATTGGGCATGATACACATTGCCCCGTCACAGAATCACGATATGTTGCACCGGTACATAATGCTTCCCTGCACTGTGATGCACTGGATGCGTTGGTCATACCGGTCGTTTGACCAATTGGACATTTGTTGCGCGATACGGTTGAACCATATGCGACCGTTGTTGCCACCGACCAATAACCGTCACCAACATCTTCACACGATGACGCATTTGCCGTTGGCAAATATGTTCCGCCATCACAAAGAATTTTACAATCGGTAATTGCATTTTTGCCATCCGTATCATCGTCATCGTATCCCGGTGGACAATCAACACATAAATTATTTGGATTGCGATATTGTATGCCACGACAACGCACAACACATTGTTCAACATCGGATGCGGTGGTGGTATTATTTATTGTCGGCATATTATCCGGACATTGGGTGCGTGAACTGGATTGACCATAACTGAACACGCCGCCCGTCGCGTAATAACCAACCCCCGCATTGGTACAAGTCAAATCACCCGCATTCGCCAAATATGTTCCGGCAGAACACTGAATTTTACATTCGTTAATCGATATCTTGGTATTTTTCATATCATAAACATAGTCGCCGGGACATGGAACGCAAACCTCGTTCGTTGAATCCCAATATTCCGCCCCTTTGCACGGATTATCAGGTTCACATGCCACATAGCCGTTCCATGATGTTTCCGCCACCGACCCTTCGTATCCGGTGTCAAATGGTTGTGTCCGCGACGGACATGCTTTTAACAAACCGGTTCCATCAAATGTTTGATACCACATGCTGCCAGTTTCCGGTTGTGGGGAACCCGCATTTACCAACCCAATAAACGCACTTGCCGGGATATATTCGCCCGATAAACTACTTGCCTGGTAAAAAGTGAACCTAAATTCATCCTGGGCGGCGACCGTGATTCCGGCGAATAAATCATCCGGCAGTGATGTTAACCCCCGGCACTGGTAAAATGTTGAACGAAACATATTTGGGGCACCACCCGTTATACCGGCAAACAATCCGTATGGTATCGCCTTTAGCCCGCTTTTATCAAATGTTGAACGGAACATGCCTTCCGCCGAACCCGACACACCACTGAACAAGTTTGCCGATATCGTTGTTAAGCTGCTGGCACCTTGGAATGTACTGCGGAAACGTGGCTGGCCCGCAGGGGTATCAGATATGGTTGGGAACATTGAACCCATTGATCCGGATACGGACGTAATCCATTTAGATGTATTAGTTGAATCGTTTTTATAAAACGATATTGCCGCAACAACACTGTCACCGGCGGCAGAATTATATTCTGTTGCCCGACCACAAAACTTAATTGTTTTAATACCACCGTTTGTATATGTATGCGGATAATCCGTTACGGTTGTATTACTACGATCAATGTTATCTATGGTGCCATCGCCCCAATCAACCGCAAAACTGCCCTTTGGGGACATAGTGAACCAAAAATTTGTATTTGCCGCCAAACTGGTTGTGGTAATCGTGAAACCCGAATTTTCACATGTGACACAGGTTTCCAACCCGGAATCATAGTATGACCAACCAGTGCAATTTGTTTCTGCAAATGCCGTGCCCGCAAACACCACGGCCAATGTATAAACCGTAAAAGCAATTGTTGCACACAATTTTTTCATATCTGATATCCGCAAATACAGTAAATTAACCCCTTTCCCCCTATTGTGATGGCAATATACTAAATAACAAAAATTAATACAAGGGCTTTTTGTTTAATAAAAAATTATCGATTATCCTTTGGCATGAATTTTTTGGCAAATTCCGCAAGGGTGAATCCAGTGGCGTTCAGGACCTTGGCCAAACTGCATGTTGTTGGCCAACGTTTTTCGCCAAAACGGTTGATGCGTTTGCTTTTGTTAAATGTTGTTGCGTCCAATCCCGCAAGTTTTGCCAACCCCGAACACGATAAATGCAGCCATTTTGCAAGGTTTATGATTGCGTCCCATAATTGATCGTTCGTCATTTTTTTCTCCCTATTATTTTTGTTACGAATCGGATTCTAACACAAATAAGATTTTATTCAATATGTTCTATTTTTAATAGAAATATATCTTTTGTTTTTGCGGCGTTTGTTTATAATTTGATTTTTATTTTGTTTTGTGTTATAATACATACGTAATGTGATTATTACCGACTCCTTTGTTCCGCGTTTTTGCGCGGAACTTTTTTAATAAATTTCATTCAAAGGATTTTATATGAAACTAAGTGATAATGGCATTCGCACATTGAAACAGTGCGAAGGCCGCGTCATGCGTAATGGACGACATGTTATATACGACGATAAAAACGGGCAACCGATCACGGCGGGTGCGCCCCTGCCCCGTGGTGCAACGATTGGATATGGGCATTTGATTAAACCAGGCGAAGATTTTCGTAACGGAATCGATGAAGATGCGGCAACGGAAATTTTGCGTGATGATTTAAAACACGCGGAACGCGCGGTATGCAACACGATAACGTCGAACCTGCGACAAAATCAATTTGATGCGTTGGTAATGCTGTGCTTTAACATTGGTGCGCGGAATTTTGCAAATTCGACGGTTGTAAAATATATAAATAATCCGAATTTCAAAAGTGCGCGATACCCGACACTCGCCGCCGCATGGTGCGCATGGAATCGAACCGGCGGCCACGTGAGTGCGGGATTGGTGCGCCGACGTGGAATCGAATGGGAATTGTTTAATCAAACCTAACGACAACGCGGAATGTCTTTCAATGTTTTTGCAATTCTATCTTTTTCCGAAGCGATTACTTTATCCGCTGGAATCCGCCAATCAATGCCGATTTCTGGATCATCATAGCGAATACCGAATTCGGATCCTGGGTTATACAAATTATCCACTTTATACGCAAATATCGCCGTATCGCTAAGCACAGAAAAACCATGTAAAAAATGCCGCGGAATAAATAATTGAAATTGATTTTCATCGGATAACTCGTATGCGACATATTTTCCAAAGGTTGGCGACCCACGGCGTATATCAACCGCAACATCCAAAACCCGGCCTTGTAATACACGCACCAACTTTGCCTGGGAATAGCGGCCCAACTGGCAATGCAAACCACGGATAACACCATAGGTAGATTTTGACTGATTATCTTGAACAAAATTATTTTTTATACCATTTTTAACGAATTCCGCCCTGTTGTAACTTTCAAAGAAATAACCCCGGGAATCAGTAAAAATTTTTGGTTTTATAAGATAAACGCCTTTTATCGGGGTTTCGTGAAATTCCATATTGAATCCTTTTGTTGTATTGCAACGGAATCATAGAACATTGGAAACACAAAAATCAAGTGTCATCAACAAATTGATTTTCTGTTATGTTTGTGATAAAGTTTCTGCCAAGAAAGGGGGCGAGAATGAAATACACAAAAGGTTTTGGCGCTTTTACCACTGAACAAATGAGCATACTTGAAACACTGCAAGAAATCGAAGATGTTGTCACGATTGCCAAGATAGAGGCACCAAAAGGCAATGTGGAATTTGCGATTACAAACCTTGACGAGGCGTTAGATTATATCAAACATATTCGGCACAAGGTTGAAATCGCCCTGCGGCACGTACCGGAAAGCGTACAGGAAAAATATTTTCTTTGACGGCAAATTTACCTTGATTTTTTGGTTTTTGGTCTGATATAATCACATCCGCACACTGCGGAGCGTTGGCAGAGTGGTAATGCAGCGGATTGCTAATCCGTGACCGTGTTATAGCGGTCCATAGGTTCGAGTCCTATACGCTCCGCCATTTTTTATGCCCCGCAAGGGGTATTAAAAATGGCGGAAAGATGGTCACGAGAACCGTATAGGTTCGACACGGAGCAGATTTGATAAGCATAGCGTAATCAAATCGTTGCGAGTGGAGAGGGGTATCCCCGCCGCGATAGCGGAAGGGGAGTCCAATCCTATACGCTCCGCCACGAAATTTTGTTAGCCCGCACAAAAAAGTGCGGGCTTAAAAAATTTCAGTGCCGCGGCGGAACGAAGAGAAGACGGGCGTTATTATTTCCCTTTTTTCCCACTTTTCCCATCAATCTTGCACGTCATTTTAAGGAATTTTTCTGCGCGCAATTCCGGCAATTTTTTTGCACAAAATTATTGACATCATATATTTTTGTGTGCCACAATTGCCGTAGCCAGCGATAAAAGGAACATAAATGGCATTTTATAAAATTGTTGGGGAAGATAGTCTTTTTACAAAAACACAAGATATTAAAGATATCAACTCTATACAAGAAGGTACGTGTTTTACCGCGATGCAATCATATGATTTGGCCAGTTATAAATCTATGTGTCCCCAAATCATAAGAGAAAGTGGTACCCCTATGATATTTTTTGCAGAGGGTGCGTTTAATACTATGCTATGGTGGCCAATATTCAGTAAAACAAGTCGTGATGAGGCCCTGGCGGGATATATTCGCAAAAGTTGTATTTATGAGATAGTTCCTGTAACCCCAGTAATAAAAGATAGATCAATTAATAACCACAATATATGTCGGTGTTGTGCCAACAAAATAAAATTCAAAAACCAGGTTCCGGTCGATCAAATTGCCAAGCTTGCAATCGATGAATACCATAGCCAAAAAATTAAACTACATTGGCGTTATGGTAGCGCTTTTGTCAAAAGTAAAATTGCTTTATGGCAGCAAGGGAAATATATATAACTATTTCCCACTTTTCCCATCGATTTTGCGCGTCATTTTAAGAAATTTTTCCGCACGCAATTCCGGCAATTTTTCCGGTGCGGTCTTTTGCAACAGTTTTATCTGCTCGCTAACCATATCTGACAAATTCTGCATCGTCGTTTTCCAATCAGTATGCGCCCCGCCCGCGGGTTCGGGGATAATTTTATCAATCACGCGCATTTCCATCATGTCCGCCGCGGTCAGTTTCATTGCCGCCGCCGCGGTCGCACGGAACTTATTATCTTTCCATAAAATACTTGCGCAAGATTCTGGCGCAATCACCGAATAAATCGCGTTTTCAAGCATTAAAACACGGTCGCCGGTGCCAATTGCGATTGCGCCACCGGAACCACCTTCGCCCACGTTCACGGCGATGTATGGTGTCTTTATTGAAAGCCCCGTTTGGATTGATGTGGCGACGGCCTCGGACTGGCCCCGTTCTTCGGCGGCCGATCCCGCAAAAGCCCCCGCCGTATCAAAAAGCGATATTACCGGTAAATTAAATCGTTCGGCAAGTCGCATCAATCTTTGCGCCTTGCGATAACCCTCTGGATTTGGCATACCAAAACGATGCAATTGACGCGTTTCAATGGTGCGGCCTTTTTCCTGACCTAAAATTACCGCGGGCGTGCCGTTCCACAGACCAATCCCGCCACACATTGCCGCATCTTCACCAAACAATCTATCACCCGCAAGGTATGTCCAATCGTCAACAATTCCGTTTATATAGTCCAAGAAATGCGGGCGATTTTCATTCCGCGCAAGTAAAACCTTGTCATACGCGGGTGTTTCACCCATGCCGCGTGCCTTTTTAGATGTTTCGTTTGTGGCGGGTGGGGTTTGCACCGAAATTTCATGCGGCACGCCCGGCACATTCATCAACACACGCAAGATTTTTTCAAGTCGCGCCTTTAATTCCGCACGCGGGACAACCATATCAACCATACCGTGTTCATAAAGGTAATCCGCCGTTTGAAAATTCACAGGCAATTTTTCACGGATATTTTGTTCAATAACTCGCCGCCCGGCAAAGCCGATTCGCGCGCCGGATTCCGCGATATTTATATCGCCCAACATTGCAAATGACGCCGTCACACCGCCGTATGTTGGGTCGGTCAACAGCACAATGTATGGAATCCGTGCGGCGTGCAATTTGTTCACCGCAACGGTCGTGCGCGCCATTTGCATCAGTGACAAAATGTTTTCCTGCATCCGGGCGCCACCACTGCACGCGACCATAATAAACGGTTGATGTGTATCAATTGCATGCTGGGCCGATGCGACAATGCATTCGCCCGCAACGCGCCCCATTGAACCCATCATAAATTCGCCGTTAAGGATACAAATTGTTGTTGGAATTCCGCCAATTTTTCCGTCCGCCGTTGTGACCGCATCGTTATATCCGGTGTCATTTCGTGCCTCGGCCAATCGTTCGGAATACGGCATACGGTCCACAAAGCCCAATGGGTCATCAGGCATGGTTGGCAATGGGATTTTTTCCCACGTGCGATCATCAAACAGTAAATCAAACCGCTGTTTCGGGTTCATAATAAATGCGCGACCGCAACGGGGGCAAATATAATGATTATTTTTGTAATCCTTGTAATAAACCAATTTCCCGCAAGATTCGCACTTTATCCACATAAGTTTGCGAACGCGGTCGTATTTTTCACGGTTTTTATTTTTTATTCCGGAACTTTTACCGAACAACATAATAATTATCCATTCATTTTTTTGGTTAGTTCGCGACTTGGGCGAAATAAAATTGTCGTATTTGCGGGCAAATGCATCGGTTGCCCGGTCACGGGATTAGCACGTGGACGCGGCCGAATCGTGCCAAAACCACGGATTTCAATACGGTCACCATGCGCCACCGCATCAATCATCGCATCCACCACCGTATCCAACACCGCCGCCGCATCAACGGTGCGCATGCGCCTAAATTGAACCCGAATAGTGCGTATAATGTCAGATCTTTTCATTTCTTTTTCCTTTTGGAATTTCATAATACCACCAACAAAAAAATAATTCAAGTGTTAGTGTTGGGGCAAAAGGTTTAAATGTACAGGGCATTTGCACCATATTTTTTTACTCGACCTAAATTTATCAAATCTGACAAAACGTGTTTTATTAAATCAGTTTGGAACTTGCCCCCTAACAGTCCCACAACATCCGTTACACCCCGCGGAATTCGTGGGTTTTTGGTGGTAAAAAGTGTTGAAAAAAAACCAAGGTTTTTAGTCAACACTTTTTTTCAAAAATCCAAAATTTTTATTTC
>OMPY01000022.1 GCA_900313105.1 uncultured Pseudomonadota bacterium
GCAAATAATTTCCCAACAATTCGCATGATTTACTCTCCTTTTCCTGCTTGTTTCATTACTGATAAAAGTGTAACAAAAACCAAGGTTTTTTGACACCCTGTCCGGCCAAAATTCGGAAAATCGTAAGTCATTGATTTTACAGGAAATAAAAATTTTGATTTTTTGAAAAAAAGTGTTGACTAAAAACCTTAGTTTTTTTTATACACTTTTTCCCACCAAAAACCCACGGATTCCGCGGGTTTGCGTAAAATTCAAAACCCCAAAAAAACATGGGCAAAAATCGGACGATTTATGGCGCAAAAATCAATTTTAATTTTTGTGGTGCAACGCGGTGGCAAAAAATGCCGCGCCGGCAACGAACAAAATACCGGACAATAATTGCCCCATGGTCAGGCCCCAAGTGGTTAGAAAACCAATCTGGGCATCGGGCGCACGGAACAATTCGCAAATAATCCGAAACACCGCATATAACATCGCCATCGCCCCGCAAAGTGCGCCGGGATATTTGCGTAAATTCGTGAACCGATACAGGCAACACATAATGCCGAACAAAAGCACGCCTTCGGTTGCGGCTTCGAACAAAGGACTTGGGTAACGGGGAACATCGGAAACCCCATTGAAATAGACACCCAATGCGGAATCCGTCGGCCGTCCCATAATTTCAATATTTATGAAATTTGCAATTCGACCAAAGAAAAAACCAATCGGCGCAACAACGGATATTAAATCCAAAACCTGTAACGCGCGCCGCCATTTTTTTGCGAATATAATCGCCGCAATTATGACGCCAAGAAGCCCGCCATGAAAACTCATCCCGCCATGCCACACGGCCAAGATATCGAGTGGATGCGCCAAGAAATAGGGCAGGTTATAGAACAAGACATAACCAAGTCGTCCGCCGATAATTACGCCCAATATCACGGCGGTCAATAAATCATCAAGTTCTTTTTTTGAAAGTTGCAATTCGGCATTTTTCGACCGCCCAATTCGTTGCAGTATAAGATATCCCGATATAAATGCGATGATATACGCAATCGCATACCATCGCACCGGGAACCCAGCAACCGAAAAAGCAACTGGTGAAATTGGGTCAAGGGTAATCGCCATCTATCGGGCCATATCCGCTTCCATCTGTTTCAATGTTCCGCGAAGACGTGCCACAATCGCCCCAAGGCGCGCGTATTCTTCCGTCGCTTGGTATTCTGGCGTTGCGTTATCGTATTTTGCCTTCTTTTCTTCGTATTTACCAGATAAAATACGATATGTGCTATCTTTTTGAATCAGTGGGTTTATACTATCTGGAATATAAATACCCGCATATCTTGTTCCCCAATCATAACGTTTTGCCATTTTTTATCCTTTTTGTTTTGTATTTATCGCGTTATATCTTTCCCTGTTTGTCCACGGCCTATGACTTTGCCCATGGTCGGAACAATCCCAAGTTCTTTCATTTGTTCTGTACTCAATCTTTTATCGTATAAATGCATCAAACTCCACGCCTCTTGACCAAGAATTTCCCTGCTTTTGGCCAGGTTTTCCGCAGATTCGCCGGCTTTTATTCTTTTTCGCAACAACGTACATCCTTTTTCATAATGACTAAGTTTTTTTTGCACCGTTTCATCATGTGGCTGCGGTTTGAATAAATCGGGGTGTTGTTTTCGAGGGTCCCGCTCAATAACTATTGGATCCCTATCAGAAGACTTCTTGCTCGTCATATTTTAACCTCTTTTTGTTTTTTTATTCTTGAAACTTTCCCCGTATTGTATTATATTTTTTTCGAATAACAAGGAGAAAAATTATGCCCACAAAAAAAACACAATCGCGCAAGGTTGCCGTGGTCACACCAAAAACCGGCGGTATTGATATTTACCTTAAAAAGATTTTTACACTAATGTTCGGCGCCGTCGGCGTGACCGCAATCACAACATTTATCACAATTTACCTTGGCGGCATAAGGCTCTTGGTTTCCACCGGCGGAATGACACCGTTCTTTTACATTATGGTGTTTGGTGGCCTTGCCCTGTCCATCTGGGCCCAGGCGCGTGCGTTTTCTATGCGGCCGGCGGTTGCGGCGGTTTTGCTGTTTGTATATGCGGTGATGATTGGTTTCGCACTTACGCCGATTGTTTGGGGCGGGCTGTCGGTGAATCCGGTGTCAATCCTGTGGGCGTTTATAATCGCCGCGGTAATGTTCGCATGTATGGCAATGTTCGGTTATAAAACGGTAAAGAACCTGTCGTTTTTGGGAATTTTTCTTATGATGGGAATGATTGGTTTGATATTGGTCGGCATTGTTTCAATGATTTGGTCAATCGGTGGCACATTTTCAACAATCGTTTGCGCGGTCGGCGTTTTGGTGTTCGCACTGTTTACCGCGTATGATATGCAAAACCTTAAAAACGCGTACAATGTCCTGGGCGATGATACCCAAAAAGATCAACTTGCGGTGCTTGGGGCGTTGCACCTGTATATATCGTTTATCGCAATGTTCCAATATGTGTTGGGGTTGCTAAATCGGGATTAAAAAACTTAACAAAAAGCATAGGAGTAAAAAATGGCTTATAAAATAGACAAAAATAAATGTGTTGGTTGTCATACCTGTATGGGTGTATGTCCAATGGGTGCAATCAGTGTTGATACCGACGGCAAATGCGTAATTGACCCGGCAAAATGTGTGGGTTGTGGCACGTGTGCATCGGTTTGCCCCGCTATGGCAATTGAACCCGCACAATAAATGGTTGATTTTATATTTTTTGGGGGCGTCGCCCCCATTTTTATACCAAAAACTGTTGCAAAATGCGTAATAAAGGATAATACTTAATGCACGGATTTAACAAAAGGGGTTTGAATTATGCCGGCAAAAAATGTGAATGATATTGTTGCACTGTGCAAGCGTCGCGGGTTTATATTTACCGGGTCTGAAATTTATGGCGGACTTGGCGGGACATACGATTACGGCCCGTACGGCGTGGAACTTATGAAGAATATACGCGCCGCATGGTGGAACGCGATGATATATTCCCGCAACGATATCGAAGGTTTGGACGCATCACTGATTGGCAACCGGCTTATGTGGAAATATTCCGGACACGAAGGCGGTTTTTCCGACCCGTTGGTTGAATGCAAGAAATGCGGCGCCCGCATGCGCCAAGACAAAATGCGCGACCAAACAAAATGCGACAATTGCGGTTCGACCGATTTAATGCCGCCGCGCGAATATCAACTAATGATGGGGCTTTCCATTGGTGCGGTTGCCGATGGCGAAGTGAACGCGTATCTGCGCCCGGAAACGGCGACAACAACATATATAAATTTCAAAAACGTGCTTGATTCCACACCGCATAAATTACCCTTTGGAATCGCCCAAATTGGCAAGGCGTTTCGTAACGAAATTTCCCCGCGGGGCTTTGTGTTCCGTATGCGCGAATTTGAACAGGCGGAAATGCAATACTTTGTCCGCCCGGGCGAAGATGAAAAGTATTTTAATGCGTGGCGCGAAACGCGGATTGCATGGTGGACAAATGTGCTTGGGATACCGGCGAACAAATTGCGTTTCACCCCGCACGAAAAATTGGCGCACTATGCCAAGGCCGCGGGCGACATTGAATACGAATTCCCCGATGGATTTGATGAGGTTGAAGGTGTCCATAATCGCCAAGATTTTGACCTGGGGTCACATACGAAATCGCAGGCTGAATTCAAGATTGCAGCAAAAGTTATGGAAAATAACGACAGCACGATAAAACTGTGCTATTCTGACCCACAAACGGGCGAAAGTTTTATTCCATATGTCATTGAAACCGCGATGGGTGTGAACCGCGCGATGATGGCACTGATGATAGAGGCATATACCGAAGAAGCGTTGCCCGACGGCAAATCGCGCACGGTGTTGAAACTTAAACCCGCGCTTGCCCCGGTCAAGGCGGCGGTGATTCCACTTGCGCGCAACGTCCCGGAATTGGTGGGGTTGGCGGAAAATATCGAAAATGATTTGCGGAAACTTGGTATTGGTCGTATTGAACTTGAAAATTCCGGCAATATCGGTAAAAACTATCGCCGGCACGACGAAATTGGCACGCCGGTCTGTATCACCGTTGACCATCAAACATTGGAAGACGGCATGGTGACAATGCGTTTCCGCGACACAATGGATCAGGTTCGTATCGCAATCGCGGATGTGCCGGGTCGGGTGATGGACTTGGTACGTGGTTGTTAGAACAAATCCGTCATCCCGCTGTATCGGGCCCCGCAAAATTTGAAAAATTTTGTGGGTGATGACAGGCGGGATCTTGTGGTTTCAACAGTGCAACAAGATACCGCCTTTCGGCGGTATGACTTTTACTCTTTTACCGCGGGCAATGACACAACATCGTTATAGAACGTCAGGAACTTTTTGCCCGTTCCGCAATAAATTTTTTCAAGTGAATCGTTGTATTCGCGTGTGGCTTCGACAAAGCGGGCCTCGATATCCGCCTGGGCGCCTTGGTATCCGGAAAATCCACCAAGTGCACCACCAACGCCCGCACCTTTGAGGGTTGAACCCAAACGCGCCTTGTTTGAAAAGTCAACCACACCACCGTCATCCGTATCCATGGTTAGTGGGTTAAAATCTTCGATTGAGTATGCATTTCCTTCGGTATCTTTCAAATTGCAATCGCCCGTCGGATTGCCATGTCCGTCGCGCTGACACATTCTTACGCCCGTTTTATGTGCGGCCTTCCATTGTGTCCAATCGGCAAGTTTTGTTCCAAACGCACGTGTGTCTTCAAACCCAACAATCACCGCCGGTATCGGCGCACCGGCACGTTTTTCAACATATGCGTTATAGCAATAGGTATCACTGCTTGTGACATTGCTATCCACATTTTTTTCTTCCGCATTGTACCTATATGGTGTGGCCTTGCCCCTAAGGACTTGTTCGAAACCGATTGCCTGTTTAAGTTCTTCGGGTCTGATTGGTGTTTTCTCATCATCGGGTTTTATATATTTCAAAATCAAACTGTTATCTATCACACAGGGATATTGCGTTTTGGACCGGTCACAAACAATTACGTTGCCGTCCTTTGGACAATAATATGTTTCATCACCAACACCTTCGGCCTTGGATGTTTTGACGATATTTCCCCAAAGGCATGTCGTTTCCACACCGCCATCGTTGCACTTTGTAACGCGCAGAACGGATTCACCCGTCGCCATCATATTTCCAATAACACCGCCCGCCGCCGCATTTACGCCCGCATGTAAAATCGTGTCGCCGGCAACCTTGCCGGAAAAAGTGCCTGCGGTCATCAATGCCGCCCCAATCAGCGCGCCCCCAAGCGTCGTTTTCATTTTTTCAGAATTCGTCCCAAACAGTCCGTCTTTACCTGGTTCCTGGGCACCAACCATATTGCCCGCAACACCCGCCGCAACCGTTGCCGCCGCGATTTTAAGGCCCGCCTTGTTCTTTTGTTCTTCGTTCAAAACGCGAATAACATCATCATGCGTTGGGGCATTGTCCGCCGGGAAGGTCACGCGCATCGCGTCCGGCAAATATGACGAAGACGGAAAGTCCGATATATTACAATTTACCGCATCGCCCGCCGCCAATTTCCCGCGCGCCACGGTCGTGTATTCCAATGCGCCATTCGCACCCCTAACACGCATTTCAACCACCGCGACACATGTCGGTTTACCACCCGCACCGCGCCCCAGTGTTGGCACATCCCAAATAAATTCACCGTCGGGGTAAATCGCGGCACAGTTGTTCAATGTATTATAATCTGCACCAACGGTTTTATCGCCACTTTTTATTTTATCCGCGATTTGTTTATCCGCCACGCGCACCGGCAAATCTATATCGACCGGTGTATCCGCTTCGGCGGCAATTGAATCATAGTATTGTTGTTCCAATGCGGCGGTGTTCTTATACGAATTTGCATAGTTCCGTGAAAGGTTCCCAACGCGTATTCCGCCAAATGCATAATGCGCCGATGTGCCCACCAATATGGACACAATTGAACATAAAATCGCGTTATTTCTTTTCATGCACCCCCCGATTAGAATTGCAACCGCAACCGCGCGCCAACATCAATCAAACTAAGCCGTCCGCTTTCGTACCAATTTGTATAGTGGAACACGCTGTCGTAATCCGCCTGAACTTCGTTCCCAAGTCCATCCGACAACCATTCGATTTGCGATAAAATAATACTGCCCGATGTTTTTACGTTCCCAAGGTTCGCATACCGCGCAAACAAATCCATCTTTATTCCCCCACCAAGGTCCGTCGTTATACCACCTTCGACCATAAACGCCAACTGTTCGTTGGTTCCACCATTGTGATACGCGTATATATCGGAAACACCCGTAAGACGGCCAGCAACGCCAACCGTGGTATTCAGATCTTCGATAATTGTATAGTATGTATCGTCATACACGACATAATCGGCAATTGTGTTCAACGACAGCCCAACACCAACACCGATATACGGACGCAGCGACCCGCCCGCCAAGTATCCAGTATAAGAATCAAGGTTGTAATATATATTCAACATCGTTGTATTTGCGGTTATCGCACCACCTTCGACCGCGGTTTGAACCGTCGCGGCACCCGTGTATTCGGCGGTGTAAACATGATCCGGATAACTTAAGCCCGAATAACGCGTGTATGAAAAGTCCACGCGAATATCATTGTTTAATGCCGAACCAACCGAAACCTGAAGTGGTATAACCGTATCCGTCTGAAAATCCGCGGCCGCGAACGCCCCCGGCACGACATAGGCATCTTTTTCGCCCAAATAATCCGCTTTTATCGACCCCATAACACTTGCGGCATACGCAACCGAAAATCCAACATACAAACCACTGTCCGCAAGACGGTCATAATCAGACGGTAAATAGTATTTCCGTCCCGCCGCCGTTGCCGCCGACCCAACCTTTGGCAGGGCACCTGTGACCCTTGTCGCCGGCACCGCAACACCGGAATTTGCAACCAAAACCGTGCCGTTCGCCGTTGGCAACTGAACCGTTCCGGGTTGCACCGGATATGCGGCCTGGGCCTGCATCTGTTGTTGATATTGTTGTTGGTAAAGTGGAACCTGGGGTGATGGATACGCGGGATATGCCGCAGATGCGACGCGCGATGCACCAAAGCAAAAACCCAACAAAGTGGCGGAAAACCCGAACTTCCTCATACTTTTTCTTTTCCTCTCTTGGGGGTATTATATCACAAAACCGACATTAAAAAAAGCACTTTAATTACAAAAACGGATCCAATCGGATCCGTTTTTTGTTTGCACATGTTTTCTGTTTTTTCTTTAGAACATAAAGTTAAACCGAAAACCACTTTCGACCTTTACATTTGTCGTGTTTGCCGACAAGCGCGCACCGGTATCATACGTGTCTTCGATATACCATGCAAGTTGTGTCCCCGGCGTGAACTGATACGCAATCGTGAAACTAAGCGCATATTCATCGAAACGATCGTTCATGTCCTTGAAATGTTCAACAAACGCTTGAGCACCGGGCCGAACCGCATCTGGTAAATCTGTATAAATTCCATCTAAACCGTTTGTTGCATGATGTTTATAATTAAATCCGATACCACCAGAAAGTTCATCGGATATTTGATAGAACACATTTGCACCGGCGTTGATTTCCCATGTGGATTTAATGTTTACAGACAATTCTTTCGGTAAACCCGGCAATATAACCCTCAGCGCCGATACATCGATTTCATTATTATGGTTACCCCATGTCCGCAAAACCTCTACAAATGCACTTGTGCTAAGGTTTGTCCAACGATAACCAAATTTCGTTCCCAAATGCGCGCCCCAACGGCCGTTTGAATAATTATCGTAATTAAAAACGGGTTTCGGATGCGCCGGGTCGACAACAGTGGACAAATCAACCTTTCCCTTCATCCTTTCAACACCGCCAAGGTGGAAATCGCCATACATATCCCACACGAAATTTGTTTCATTACCAAATATACGATATGTCGTTCCCAATCGCCCAAGGTGGAAACCCTTGCGATTTATATCCGGGTCATACGTATACCCCGCGATTAAATGCGCCGCCCAACGGTCTGTTATACCAACACCGAATTCCTGCATCGGGCGCCAGATTGGGAATTCCGTACTGCCGCTATGTCCACGCAAAATCTGATTTTCCGTGGAATCGGTGATTTTGTACATCAATCCCAATGTTGTTTTCGAATAAACGTCCAATGCGCCCGGCAAGAACAATGGATTTTCCATATTTGCCGCCATTGCCGATGTGGCCATGGCCGCCGTTGCCGCCGCAATACCAAGTATTTTTTTCATTTTGATTTTCCTTTCGTTAAAAGTTTTTTTCACCAACCCCCATTATTGGCAAGATTGGTATCATACCCCCGCACCACCCATTATTGGCAACAGTGCCTTATTCGGAATATGACCCGCATATGATTGCGCAAGTTAAAAATAAAGTCAAAGATTTTGTGATAGCCCTTGAAATCTGTGGCAAAAAACACTATTATATGGTAAAGGTGCAAAAATGAAAAACACTGACGACATTTCAAACGGAACAAAAGATTTGTTGGTCCATGCGTATCAAAGTGTATATGATGCCTTCGTAAACGCGTTTTTAGCCAAGGGTCAAACACGGGGGCAATCTGCGCAAAGTGCAAGTAATAAAATGTATCAAATCATAAATGCACACGAAAATAATAACCCTGTAATAGCATATTTAAGGAAATTTAACGATTCACATTATTCGGCCACGGCAAAAAAGAATATGACATTCGAAGGCATGGATGAAATTGATTCAGAATCTTTGAATGTTGATATGACTGATGCGATTATAAATGCTATAAATAATTTTGAAAAAGCTATTGCGGATGCATCGCCAAATGTTTTGTGTGTGTTGAATAGCGCACCGGTACCGTTCAAACATTCCGATATGTTAAACAAACAAGATTTTGTTTCATGGTTTTGCAGTAACCCGCATCAGCAATCAAATTTTGCCGACCTTTATCGTCAATACTTTTTGCGGCAAGCGGGTAAATAGTTTTATTTATGCTTATATGCCAAGACAAGTGGCACCAATTTGTCGAAATCATCCGCAACCCAATTGCGTGGAATTTTTATCGCACCATGCTGGCCCGCGGACATCTTTGGTAAAATGGAATTATCACGCGCGTTAATGATTTGTCTAAGTTTGACACGCACACCGCACACATCGTGCGGAACAACAAATGTGATTTCATCGCCGGCCTTTATTTCATTTCGCAGTTCAAGTGTGATTTCCGAATCGTTTTTTGCAATCACAACGCCCGCCGCATGATATTCGGACACCGACCGTGCGGAATCATAGTTGTGCGCATCGCTTGGCACCGGGCCATCAAAGAACGCCGTCGTATATCCGCGCGATTCCAATACATTTAGCATTTCCATATATGCGGATGGATTAAAGTTTTCCGGGTCGCGCGCCCACGCATCCATCGCCGCACGATACGCGTGAACAACACTGCCCACATAGTATTCGCTGCGGTTGCGCCCTTCGATTTTAAGTGAATCCGGCGCGGATTCCAACACATCGGCCAACCGTGGCATCAAACACAAATCTTTGCTGTTCATAATATATGCGCCGCGCGCGTCTTCTTCTATCGGCATTTCAATACCACTTTCGCATTCGCGCAAAATCACATCGTATTTCCACCGACACAGTTGCGCGCACGCCCCACGATTCGCCGGCCGCCCCGTGATAAAGTTCGACAGCAAACACCGCCCCGAATACGCCATGCACATTGCGCCATGCACAAAAATTTCCAACTTTATATCCGGGCAGGCCCGCCGAATAGAAACAAATTCCCGGTGTGAAACTTCGCGTGCAAGCACGCACAGCGACGCGCCCGCCGCCTGCCAGAACTTTACCGACGCGGCGGAGCAAATATTCGCCTGGGTCGAAATATGGATCGGAATATCGGGGTGATTTTTACGCACCCACATCAAAACACCCGGGTCGGACACAATTAACGCATCCGGCGATAAGTATCGAATTATTTCCGACACGCGCGGCATATTTGCAAATTCATTATCATGCGCGAATAAATTAAATGCCAAGTAAACTTTTTTACCCGCGGCGTGTGCCAATTCTATACCTGTTTTAACCTCTTCGGTTGAAATTTTCGCCCGTGCCCGCATTGAAAACCCGGGCAGGCCGGCATAAATCGCATCCGCACCATACAAAATCGCGGTCCGAAACGCGTCCAGCGTCCCCGCCGGCGCCAAAAGTTCAGGTAGTTTCATCATAGTTGTAATACTAACCCGCCCCCCGCCATTTGCAAGATTTTTTTGAAATTTTTTCTGTTAACGCACACTTAAAACAAACCAGGTTGATTGTTCCAGAACGCAAAGTTCCCCTCTAGAGAGGGGTCCGGCGGAACCGCCGGGGGGTGTGGTGCGTCGCAGACGTCAAATAAATTGTCGCATCTTGAAATTTTTTCTTGCTTTACCTGGTGCGATATGTATAATTACATGCGCATTGCCAGTTTAGCTCAGTTGGTAGAGCATCTGATTTGTAATCAGAGGGTCGTTGGTTCAAGTCCGACAACTGGCACCAGGATTTCTGCGGTTCCCCGCAGATTTTTTGTTTTTTATAAAATATGAAAAATATCGTTTTGGGACATTTGGGACAAACAAATTCATCCCCCATGACACCATTAAAAAAGCATTCTTTTTTATACGGTCATCTGATTTTAATTTGATGCACATGGGGGGATTGAACATGTATAATTCATATCTGCTTTATAATTTATACCCCAATTCTCGCATTTGTTGTTTCCAATTTTTTGTCGAACAAAAATTCTCTATACCAAAATCGGATATATCCTGTTTTACACTACTTACAATTTCTGAATAGGTCATTTTTCTTTTGCTCGCATATATACTGGCTGAAAAATAATCACCAACTGCCGCGGCTAAGTTAGCCACCTGTCTTGGGTCAAAATCAAGTTGATATTCATACCATTCGCCTTGTTCTTTTAATAATTTGGTATATTCTTTTTCATAAGCTGTTTTGCAATCAACAAGTTGTTTTGCCATGTTTCTAGTGTTTTCTTGAACTTTTTCCATGCAATCTGCATATTCGGTTGTCGTTGTATTTTCGTTTTTTTTGCATCCATTACTGGAATTAAAATAATTAACCCATGTTTTAAATTTCTCATCTGTTGTTATTGGGGAATTTTTTGGTAAAAAGCGTTTATAATCAAAAATCACAGCGTTATTTGCATGATTTCTGCGATATATTATGCAATCATCAGAATCGTAAAATTCTGAACCGTTAAATTCCTTTTCCATACACCCGAATTCTGTTCCAGGAATCGAAACACTTAATTCGTTATAACATTCTTGTGTTTGCTTATCAAAAATAGAAATTCCACTTTTGTTCATTGCATATTTATCACATTGGCCATTAACAGCATTATATGCCTTTATTATGTCGATTGGATCAGTGGATAGCTCTAAATCGTTTGCGAACTTTTCTGCGTTTTGTATTTTGGTTTGCGTTGTTGCGCAAGCCGACAAAATAAATCCCATGGATATAATAAGTGCTTTTTTCATTTTTTGCTCCTTTGTTTTTTTATTCTGAACATGCCGCAACCGCATTTCGCATTTTTGTCATTATGCTGACGGTCATTTGTTGTTTTTCTTTGGTATTCGCCATCCAACCATAACCCGGAAAGAATTGCCCATAACTTTTTAATGCTTTGAATTCGGCTTCAGACAAATGCGACATATAATTATCAACCACACACAAACATTCGACTTCGCTTTTACCAAATGTTGATTGACAAGAATTTGTTAAATGCGCCAATTTGCTTAAATACAAAACATTATCTTGTTGCCATATGGCGGGACACAAAGCATCGACCCCTGCCTTTTCACTGGCCGCAACAAACCTTTCATTAAAGTTCGGATCGGCGCATTGGAAACTGCCTAAACCGTCAATGACTTTAGCTGCGGCTATAATGGTTTCGTCTGATTTTTGGTTTGAACAAAAATACGCACCCCAAAAACAAAAAGCATTGATATTATTATACCCGTCTGAATTAAGTGTCTTAACAAATGTCGGCATATTCCCAAGAACACATTTGCAAACATCCTGATGAAAAGCCCGAAAAGTTATTACACTTTTTACTAGTGGTGATTGTTGCGTTTTGTTTTCATTTTGGTCGCATGCGCCCAACAACACGCAAACGCTCAAAACACACAATAACTTTTTCATTTATTTGTCCTTTTGGTTAAATAAAAATCGACCGCCAAAAGATTGACGGCCGGGGAGTTGGTAATCAGTGAATTATTGATTTCGCGGATTTCGGGGTTGCCCCCTGTTTTATAACCACGACTCCCCGACATACTCGGGGAAATCAACGGTGCGAAAAACACCGTGATAACCATTTGACGATGCTTTCGCACCGAATTCACGGGCTTACCACAGCCCCGAACCCAATCCCTTGGATTCATGGAAAACTTTACATGGAAACATGAAAAAAGTCAAAATATAAATAAGTGGATTGCATACAATAGAAAAACGGAATCAAATGATTCCGTTTTTTAATTGTTCCCCTGGCGTTCTTTCTCGCGCTGTTCGACCGCGTTGGCGACATTTTCAATTTGCAACAGTTGATTTTCCAATGCGCCCCGTTCGGAATTTTTATAACCCGTTTCTTCCGCGCCCGCATTCGCACCATCTTTATTTGAATCATCAACAACACGCGGGTTTATCAGGTTATCG
>OMPY01000001.1:0-17030 GCA_900313105.1 uncultured Pseudomonadota bacterium
TCGTCATACCGCGGAAACGCGGTATTCCCGCATTACAGTTGAAACCACGGGATACCGGCCTATGCCGGTATGACAACAAAAAACGGGCGCATCCGTCTTCGCTACCGCCTTATCGCGATCGGACGCGCCCGCACTCCGCCGCGGCACTAACAATTTTTAAACCTGCGCTTTTATGGCGCAGGTTAACAAATTGTTGTGGTGGATGTTAAGGGACTCGAACCCCTGACCCTCTGCGTGTAAAGCAGATGCTCTAGCCAACTGAGCTAAACATCCGAACTTTTGCAATCATATTTTATATTTTTATGATTGTCCAGATTTTTCTGCGACACCCCACCCTGCGGGCACCCCTCTAGCCAGAGGGGAACTTATTGTGGTATTGGCATGCCCGCCGTGGCGTCCGACATAACATCGTCAATCAATGTGTCCGCTTTTGCCTTGGCATCGCGCATCGCCGACAAAACGGCGTTTTCCACCGCCGGTGCACCCTGGGCCAGCAAGGCCGGATTTATTGTCACGGAATTTATATCGTATTTTCCCGACATATCAACAATGCACGCACCACCGGCGGCAAGTCCCTTGACATGCATGCCACCCAATTTTTCTTGGGCCGCGGCAACTTTGGCCTGTAATTCACCCGCCTGGGCCATCAAAGATTCCATATCCATTTTATTTCCTTTTTATTTTTCACGTATCAACATCATTTGAAACGATTTTTTGGGTATTTTTAACCGGGCAACAACTTCGTCGCGGAATACCATATTAGAAATAAATTCATTTGCAACTTGAACTTCTTTTGCCGGGTCACTGTACTGATAACACCAATCAGAGCACACATAACGCATCCGTCCCCGTCCTTTTGGGCCCACAACATTTTGAAACAATTCAAAAATATACCGTCTGTTTGCCGGACACTGACGAACCCGCACAACAAAATTTTTAGATAAAATTTGTCGATATAATGGTATTTCATTAATTGAACACCCCAAATAATACGCCCACATGGTATCCGTCCACTTAAGTCTATCGCCTGGAATTACATTCATTTTATTTCCTTACTTAATTGGGATAAAATTCCGGTCGTGTGACCGGAATTTTTATTTTTCTTCTTTTGGTTCTTCTTTGGGTTCTTCAACCTCTTTCCCGGTTTTTTGGTCGATTCCAACCATTGAAAACCGTGTTTTACCGCGTTTATCGATACCGGTATATTTCACATAAACTTCGTCACCTTCTTTAAGGTTCGCATCTTCGATTTTTTTCAGATGCTTGCCGGTGATTTCAGAAATATGAACCATCGCTTCAAATCCGCTTAGGATACGGACAAAGATACCAAAATCTTTGACACCGGTGACCGTGCCGTGGTAAATAACGCCCTCTTCCGGTTCGGCAACGATTTCTTTTATCTTGGCAATTGCGGCATTCGCATCTTCTTTTGTCACCGCAAGAATCTTGACCGTGCCGTCATCTTCCAAATCAATCGTTGTGTTTGTATCGCGCGTAATCGCCTGAATCACAACGCCGCCCTTGCCGATAACATCGCGAATCTTGTCCGGATTTATCTTTATCGTGTAAAGTTGCGGTGCATATTGTGACACATGGTCGCGCGGTTTTTCAATTGCCGATGTGATTTTGCCAAGTATGTGCATACGGCCGTCCTTTGCCTGGGCCAGGGCGCGTTCCATAATTTCAAATGTAATGGATGTGATTTTAATATCCATTTGCAACGCGGTGACACCACGGTCGGTTCCGGTCACCTTGAAATCCATATCCCCAAGGTGGTCTTCGTCACCCAAAATATCGGTCAAAATTGCGTAATCGTCGCCTTCTTTAATAAGGCCCATCGCAATACCGGCAACCGGGCGTTTCATTGGAACACCGCCGTCCATCATGGCAAGTGTCGCACCACATGTCGTCGCCATAGATGACGAACCGTTCGATTCCAAAATATCGGAACAAATACGAATTACATAATCGAATTCTTTGCGCGATGGCACCATTGGATGAACCGCGCGCCACGCAAGGTTTCCATGACCAATTTCACGACGACCCGGCGCACGCAACCCCTTGGCTTCGCCAACCGAAAATCCCGGAAAGTTATAGTTCAGTATAAATTCGCGTTCCGCATCACCGTCCAATGTTTCAAGTGGTAATGCGTCCTTGCCACCGCCAAGTGTCAATGACACCAACGCCTGGGTTTCGCCGCGCGTGAACAATGCGGAACCATGTGCACGTGGCAACACACCCAATTCGATTTCAATCGGACGAACGGTTTTTGTGTCGCGGCCATCTATACGCGGCCGGCCCGCCAAGATATTCGAACGCATAATGCGCGCGGTGATGTTTTCAACAATTTCGTCCGCGAACGATTCCAATGTCGATGTCGCAACCACCGTATCGGGGAACATTTCCGGAATCAGTGCTTTCGCCGCCGCATGGATATCGCCCAATGTTTCAAGACGAACCAATTTTTCCTTAATCCCCAACGCCTTTTCGATTTCCGGCGCGAATTGTTCAAACCGTTTTTCCATTTCGACATATTCCGGTGTTTTTTCCGGAATGGCCCAGCGTTCTTTGCCGGCCTTGGCGGTTAAATCATTGATTGCCTTGATAACCGTTTGTTGTGCGTCAAACCCGAATTTTACGGCACCAAGGGTTGTTGCCTCGTCCAATTCGCCGATTTCAGATTCAACCATCAACACGCCATCCTTGGTCGCCGCAACAACCAAATCCATTTCAGAATCTTCGACTTCTTTGGCGGACGGATTCAAAATGTATTTACCATTTTTATATCCGACACGCGCCGCACCGATCGGCCCCGCAAACGGCACTCCAGACAACGCCAACGCCGCACTGGACGCAATCATCGCCAAAATATCAGGTTGATTTTTACGGTCATATGAAAAAACCTGGGCTACGACCTGAACCTTGTTCTTAAAAGTTTCCGGGAACAATGGACGAATTGGGCGGTCAATAAGACGCGCAATCAATGTTTCGCCCATGCTGGCCTTGCCTTCACGGCGGTCACGCGAACCCGGAATACGACCGGCGGACGCAAATTTTTCCTGGTAATCAACGGTAAGGGGGAAAAAATCTTGGCCTTCGACGGCGGTCTTTTCCGCGCACACGGTGGCCAAGACCATTGTTTCGCCCATCGTTGCCAAAACCGCGCCAGTTGCCTGTTTGGCCAAGCGGCCCGTTTCCAATTTTAATGTTTCATCACCATACGGTATTTCAACCACAACCGGGTTGTTTAACTTTTTTTCTGACATAATTTTTCTCCATATTTA
Organism: uncultured Pseudomonadota bacterium; assembly: GCA_900313105.1. GTDB lineage: Bacteria > Pseudomonadota > Alphaproteobacteria > Rs-D84 > Rs-D84 > Enterousia. The sequence goes on from OMPY01000001.1 coordinate 3,285, forward strand.
TCAGTTTATTTTTTATTCCGCGAAGAAAAATTATTCGTTTTTGCATTCCGGGTGCAAAATGCAAGAATGAACAATTCTTTCTTCGCCGCGTGGGATTATACGATATTTTTATAGTTTTGCAAATAAAATTGTAAGAGAGTGTTATCCGTCTTCGTCCGTCACCACAGAGTGGTGCCCCGTGGAACGGGGCGTGGGGTTCCCCTTTCCCTGGGAAAGGGGTCCGGCTGAACAGCCGGGGGGTATGGGAATTACCCCGTCGCCGTTCGGCGCCACCCCTTCTTGGAAAGAAGGGGATTTTGGAAAGAAGGGGATTATTAAAATCGCCGGTTGGCGATTTTTTTACCCTTGACCCGATTCAGTGATTTTTGGTATAATGGACCTGAATCAGATGGGAATCTGGTTCGGGGCTGTCGTAAGCCCCCAGGCGATCGGCACATCATGTCGTAATCCACGAATTTTCCGATATTTTGTGCCGTCATTTTGGTTTACCCCGAAATTTGGTCGGGGTGCCTGTGGTGAATATCTAAAGGCCACCGGAATCATAATCGCTTGTGGTTTACGAACACCCTGACCGCTTGGTTTCCAACGCGGTTTTTTATGGCAACAAATAAACAGGGAGAGGACACAATGAAAAAAATATTTATACTATCATCATTGATTGCGGTGACACTTGCCACGCCATCATTTGCGGAGCCAACGGAATTGGACAAGAAAACCGTGGCAAGTAAGGCGTATGTTGATACGAAACAGGACAAAATCACAACCGGGTTGGTGGAGTTTGATGACTATGGCACAACCGCGGCGGTGCCGGCATTGGTTTCGACAAATGCCGCCGGAACAGCCCTTAATGGAAACACAATAGGTTTTTTAGATAGTGCTACATACGACGGTTTAAATGGTAATTTGGGAGAATTGCCGGATACCATGGTCCCAAGTATTGGTTTGTTGGAGAGAGAGTTGGTAGATCTTTATGACTCTCTTTCCCTGAAACAAAATAAGTTGCCTGCAAAATCCACCGGGAATGCGGCTCCAAAAGGAAATCAGGCCGTTGTATTGAATACCGCGGGAAATCCGTTAAATGTTTATACGACCGCGGGTAAAGATTTGGCGTTAACCGCAAAATCCGGTGCGCAAAAAGTTATGAACTATATTGATGGAACAACGGCGTCCGCCACGTTTGCAACTAGTCAAGGCCTTACCGAAGCAAAGGTTAAATCCGCACTTGTTTCATTGGAACTGCTGAAAGATGTTTACGATGTGTTAAACACCAAAATTACAAATAACGCCCTGCCGACCGGGACAACGGGAACGGTTGTGACATATAATGGCACAAATGCACAAACCGGTGTCCAAGAATTCACCGAAACGGCGATGACTGGCGCGGTCACGTATACAAATGGGACATTAGATAATGCGAACGATATTGCAACCATTACCGCCGTTGGCACCCGCCAAAAGAAAAAAGAATGTGGTGGTTATGAACCCGCCGCCGCGGGTCAGCCTGCGCATGATGGCACGCACCCTGGGGACGAAGATTATTGTTGGCTTTGGATTTTCCCAGAAGATTAAAAATCCCCTTTCCCGGGGAAAGGGGTGGACGCGACGCGGACGGGGTATGGGCAAATATAATATGGGGCGGATGAACCGCCCCGAAAACCACTACCCCGCCGGGTGCTACCCAGCACCCCTTCGCCAGCGAAGGGGATTTATTATTTACGCAGACCCAATTTTTTAATAAGTTCTTCGTATTTTTCAGGATTGCGTTTTTTGATATATGCAAGTAATTTCTTGCGACGATTCACCATCAACAACAAACCACGTTTCGAATGTTCGTCTTTGTGGTTATTCTTCATATGTTCCGTCAAGTTGCGAATGCGTTCGGTTAAAACCGCAACCTGAGATTCCACGGAACCACCGTTATCCTTGTCACTGGTTTTAAATGCGTTTATGATTTCTGTTTTTTTTGTCTTTGTTATGGACATTGTTTTTTCCTTTATCTTAAATTGTTCGTTTTGGGCGCAATACGTTCGATTCAACCATGCCAATTCCAACGAATTTTCCGCCAGAATAAACACGATATGTTCCGTTTGCGACCACCATATCGATAAACCCGCCATTTTTATATAAACGACAAGTTTTATCATTCAGATTCAAAACCGGAATGTCCCCCAGTCCTGAATCCACCGGCATCAGGTGTTTACCCATGTCCCCGCCATTATTAAACAAATTTTCCAAGAAATCAAGTGTCACCGCGTTTTTTAATTTAAACACCCCCGATTGCGTGCGGCGAATCATGGTGACGGTCGCAACCGTTCCGCACGCGCGGGCGATGTCGCGCGCAACACTGCGTACATATGTGCCGGGTGCACAACACATGCGAAAATTCCAATCCGCACCGTCGACGGACACCAATTCTAATTCATATATATCAACATCGCGCGCGGGAATTTCGGGTTTTTTACCCGCACGCGCCAATTCGTATGCACGCACACCCGAAATGTGAACCGCACTGTATACGGGTGGAATTTGTTTTATGTGACCGATAAATTTATGCAATGTGGCGCGAACGGCGGATTCATCGGGAATAATATCGGTGCGGTTTGTTTCGGCGCCGGTTATATCCAATGTATCCGTTTCAAAACCAAATTGCACAGTGAACAGATATTCCTTGGTTCGGTCACAGAATTCTTCGATAAAAGGAATCATTTTCGTGGCGTTTCCAATCGCCACCGGCAATACGCCCGACGCCATCGGGTCCAATGTGCCAATATGACCGTTCTTTTTTGTGCCGAAAATTTTTGTGGCGCGGGCGGCGGCGGTCTTTGAAAACACGCCTGATGGTTTGTCCAAGATTATAAAGCCGTCCATATTTGCCCCTTTATTCAAACAATGATAACTGTGGCTTTTCCGGCGAATGTGCCATCGGCGCGGACGATTTCGATTTTGTTGGTGCAACATGCGATTGTTGGGGCGCGCCCTGCTCCAGCCCCGTCAAAACACTTTCCGCACGCGCGACCACCGATTCCGGCATGCCGGCCATCTTTGCAACATGAATACCATAAGAACGACTTGCCACGCCGGGAACAATGCGGTGCATAAAGATGATTTCATTATTATGCTCACGAACATCAATCGTTAAACACGAAACATTTTGCAATTCGCCACCGTTTGCCGCGACGCGCGCCGTCAATTCATGATAATGTGTCGCAAACAATGTTCGCGCGCCCAATGTATTTAGGTATTCAAGAACCGCCTGGGCAATGGCCATGCCGTCGTATGTTGCGGTGCCACGGCCAATTTCATCAAAAATTATAAACGAACGCGGGGTTGCACGGCGCAAAATGTTCGCGGTTTCGCCCATTTCAACCATAAATGTCGATTGCCCCGCGGCCAGGTTATCCGAAGCGCCGACGCGACTAAATAACTGGTCACAAATACCGATTTTTGCACGCGTTGCCGGCACAAACGACCCCATGTGCGCCAGCACCACCAACAACGCGTTTTGACGCAAATACGTGGACTTTCCCGCCATATTCGGACCGGTGAGCAACGCAACCGATTGGTCGTTCAAATTGCAATCGTTTTTAACAAAATTGTTTCCGTGTTCACGCAGTGCGCTTTCAATCACCGGGTGACGACCACCGACGATTTCAAATTCGTTTCCGTTTGTGATTTCCGGACGCGACCATTCCCATTCGGTTGCACAATTCGCCAATGTGCACCATACATCCAAATCCGCAAACACATCCGCCGCCGCCAAGATATCATCGGCAACGGCGCGTATTTCCGTAATAAGTTTTTCGATTAAATCTGATTCTATGGCCGCGGCCTTGTCCGTTGCAGAACGAATATCATTATCCAATTCCACAAGGCGCGATGTCGTGAACCGCACATTACCAACCAAAGTTTGCCGATGGATAAACCCAGATTCCGGTTGCATCAACGGCGTTGCCTTGGCGGCGGGAACCTCTATGAAATACCCGATAACATTGTTAAATTTTATTTTCAGTGTGTTTATACCCGTTTGCGTGGCATATTCCGCCTGCATTGCGGCGATTGTTTCCTGGGCCCCGTGGGACAGGCGCCGCATATTATCAAGTGCCATATCAAACCCGTCACGAATCACACCGCCGTCACGGAAAAACGTTGGCAAATCATCAACCAATGCCGACCGCAATTTTATCGCCAATTCATCGTGCGCACATATGGTTTCTGTGCGTGCGGCAAGACCGGCACTAAGCCGCGTTCCAATCATTTTAAGGTTCGGAATTTCAATCAAAAAATCGCACACATGTCGCATATCACGCGGCGTGCCGCGACCCGCCAACAACCGCGACAACGCGCGCCCAACATCCGGCACCCGCGCCAACGCATCGCCCACCATCGCGCGAACATCGGAATTCAAAACCATATGTTCAATGTGATTCTGACGATTTTTTATTTCCACCGCATCCGCCGAAAGATTACGCAAATATGCGCGCAATTTTCGCCCGCCCGCCGCGGTTTTCGTGTTGTCCAACACATCCAATAAACAACGCCCACCATCGTTTATCGCGGAATCAATCTCTAAACTTTTCCACGTTGCGGAATCAACCAAAAGTTGCGCGCCCGCATTAAATTTATACGGCGCACGGAAAGTCAGCGCCGCGCCACGTTGCGTGTTAAACAAATACGCGGCCAACAATCCAATTGCAACATTTTCTTGGCGTTCTTCGGCGCGCGCGCCCGAAAAGACCGCGCCGATAATCGTATCTATATCCCCGCGGCGATAAATTTTATCGAACACCGGTGTTGATTTGAACATATCACGAATATGCAAAACCGTTTCATATTCCGCGTCCGATGCCGGATAAATAATTTCCGCCGGCGATATTCGAACCAAGTCATCGATAATATCATCCGTGCGGCCAACAAAGAATTCGCCCGTTGAAATATCGCACCCCGCAAAGTCAAAACTTTCATGCGCCACACGCACAATCGCAAGCAAGAAATTTGCGGACTTTGGCGATAACAAATTTTCATCGGTAAGTGTTCCTGGCGTTAAAACGCGTGTGATTTTGCGTTCGATAAATTTGTGCCCGCGTTCTTTGGCCTGGGCCGGGGTTTCCATTTGTTCAACCAACGCAAGTTTATACCCCATCCGCACAAGGCGCCCAAAATAACTTTCCGCCGCGTGCCATGGAATACCACACATTGGAATATCCGCACCGTCGCCGTCCGTTCCGCGCGATGTGAGAACCAAACCCAATTTCGCACTTATTGTTTTTGCATCTTCGAAAAAAGATTCGTAAAAATCGCCAAGCCGGAACATAAGCAACGCATCGGGATTTTCGGACTTAAAATCCACATATTGTTGCATTACGGGTGTCAATTTATTCTTGTCGGCCATCGCCAAATCCATTATTCGTTCGGGCTTGTAATTTTAAGTGTTTCGATTTTTAATTCGGCCTCTTTCAATAACTGTTCACAATAGGCCTTTAACTTTATACCCTGTTCGTATGCGGCGACCGAATCCGCAAGTGGCATTTCGCCCGATTCCATTTTCTTGACCAATTCGGTAAGTTGTTTGTACGCATCTTCAAATGTCAATTTATCCGTATCCATTTATAAACCCTTTGTTATACGGGTCAAAGATACAAAATAAAAAAACAACATTCCACAAAAAAACACCCATGCGGGTGTTTTTTTATTTCTTTTTATTTAATCTTTGATACTCGCTTATCAAAAGAATATTTTGTTGTTGCGCCCCATCAAAATCTTTCAAAATTTTTCCTATACTATCCTGTTTTATCTGTGACGCGGTTTTGTTTTCTTTTATGTAATATTCACCGCTACCCCACCACCTTGACAAAGACACAATATCACCACGTTGCACCTCGTCTAGGTTCCTATCCGTTCTGTCTTGTGTAATACAGATTGTCTTCCACACAGGACTCCAAAGTTTAATATGACGATAATGTTTGTCGGTTGTCACACTGTAAACAACCGCGTCTTGTTGTTCATTTTCTATAAAAACCTTTACCTTTTTACCGTCCGACGTTTGGTAATATTGTTCAAGGTCTTCTTTGGTCATAATACACCTTTTTACTTCGTTGGTTTTGCCGGGGCGATAACAATTGATTTTGTTCGTTCATCGGGTTTGGAACGACTTTCCAATGTTCCACGGTCGCCAATCAATTCCACCACATGTTCAAACAACGCCGGCACAGAATCACGCCCAATCGCCAATACGCGACGGTTGCCCTTGGTCATGACGGATATTTTAACCTTGTCGCCGCCGTCCAAGAATTCAAAAACTTTTTTCAATTTGATTTGCAAATCGTTTTCTTCGATGAATGGTTTTATCCAAACCTCTTTCATTTCCATCGTTTTTTGTTTCTTTTTCGCCTCGGACGCACGTTTTTTCTGTTCATATTTGTATTTGCCAAAGTCCATTATCTTTACGACCGGCGGCAAAGACGCGCCATTTAATTCCACCAAATCCATTCCGGCATCCATCGCCATCCGCAACGCATCCGCGGTTGGCATAACGCCCATATTTTGCCCATCGGCGCCGATAACCTGCACAGATTTTGCGGTTATCCGATTATTTGTGCGTGGCCCCATGTCACGTTTATCACGATTATTTTGCGGTTTAATTGTATGCTCCTTTTAAACTGTTATGCGCGAATTATACACGATTTTACAGAGTTTTCAACAATTTTTGCACATTTTGCAACACCGTCCATACATCTTGTTTTGCGGCGGTTTTAAGTATCAGATAATTTGGGTGGTAAATCGAAAACACGCGCGCCCCGCCCGGCCCCGCCGTTTCCGCGCCATGGTTCCGCATTAAATCTATGTTCGCGATTTCCGCCGCCGCAAGTGTCCCAAGTGTTATAATTATTTTTGGTTCGATAAGTTCAATCAAACGGTCTATGAATGGACGCGCCAAATCCATTTCCAACCGCGACGGTGTCCGGCCGCCCGGCGTGCGCCAAAACAGAATCGGCGAAATCGAAACACTTTCGCGCGACATACCAATCGCGCCAATCATTTTGTCGAACAATTCACCCGCCGGCCCCGAAAGGATTCGCCCCGTGGCGTCATCTTCACTGGACGGGATATCGGTAATCACCAAGATACCGTTCGGATCCGGTGCGACATGTGGCACAACAACATTTGACACGCCCGCGCGCAGGGGGTGATTGAATTCGTCAATCATACGGCAAAGGACGGCGGTTGTGGTCGGCCTTTCCGCCATTGCGCGCGCCGTTTCAACCGATACCGTGGACACCGGCGATATAGGTGGCACAACATTGTTCGAAATCGTGCGCACACGCGGCGTCGCCGGCGCAGATTCCACAACAAACCCAACCGTTTCATCGGTCAGTTCCCATTTCACGCCCGCCATCACTAAATCCCGCAAAAAATCATTATTCATCGTTGTTGTTCCTTTTGGTTCAAGCTCCCCTCCTGCGGAGGGGTGGCCGAAGGCCAGGGTGGTCTTTCAGATTCCAGAAATCTTATATTTATAAAAGACCACCTCCCCCTTCGGGGACTCCTCCACAGGAGGAGAACTTCACTCTCGTCCACACCATACCCTGATTTTTTTCATATTTTGTTTATCCTTTTCAATTGTGCTTGATTTTATAATCGTTTTAGTATACACTATACCATGAGCAACATAAACTCAAGGGAGTATTTTCATGAAAATAAAAAACTTTGCTTTATTGGCGGGCGCGGCTGGCTTGCTGGCGGCGTGCGGTGGTTCAACCGTTGTTGAACCGGAATCAATCGAAAACCAACGCGTTTTCTTTGCGTTTAATTCTTCGGAAATTTCCGATGCGGCGCATGATAACTTGCTTGGTCAGGCGGCATACCTTAAATCACACGATGATGTAAAGGTTCAAATTGCCGGTAACTGCGACGAACGCGGTTCAACAGAATACAACCTTGCATTGGGTGCACGTCGTGCAAACGCCGCGAAACAAGTCATTGTGAACGAAGGCGTTAGTGCGAAACGTATCTCTACCATTTCTTATGGTAAAGAACGCCCGTTGGTCAAGGGAACTGGCGAAAAGGTTTGGAAATTTAACCGTAACGCCACAACGACCGTTAAATAATAAAAACGCCCCGTTGGGGCGTTTTTTAGTGATAGTGTTAGTGGTTAGTGTGCGGGCGCGGTGCGCCCGTTTTTTTGTTTGAAAAAGTTGGTTTTTATGTTAAAATTGCAATCGAACACGGAGGGATTCGTGTTCAGGGCTATCGTAAGTCCGCTTATTCGGTGCGAAAGCATCGTTATATCTGGTGTTTTCGATGCTTTTTGCATCGTGATCATCCCTGGCTTTATGGTCGGGGGGCTGTTGGTTATAAAATACGGGCAACCGGAAAGCTGACAGAATCAATAATAAGCTGATTTACGAACTCCCTGACCGCTATTCCTTTGGCGGTTATTTTTTAACAAAAAGGGAGAAAAAATGAAAAAAAATAAATTTTCTAATTCAATGAATGAGTGTTTATTAAATTTTTGGAAAAACTATGCTGGTTTGGGCAGAGCAACAAGGTCTGAATATTGGTGGTGCGTATTGTTTTATGTGGGAATAATCGGGAGTTTTTTAAGTTTCTCATCACATCTATTATGGTTGTGGTTTTTAGTAACAATTGTCCCGTTTACATGTCTAACTATCCGACGTTTGCACGACACAAACCATTCTGCATGGAACATTTTGTGGTTTCCAGAAGGGATCTTACTTATATTAGAGGTTTTATTGCTTTTTTTATTTCTTTTAGAGTTGCTGTTTCGTGTACCAACAACAGATATCGTTATTATTTTATTTAAATTGGCTACGCCGATTTTTTGGATATCTGTAATTTATTCATTGATTCTTGTATGTACGCCAGGCGATACAGAATCAAATAAATATGGAAGCCCAAGAATTTAAAAATCGTTCAATTATAAAGGAGAATTAAAATGACAGACGCATATATCATTCGAGTAATATCCGCATTATTTATATTTGGTGCAATCCTTTTAGGTCGAATTATTTGGTATGGCACAAAATATTTTAATCAAGAATATGTAAAACCCAAATATAAAAGCTATAAAGGGAACAAGAAAAAATACAGACAATACTTGATAAATTGTGATAAAAAAGGGAAAAATCCATTAAGTTATAAACAGTGGAAATTTGCTTATCAAAAAAATAACGATTAAAAACTATACGGGGTTTACACCTCATATAGTGGTTTGTTTGTCAACTTTCCCGGCTTTTTTGATATTTTTATGCGTTTCGGCCGGCAATTTTGTCAACAATTTCATTTAATTGGGCGCGTGTGTCAAAGTTTATTGTTATCACGCCCGCGCCACCGCGCCGTTCGGTGATTTTAACCGTGGCGGATAATGCGCGCCCTGCCCTTTGCGTCAGTTCTTTGACGGTTTTTGCGTCCATCGTTTTGTTTGTAAATTTGCGGTTTTTGCCGGAACGCGCCACATTTTTCATACGTTTTTCGGTATCCGCAACCGATAATTTTTGCTCAATGATTTCGCGGGCGACCTTTTCGGGGTCTTCAGCAACGGTGATTGCACGCGCGTGCGATGCGGAAAGTGCGCCCTGCTCTACCATTTTTTTGACCGATGCCGGCAATCCGTTAAGGCGCACCAAATTCCGTATATAACTTTCGGATTTTCCAATCAAATGCGACACATCCGCCATACTGTATTCGCATTTATTCATCAGGTTCACGTACGCCGCGGCCTCCTCTATCGGATTCAGGTTTTCGCGTTGCACATTTTCAATCAGTGCGATTTCCATCGCGTTGTTGTCCGCCAAATTCTTTACCAACGCCGGAATTTCGGATAGTCCCGCCATTTTACTTGCACGATAACGGCGTTCGCCCGCGACAATTTCATACATATAAGGCCGATTTTTCACCGAACGCAACAAAATTGGTTGTAATACGCCCTTTTCCTTTATAGACGCGGACAAATCCGCCAAATCTTCGGTGGTAAAGGTTTTGCGCGGTTGGTCCGGATTCACGCCGATTTGTGCAATTGGAATTTGCCGCACAACAACGCGTTCCGTGCCACTTAAAATTGATACTTCGGGCGCCGCGCCCATTTCGTTTTGTAAATCTGTTAATGTCCGCCCCAGGCCAAATTTTCCCATTTTATTCCCCCTTTTCTATTTTTTGAATAACCTCGGTCGCAAAGCGCAAATACGCCTGGGCACCGTTGGAATTAAAGTCATAAAACAACGCCGGTTTGCCGTGACTGGGGGCCTCGGCCACACGGACATTGCGCGGAACAACCGTTTTGAACACCAAATCGCCAAATGTTTCACGAACATTATCTTCGACATCGCGTGTCATACCATACCGCCGGTCATACATGGTCAGCAAAACGCCCAAAACATCTAATTCAGGGTTCCATTTTTGTTGAATACCCTTGATAGTATTTATAAGGTGCAAAACCCCCTCCAGCGCGAAAAATTCGCATTGCAGCGGTATAATCACATGATTTGCGGTCGTTAACGCGTTTAACGTGATATAACCCAAATTCGGTGGGCAATCCAGCAAAATATAATCGTAATGTTCCATTATCGGTCGCAACGCATCACGCAGGCGATATTCCTTGTTTTCCATATCCAGTAATTCAACTTCGGCCCCGGCAAGTGCCTGGGTTGACGGCAAAATATGCATACCCGGAACCGCGGTCGAAAGTATGTTTTCCGCCGCACTGGATACCCCCATAATCACATCATAAACACTTTGCGAATGCGAAGAACGCACAAAACCCAACCCCGTTCCGGCATTACCCTGGGAATCCAAATCTATCAACAAAACCCGCTTTTTTATCGCCGCCAGTGAAGCACCTAAATTTATTGCAGTTGTGGTTTTGCCAACACCACCTTTTTGATTTGCAAACGCGATTATTTCTGTCATTTTCCACACCTTTCATATTTTCGTTTGTAAGTATATATTTGAAATTTGACACGGTCAAGAAATAAAAGATTGAATTAAAAAATACAATAAAATCAACAAGATATTTATTGTTTCACGTGAAATTATCCACCGAATCGCACAATTATTATAAACCCGTCACCGGTCTTGGACGGTATTAAATCGTAATCAAACCGATATTTCTTTTTTGCATCGGCAATTTCGCGTTCAATTTCCCGGCCTTTTAGTAAAAAAAGCCGGCAATTTACCCCACGAACATAATCCATAATTTTAACCAGTGGTGCAAACGCGCGTGCGGTTATAACAAAATTACCGGGTTTTTTGTTATTTTTATTCAAAAAAGCCGGGAAAAAGTTTTCAACACGCCCGTGATAAATTGTTAAATTATCAAGTTCAAGTTTTGATTTTAATTCATTTAGAAAAGCGACTTTTTTGCCAATCGATTCGATACACGTCACATGCCACCCCAAAATCGCCAAAACAACGCCCGGGAAACCCGCGCCCGAACCAAAATCAATTACATTTACGTCCGCCGGTAAAACATCCGCCAATTGCGCCGAATCGGCAAAGTGCCGGTTTTCCAGGTCACCCAAGGTGCCGCGCGCCACAAGATTCATACGCGAATTCCAATCGCGTAAAATTTCCGCATAAAGTGCAAATTTTTCTTTACTATTCATATTATTATTGTAGCATAATTTTACAAATGGCAAAATTAAAAACGATATTTTTTATTGGTTTATTCGTGGCGGTTGGCGTTTTGGCCTATGTCGCGTCTTTGCGTATGGTTTCAACCGGCGATTTTGTGGAATCTGGCGAATTACAACCAACAAAATACGGCGCTTTTTTGGCGGCCCAACATGCGATTTATGCAAATGATTTCAATAGTGCGAACGAATTCCTTGCCGATTTCGCCGATGTTGAATATGATGTCGCCCAAGAAACACGCGCACTGGTTGAATTTTTATCCGGAAAAATCCCAACGAACATAGAAAAATTTGCCGACAAAAAAGAAATATCATCACAAATAATGTACGATGCATATTTGGCAAAAAACGACCGTTGGGCCGATATGTATAAACGGTTCTATACGAACAAATCCGCCGTATACACGCCTTTTCGTGTTTGGTCCGGCGTTGGCGCGGGGCATACGGACGAAGTGTTAAAATTTATTGAAAAATCCGAATCAAATCCCGCATGGAAAATGTTTGTGCGCGGGCAAATCTATGCCGAATCGGGCGATTTTGAAAAGGCCGCCGGCGCGTTCGCAAATGTGCCAACGGGGTTCATGAATATGAACGATTATATTTATGTTATGTCGTTCTATCGGGCGCATGGCATGGACGAAAATGCCGAAATGTTGCGAAAAACTTTTTCATCAACGCCGGGCGGTATGTTTTTGTCATATTATGAAGATATTCCGGATTGGAAAGAAAATTTTGCAGGCATAAAAAACGAATTGGCATTTAATGTCGTTCAAAACGTTTCACATACGCAAATTATGCTTTATTCGGACCTTTCGGTGTTGATGTTGCGTTTTGCACAAATAATCGGTCCAGAAACACAATTCTTTCAAGATATGATAAACTACTACACCGGACAGTTTTTCGTGAATACACACGGAAATTATGCGCGTTATTTTGATTCTATATCGATGGGCAGTCCGTTTTACTTGTTCGCACAAATGCAAACCGTGGATTCGGTTGATGAAATTAAAAAGATTTTAAGCGCGCACCAATTATTTATCCCCGCGTTAAATAAAATCGTTGCAGAATATATCAGGGCAGGGGACAAATCGTCCGCGCTGCGCGCCATAAATCGGACACTGGATAATGAAAAACTTTCTGATTCGGGGCGGGCATATTTGCTAAAACGGCGCGCGTTTGTGTATATGATGTTTGGCGATTTGGAACGCGCGCAATCTGATATTCACGATGTTTCAAAAATGCAAATTATCGACCCGGAAATTTTAATGATTCAGGCACGAATTTGGGCGACGCAGAATCGTGAAATTGAAAACGCGTATAACTATGCAATGGCGATGGTAAAGCGCGACCCGATGGATGTGGTTGCATGGGATACGGTTGCGGTGGTTGTTGGTGTACGTGAAGGCAGCGGTGCGGCACTTGAAATACTTGAAAAAATTGGTGGCGCGGCGGATACTTGTTCGGCGTTATTTGAACATTTGGGTGACGCGTATATTGCAACGGGGAAAAACGATTTGGCACGCGATGCGTATAATCGCGCAATCGAACTTGCCGAAGACGGATTGGTTATCGTGCCAAATATAAAGAAAAAAATAAGGAAAATAAAATGAAGGTTGGTATTATTGGCGCAGGTGCATGGGGAAGTGCCATCGCACACGTTATTGCACGTGGGGAATCAAGTGTAATTTTATGGTCTTTTGACGGTGAATACGCGCATTTTGATGGCACAAAATTACCAAACAATGTAAAAATAACGCAGGATTTAGCGGAATTAAAATCTTGCGACGCATGGATTGCGGTGACACCGGCGGCATTTTTTCATGAAACAATGGACAGGGCAGGGCGCCATTATAACAAACAACCGATTATAATTTGCACCAAAGGCGCGGAACCAAAAACCGGCAAATTTATGACAGAGGTTTTAAACGAAACGATTAAACCCGCAAAAAAGAATATCGGTGTACTTTCCGGTCCACAATTCGCGGCCGAGGTTGCACGCGGTGTTCCAACGGGTTCAACGCTTGCGGGGGGTAAAGAAATTCAAAGTATTGGATTAAAGATATTTCATAAAATGTATATCAGCCCAACACGCGATGTAATC
>OMPY01000001.1:17071-77727 GCA_900313105.1 uncultured Pseudomonadota bacterium
AAAAACGCGGTTGCGGTTATAAATGGATATTACAGCGTAAAACGCAAAGGTGAAAATGAATCCGCGTTTTATATGACCACCGCATGGAAAGAGGTTATAAAAATCGGCCTTAAAATGGGCGCAAAATTGGAAACGTTTTCTGATTTGTGTGGTATCGGTGATTTAATTTTGACGGCGACATCAACCACCAGTCGTAATTTTTCCGCCGGTGTCGCGATAGCAAAAGGTGAAAAACCGGTCGGCACGGTCGAGGGTTTGTCGGCACTTAGAGCACTTATCAAAAAAGCAGGTAAAGCACGTGTAAATGTTCCGTTTTTATCGAACATGTATGAAAAACTTTCTAAATAAATTATTCATATCGCAAACTGTCGATTGGATTTAGTTTTGCGGCCTTTATTGCCGGAACAACGCCGGATGCAAGGCCGACAACGACCGCAACGGTTATCGAAAGCGCAACGGGCCATAAACTAAACGGAACATTATACCCAAGGATAAATCGCCCAACACCTTGGGCAAGGCCAACCCCAAGGACAAGACCAATCATTGAACCGATGAACGATATCATTATCGATTCTGCCAAAAATTGCGTTATTATGTGACGTTCGCGTGCGCCGATGGCCTTGCGGATTCCGATTTCGCGCGTGCGTTCCGCAACCGACACAAGCATCATATTCATAATTCCAATCGCACCAACCAACAATGACACCGCCGCAATCGCAATCAACAGCAATTTCAAATATCCCGTCACAGTTGTCATCGTTTCCATTATTTGTCGCATATCCATAATCATAAAATCATCTTCATCGCCGTCTTTTAATCGGTGCCGGTCGCGGAGCAGGGCGGAAACTTGGTCAATCACAACGGAATTATCCGCATCTTGGAAAAGTTTAAGCGCAATCATACTAACAGAATTCGGAAAAGGGCTGCCTTGCAAACGTTTTTTAAGTGTTGTAATTGGTATCATAACCATATCGTCTTGGGACCCCATCGCCGTATCGCCGCGTTCTTTGGCAACACCAACAATAACAAATGGAACATTTTGAATACGAATAACTTCACCAACCGGGTTTTTATCCATACCAAGTTCCGTCGCCGTTTTTGGTCCAATCACCGCGTATGTTGATGCGTTGCGAACGGCCGCATCATCAAAAAACGCGCCGTATTCAATATCAACACTTTGCACGGTTGTGTAATCAGGATAGACACCAATCATTGATGTTGCCCAATTTTTGTTTCCATATACAACCTGGGCACCGGCGGCTTGGACCGGCGTAATTGCCGCGACATCGGGCAATTTTGCAATTATTGCGGCGTCATCGGTGGTAAGTGTTTGACGGTTTCCGGTTCGCACGCCGCCTATGCGCGCCGCGCCCGCACGAATAACGATAGTGTTTGTGCCAAGTGATGAAAATTGGTCGGTGATTTCTGTTTGCACCGTTTCGCCGACCGCAACCATTATCACGACCGCCAACACACCAATGATTATGCCAAGCACGGTCAGAAACGAACGAATTTTATTCGCACTTATTGAAAGCCAAGATTCTTTTATTATGTCGTTAAAGGTCATATTATTTCCTGTGCGTTTTTCGGTTTAGTGCATCTTCGGTTTTTGGAACCGCGCCGTCATAATTTATTCGCCCGTCATAAATGTGGATAAGCCGGTTTGCGTATTGCGCGGTGTCAAATTCGTGCGTTATCATAATTATTGTGATTCCCAAATCATTGTTCAGTTCTTTGAAAAACTTTAAGATTTCATTTCCCATTTTTGAATCCAGTGCACCCGTCGGTTCGTCCGCCAAAATTAGTTTCGGGTCACCCGCAAGCGCCCGCGCGATTGCGACGCGTTGCTTCATACCACCCGAAAGTTGCGTTGGTAAATATGTTTCAAAATTTTCAAGTCCCACACGCCGCAGCATTTCACGCGAACGGCGAATTCGTTCGTCCGGGGACATACCACGATACATTAGGGGCAACATAACATTGTCCAAAACATTTCGCTTTGAAAGCAGGTTAAAATTTTGAAAAACAAACCCGATATATTCGTTGCGAACAACCGCCAAATCATCGGGGGTCATATTCGTTATATTTTTTCCATACAATTCGTATACGCCGGATGTTGGCGTATCCAGCGCACCGATGATATTCATACATGTTGATTTTCCGGAACCAGATGGCCCCATAATTGCAACAAATTCACCGGCGGAAATATCAAATGTCACATCAAACAAAACCTGTTGCACACCACCGATTTCCAACGGAAAACTTTTGCAAATTTTATTCATCGAAATTATGTTTTGTGTCTTTTTCATTTGCCTTAGAACGGTCCACGACGGCGCGCCGCGGTTGCGGCGGAACTTGTTGATTGACCCACGCGTCCAACGATTATGCGGTCATCCGCCTTTAATTCATCGGACACGATTTGTGTTTCGGTTGCGGTTATTAAACCCTTGGTGTATTTAATAAACACCGGTTTATCATCGCGCAGGACCGCAATATATTCGTTTGGACTTACATTGTCCGGCGCATCCACGATGATATTTTTGAAATTACGAACAAGAAACGCCGCGTTTTGTGTTTTCCAAACATCGGCCGCCGAATCTATCATTATCGTCACAAACGCGGTCATACCAGGCATAAGGTTCAAATCAGAATTATCCACATCAATCACAACGGTATATACCACGACATTTGATGTTGTTGTCGGCGAAAGGCGAACCTGTTTCACAATACCGTTAAATGTTTTTCGTGGATACGCATCAACGGTAAAGGTGACATTTTGACCTTCTTTGATAACACCGATATCGGCCTCTGATACGGCGGTTTCGATTTGCATTTTCGATAAATCTTCGGCAATTTCAAACAGGTCGGGGGTTTGAAAAGATGCCGCAACTGTTTGACCTTTATCAACCTTGCGCGAAATAACCGTGCCATCGACCGGCGAAGTTATTGTTGCATACGAAAGGTTCGTCACCGCGCGTTCATATTGCGATTCCATACGCTTTACACTTTGTGCGGCCTGTTCATAATTGGTTTGCGATTGTTCCATTTCCGCGCGCGCAATATATCCGGAATCATACAGTGTTTTATTTCGTTCATAATCATTTTTCGCAAGGTTTAATTGCGATTTCGCCGATTCCAATGCGGCAAGCGATTCATCAACGGTCGCCTGTAATACAGACGGTTCAATTTCAAGCAATAATTGCCCCTTGGTCACGCGCGAATTATAATCGACATAGATGTTTTCAATTGTGCCGGAAACTTGCGACCCAACACTTACGGTATTTACCGGGTTTATTTCGCCGGTTGCGGTCACAACATGTTTTATATCACCACGCGTGACACCAACGGTCACATATTCAACCCTGTCACCAATTGACGCGATAATCCACCATGTGCCGCCAATCAATAAAATTATGACGACCGCAAGCGCCCACCATTTGTGTCGCCAAATCCAACCAAAAAATCGACGAATAAAAGACCGCTTTTTTTCTTTTGCCATTATTGTTCCTTTTCAATTTCTGATTTTATGTCGCCAATGGCAAGTGCCACCGCCGCACGCTTTACAAACAAATCGTATTTCGCCGCGTTGTTTTGCTTTTGCGCGGACACAAGTTCCGATTGTGCTGTTTGCCAATCAAGCATTGTTGCGCGTCCAACCCGATACATGCCGGCGGTCACGCGTTCTGATTCCGTTGCAGATTTTAGTAATGTTTCCGTTTGTGATAAAACGGTCTGGGCGGTTTTGTAATTTTGATACGCCGTGAATACATCAAGTGTTGCATTGTCTTTCGTTGTGCGCAGATTTTCCGTTGCCGCATCATATGATGCCGTTGCACTTTTTACGCCATACATATTTGCAAACCCGGCGAATATCGGCATGGATGCACGTATACCAATACTGCCGCCGGTATGTGCATTGTCGTCGTAAATATAATCGCGATTGTTGTCGCGCCACGAAAGTGTTCCGGTCGCACTTATACTTGGTAAATTTTTTAGGAACATCGAATTGCGGCGATGCCACGCGGCGTCTTTATTTGCCGCCGCACGCAACAGGTCAGGCCGCTTTTCACGCGCAATCGCAATAAGTTCATCAATGCCACGATTTTCGCGCACACGCCCAAAATCACCCGACATATCCGCAATTGTTATTTCGCCGTCCGCCGGAAAAGAAAGTTTGGTTAGCAATGCGCCCTTGGCAATTTCACGATTATTTTTTGCACGTTCCAAATCCAGGTTGCGACTTGCCATCGCGGTTTCCGCCTTTAATACGTCGGCGCGCGCAACAACGCCCGCGCTATATTTTTTCTTTGCCGTATCAAGTGCAACCCCCGCAACAGCGCGAAGTGATTTTGCGCTTTCAACATCCGCGTCCGCGTTTAGCAACGCGTAATATGCACCAATTACGCCGTATACATAGTTTTGCACACGGTCGTCATAGTCAAAACCCATCGCGCGCCATGTAGACGACAATTGGTTCAAATCCGCCAACCTTTTGCCAAAGTCAAATATCAAATACGATGCGGAAATTGATGCGCCATATTGCCAATCTTGCCAATCATGATTTTGATAGTTTTTGTTTATATCGGCACTTCCATTTACCGCCGGCAAATAACTTGCGTATCCCGCGTTTTTATTGTATCGCGCCGATTCCATCGCATAATACGCCGACATAGTTTCCGGATTGCGACAAAGCCCAAGTTCAACAACCATAGACAAATCCAACACTTTGTCCGGTACAGTTTTTCGCGACACACAATCATCGTTCCCGCCATGCGCGAACATAGGAATAAAAACCAGCAGTAAAGAAAGTTTTGTAAAATTCATTTCCCACTTGACCTTTTGGTGTTTTCATTATATATTTTTTATGTTGAAAAATAAATTTATTTTGCTAGGATAAAATGGCTATGCATGGCTTGGTGGCAGAGTGGTTATGCAGAGGACTGCAAATCCTTGTATGCCGGTTCGATTCCGACCCAAGCCTCCAGATTCAAAAGCGACTAATGTCGCTTTTTTTCTTTGTTTTCCGGGATTTTTTATACTTGCAAAACATCATAAAAGTTTTTAATCTGAATCATAAATTATTGATAAAAATATGATAAAAAACCTTGCGTTGACCAATTTTCGAAACCATACTTCGTGCCGTTTTGCGACGGGTGGGCACAGGAACATTATCATTACCGGTGCAAACGGAACCGGCAAGACCGCAATCATAGAGGCCGTATCCATGCTGTCCGGCGACCGCGGTATGCGCGGCGCACCAATGACAGATATTGCGCGTTTCGATGGCGATGGTGGTTTTTCAGTAATTGCGGAACTTTGTGATGATACGGAAATTTGTGTCTATTTTAACAATGGCGATTCAAACCGGCATGCGCGGGTTGACGGCGATGCGGCAACACTGTCTGATTTGGCGTCACACACACGCATTGTTTGGATAACCCCACGCGAAGACAGAATCTTTATTGATGCCGCGTCCGATAGGCGGGCGTTTTTTGATAGATTGGTCGCAAGTTTTGATTCCGCGCACGGCGGGCGCGTGGCGCGACATGCGAAATTGCTGTCCGAAAGGGCGGGTGCATTAAAGGCGGGCGCAAATGCAAAATGGGTTGATGCATTGGACGCGCAAATTGCCGCGACCGCGGTTGCGATTGCCGCCGCACGTATTCAATACGCCGGCGAAATAAATTTCTTTTTAACCGATGCCGCCGTTTCGGTTGATGGGTTGGTTGAATCGATGATTATGGAATCTGGCGCGGGGGCGGCCGAAAGAAAGTATTTGGAATATCTAAAACAAAACCGCGAATTGGTAAATGACAAAATGGTTTTGGACGGTGTAAACAAATCGGACTTTGGGGTATTCAACCGCGAATTAAATTTACCGGCGAACCTTACCAGCACCGGCCAGCAAAAAACATTGTTATTAAAAATGATATTGGCGCACGCGAAATTGGTTCATACCAAGACAGGTGCGAATCCGATAATCTTGCTTGACGAAGCGGTCGCACATTTGGATAAAAACGCGCGCAAAAAATTATTTGACGAACTGCGCGATGCATCGGCCCAGGTTTGGGCAACCGGCATAGATGCGGATAATTTTTCCGATATTTCGGACGCAACATTTGTCACTTGCACAAGGGATAAAGTAAGTCCTATAATCGGTGGACAAGGGGAAAAATAAATGGCACGAATTGATTATCAATCATTGTTAGATAACGCGTTAAAATCCGTTGTGCGCGAAGCATTGATTCATGCACAGATAAACGGCCTTGGGGACGGGATGCATTTTTTTATAACATTTCGCACGCATGATGCGGGGGTTGTGTTGCCGGATTTCCTGCGTATACGGTATCCAGACATTATGACGATTGTGTTACAGTATTCGTATAATAACCTGCATGTATCGGACAAAGAATTTGGCGTGCAACTGACTTTTGATGGGCGGCCGTTCTTTATTCGCGTTCCGTTTTCGGCGTTGGTTGAATTCAAAGACCCATCGGTTGATTTTATGCTGTCTTTCCACAAAGGCCCCGAACGCAATGCGCCGGATAACGATATTGAATTGCCATTGGACGGCACGGGCGATACAATCCCCGACGACGGCCGCGTTGTGTCGTTGGATGAGTTTCGGAAGAGGAAGAAATAGTGGCGAGTGTAAGTGTTAGTGATTAGTGTAAGTGCCGCCCGCAAATGCGGGCGGTTTTTAGATTTATGTTAACAGGTAAGTTCCGAAAGGAAAAATAAAAACACCTTGGTTTCTTTCCATAACCGATGATATATAGTCGAACAATCGTATCATTTTTTGATACAATTTCGGTATAATGATGATACAATGCAATTTGTAAAACCAAAGGATTACAATATGAATATTATTTGTTGTCATGGTGTTATAGGCCCAGATGAAGATTGGAAAGCCTATGACATGACATTTGGGTGGAAAAATTGGTTGCAATTTGTTGTTGAACTTGAACACGATGTTATTATGCAAACACCAAAATTTCCACATGCCCATGCATTGTTGATGAAATACGACGAATGGGAAAAGATAATGGATAAACAAGATATAAACAAAGACACTGTTTTAATTGGACATTCCGCCGGTGGTGGTTTTGTGTTGAAATATTTATCCACACATCCCGAAATAAAGGTTCGGCAAGTAATCTTGGTTGCACCATGGATTGATACAGAAAATTTTCAACCGTTCGGATTCTATAAAGGGTTAAAACTGAATAACAACATTGTGTCACAGACAGAATTTGGTATTGATTTAATGATTTCTGATGATGATATGCCACATATCAAAAGCAGTTTTGAAAAAACAACAAGTGCCCTTCCAAAAATCAGAGTTCATAAATTTTCTGGACGTGGTCATTTTACCGATTCTGAATTACCGGAAATTATGCCGATTATAAAATTTTAATAAAAATATAAACCGGCGTGATACGCCGGTTTCACTAACACTGACCACTAACACTTACTTCTTTTTATTTTCTTTTTTCAAATATGCTTCCAACCAATGATTATCAAAATTTAGTGTCCGGACATCGCGGTTGTTTAGCAATTTTTTCTGAAGCGGAATTGTCGTTTTTACGCCTTCGATAACAAATTCGTCCAGTGCACGTTCCGCACGCATTATACACGCGGACCGCGTTTGCGCATGAACAATCAATTTTGCAATCATTGAATCGTATGTTGGCGGAATCGTGTATCCGGTGTAAACCGCACTGTCCACGCGCACGCCAAGTCCACCCGACGGTGCGTAAAGTGTGATTTTACCGGGGCAGGGCACAAAAGTTTCCGGGTCTTCGGCATTGATTCGAAATTCAATCGCGTGACCGTGCGGAATAACATTTGCCTGGGTATAGCCCAATTTTTCGCCCGCCGCAACGCGAATTTGTTCGCGAACCAAATCAACACCATAAACCATTTCGGTCACGGGGTGTTCAACCTGAAGCCGCGTGTTCATTTCAAGAAAATAAAACTTGCCATCTTCGTACATAAATTCAAATGTGCCGGCGTTGGTATAGCCCATTTTCTTTGCCGCCGTTTTGCAAATTTCAATCATATCGTCGCGCTGTTTTTGTGTAAGCGCGGCGGCGGGGCATTCTTCCATAAGTTTTTGATTTTTGCGTTGCAACGAACAATCGCGTTCGCCAAAGATAACCACATTGCCGTGTTTGTCGCCCAAGACCTGAAATTCAATATGCCGCGGGTGCAACAATAATTTTTCCATATAAAGTGTGTCATCGCCAAAACCACTGCGCGCCTCGTTCTTGGTAATTTCAAACGCTTCGCCCATTTCGTCCGCAGACATAACGGGGCGCATTCCGCGACCACCACCACCGGCCGCCGCCTTTAACATAACCGGATATCCGATTTTTTTCGCCCATTTTAGTGCGTCTTCGACCGTATCGACCGCACCATCAGACCCCGGAACAACCGGCAATCCGCATTCAATCGCGGTCTTTTTTGCGTTCACTTTGTCGCCCATTTTATTTATCATCGCCGCGTCCGGCCCAATCCAGATTAAACCATGTTGTTCAACCTTTTGCACAAAGTCCGCGCGTTCAGATAAAAACCCGTAACCGGGATGAATTGCATCCGCGTTGGTAAGCAACGCCGCCGTCAATATCGCAGATTCATTAAGATATGATTCTTTGGACGGGCCCGGGCCAATGCACACCGATTCATCCGCCAATTGCACATGCATTGCATCACGGTCAACGGTGGAATATACCGCGACCGTTCGAATACCCATATCGCGGCACGCGCGAATTATTCGCAACGCAATTTCGCCACGATTGGCAATTAAAACTTTCTTTATTTTTGGCATAGTTTTTCTTATTCAATAATTATCAATGGTTGGTCAAATTCTACCGCCTGGCCGTCTGTCACCAAAATTTCTTTGACGACACCATCTTTGTCAGATTTGATTGGGTTAAAGGTCTTCATTGCCTCTACTAAAATCACGGTATCGCCCGCCTTTATCGATGCGCCAACCTTGGTAAATGGCTTTGCGCCCGGTTCCGGGGCAAGGTACGCAACACCAACCATTGGCGATTTTAGGGCATAACCCGATGTGGTCGCATCGGCCGGTTCACTGTTTGTATGTTTCGCGTTTTCGGACACCGGTAATGTCGGCATTGTGATACCCGATTGCTTTGAAAGATGAATATGTTTGCGATACACGCCAAACAAAAACTGGCGTTCCAAATCAAGTTCAGTGATTCCCATATCGTCCATAATCTTTGACATGGATTCCACAGTTGAACGAAATGACATTTCTTTATCCTTTTGTATAAATTCTTGGTATGTTACCCGAATTTTAATCTTTAATCCCCCAATTGTCAAGGCACGGGGTCAAAACCAAAGCCCCCGCCCGGGCGACAGCGCAAAATTCGGCGTATTCCCATATATGTTCCACGAATAAGTCCATATCGCAAAATCGCCGTTTTGGTATATTCACTGCATGTCGGGGTAAATCGACAAACCGCGCGACCGCCAAATGCCGGCGATATAAAATGTTGGTAAATCCAGATTAGCCCCAGCCCCACATAGGCCGGAATTTTACGAATTTTTTGCATTTTTGTTTGCTTTTTTTGGCCCGTATTTGTGCGCGATATGCACCAGTGCCTTTTCCATCGCGGTACGTCCCGCCGGGCGCGTTGCGTCCAAAATCATATGACGGGCGATAAAAATATAGTCAAATTCCGGGCACATCAACCGTTCGTGATACCGCACCCAATCGCGCAATAGACGCTTTGCCCGATTACGCTGAACCGCAAGTTTGAATGTGTGCTTGGTTGCCATAAATCCAACGCGCGGGTTGGTCGGGAATCGTGCCGGCTTTGCCCGGACGAAAAAAAACAGTGCCTTGGCCGACGGGTCATCGTCGGTTGTATGAAAATCGGCATGTGATTTTATTGTATCGCGCATAATGTGCAATAATACCAGAATATGTAAAAAGTCAAACAAAAAACGTTCTTGTGGTCTTGATTTTTCGTTTTCCCGCGTTTATAGTAATGGCAAATTATTGCGAAAGGGGCGATACATGTATAATTGGCTTATGAAATTTTTTTCCGCAGATATGGCAATTGATTTGGGAACGGCAAACACACTTATATATGTCAAGGGTCGCGGAATCGTGCTAAACGAACCGTCGGTTGTTGCCGTTGCGGAAAATAAATTGTTGGGGCGCAAAGAAATCTTGGCCGTCGGGGCCGAGGCAAAGCAGATGTTCGGGCGAACCCCGGGGTCGATTACCGCCGTGCGGCCGTTGCGCGATGGGGTTATTGCGGACTTTGAAGTTGCCGAAGAAATGATAAAATACTTTATTCGCAAGGTGCATCACAGAAGCCCATTGACCGCGCCACTTATTATTATATGTGTGCCATCGTGCGCGACCCAGGTGGAACGCAGGGCCATTCAAGAGGCCGCCGATGCCGCCGGCGCACGCAAGGTGTACATTGTCGAAGAATCAACCGCCGCCGCAATTGGCGCGGGACTTCCGGTGGAAAAGCCACTGGGGTCAATGGTGTTGGATATTGGTGGTGGCACGACCGAGGTTGCGGTTATGTCACTTGGCGGAATTGTATATTCAAACGCCGTTCGCACCGCCGGTGACCAAATGGATTTGGACATTATTGAATTTGTGCGCAAAAATAAAAATTTGCTGATTGGGGAAAATACCGCCGAAGAGATAAAGAAAAAAATCGGTACTGCGATTTCGCCAAAGGACAAGGCGAACGAACTTACCATGAAGATTAAGGGGCGCGATTTGCTGTCGGGGACACCGCGTGAAACCGTTATCACGGAATCACAAATTGCATCGGCACTTGCGCAGACGGTTTCAAAAATTGTTGATACGGTGCGGCACGCGTTGGAATTGACACCACCGGAACTTTCCGCCGATATTGCGGATTTGGGTATCGCGATGACCGGTGGCGGGTCGTTGTTGCGGGGGCTGGATGCGGCGATTCGCGCTGCAACCGGATTGCCGGCGTTTTTGGTTGATGACCCATTGGCGTGTGTTGCACGGGGCAGTGGTCGCATGCTAACCAGTTTGGACAAGAACAAGCATATTTTGCAAACGATGTATTAGTGGTTATCCGTCTTCGTCCGTCATCGCAAAGCGATGCCGTGACTACGCCGAGACTGCGCCAGGGCTGTACCCTGGTTTGGTGTAAGTGATTGGTACGGTGCACCCAATACGGACTTCTTTCCTATGGTATTTTTTGGTTTTTCATTGTAATATTTTGGGCGGTTTAGTATAATGGTGTTTGCAATGGAACCGTTTGTGATTTTGTAAATGATTTTTAACAAAGGAAAAAATAATGTTTAGTCGGGTAATCACAAATAATCCAATACCACAAACGGTTATAAAAACACTGTATCGATATTACGAGCAGCCACAAAATCCCATGACAATTGGTGAAATGTATTTGTTGTTAAAATTGGTTCTGTCGAAAATGGAAGACGAATTTGAAAAAATGGGAATAGATATCGAAAAAGAATTGGCCGGAACGGTTGATACTTTCCCGCAAAGCGATACCGAACACTAAATTCTTGCAATCGGGATTTTCTTTGTTATAATGCGTTCTGTTCGGGTGGTTAGCTCAGTTGGTTAGAGCGTTACGTTGACATCGTAAAGGTCGTTGGTTCGAGTCCAATACCACCCACCACGAATTTTCACCGAAGCGTAGCGAGGGCTGAAAATTCAGTGTCTCGCCGTAGCCTTGGCGAAGGCGGACAAGATTCCAGATAAACAAAATGAAACGAATGCAAATATAATTTTAGAAAAAACATAAACGGGATTCGGATGGACGCCCCGTTTGGCGTCATTTTTTATAAAAAGGAAAATAACAATGGGCAAAAAATATCTTATTACTTCGGCATTACCATATGTGAATAACAACCTGCACATTGGGCATTTGATTGGGTGCTTGCTGCCGTCCGATGTGTATGCGCGTTTTTGTCGCGCGTGTGGCCGGGATGTTCTTTATATTGGTGGGTCGGACGAACACGGCACAACAAGTGAAATCGGCGCGGCGCGCGAAAATATGGCGGTTGAAGATTATGTTGAAAAATATCGCGCAAAACACTTACAGGTTGTAAAAGATTTTAATTTATCCTTTGATAACTATGGTCGTACGCACACAGATGCCCAAGAAAAATTGATTCACGAATTGTTCAATCGGTTAGAAGAGCAGGGCATGATAGAAGAAAAAGTATCAATGCAACCGTATTCGGTGAACGAAAACAAATTCTTGGCCGACCGATATGTAATCGGCACTTGTCCACGTTGCGGATATGAACGCGCGTATGGAAACGAATGTGAAAAGTGTGGCGCATCGTTGGACCCGGCGGATTTGATAAACCCACATAGCGCGATTGACCCGGATTCGCCCGTTGAAATGCGCGAAACAAAACACCTTTATTTTAAGTTGAGTGCAGTGCAAGATAAACTGCGCGCATGGGTAAATTCGCGTATCGGTTGGCCCAAAACCGCAACAGCAATTGCAAACAAATGGTTGGACGAAGGGCTGCATGACACACCAATTACGCGCGATTTGAAATGGGGAATTCCGGTAAATAAGCCGGGATATGAAAACAAAGTTTTCTATGTGTGGTTTGATGCGCCGTGGGGCTATGTTTCAATTTCACAAATTGCGAATCCAGATTGGGCGTCGTGGTGGAAAAATCCCGAATGCCACTATACGCAATTTATGGGCAAAGATAACGTGTCTTTCCATGCCGTATTTTTCCCGGCCCAAGAAATCGCCGTCAATGACAATTGGAAAACGGTCGATGTATTAAAGGCGCTGAATTTTATGAACTTTAACGGTGCAAAAATTTCAAAGTCCACGGGCAACGGAATTTTCCTTGATGCGGCATTATCAATCGCACCAAGTGATTGTTGGCGGTATGCGTTGTTGGCGTCCGCACCTGAAAGCGATGATACTGATTTCACAATGACGCGGTTTGCGGAAATTGTGAATAAAGATTTGAACGGTTTGCTTGGCAACTTTGTGTCGCGTGTGTGCAAATTATCAAACAAGAATTTTGGTGATACTGTGCCGGCGGCGGGCGTGGCGAATTCGGAATTGGCGGGCAAAGTGAACGAAAAAATTTCCGAACTGACCGCGGCACTGGACGCATGCGAATTTCGTAAATCTATTGTTGCGTTGCGCGATATTTATGGAATTGCGAACGAATATATGACCGCAAAAGAACCGTGGACATTGGTCAAAAACGGTGATATGGCGGGCGCGGCGGCGGTGTTAAATGAATGTTTCCAATTGATTGATTTGTTTGCGCGGGTATCGGCACCGATTATTCCGGATGCGGCGGCAAAGATTCAAAACATATTTGAAACCAAACATGATTTGTCTTGGCCGGCGCAATATGAACACCGTGTCACAGCGGGCGAAAAATTCACCGTGCCGGAAAATTTGTTTAGTCGGATTGAGTTAAGTGAGTCAAAGGAGTAATAAAATGAAAATTGCGACATTTGTGTTTTTTAATGTTAAATATGTGGAGCCAATGGATTACGGATATGACAAAACCATAAATAACATTGATGATTTGAAAAATTATATATACTGTCAACGCCTTGGGGACAAAGTTTCATATTCCCTGTGTGTGACACGTACCGTGCAAATTGTTGCCGATAATAATTGCCCCGGACAAGTCATACCGACAGGCACATTTACATTTATTGTTGCCGATAAATTAATGTATCTTGGTGATTTGCAAGCCTATGTAAAAAAGAATGCCGTTGGAACAGAATGTCAGGATGTAAATTTTAAAAATTTTGCACAATTTGATTTAGACAAACCCATTTTCTTTACCGGACACGAATACAACGGTTCTTTTTTACCAGATGCACCGGTTGCAAAAAGACCACTTAGTTGTCGACCAATTACCGCGAAAGATATCGTTGTTGATAAAAACCTGAATCAAATTTGGCCGACAAAAACAAATAAACCGCCAGTTGAATTAGTTGAATTGTTAAATAAACAAACAGAAAAGGTATATTAAATGAATTTGGAACAAGTTGTTAGTTTTGATTTGCGTCTTACGGGTCCATGCACACAGTGTCATAACGGTCCGGTTAAACAAATTTATTCAATTGAAGATTTGGCGGAATATACGCGCAAATATCCTTTACATATGAATATACCATATACAATTGTAATAGAACGCGTTATTAATAAAAAGGTGACAGATAAATATAAAATTTTGGTTGGCGATAAATTGATTTATCCGAACGATATTGATGCCTTTTTGAAAGACCAATATAAAAATACATTTAATTTTGATTTGAAAAAAACAGAAAAAAAACCAGTTATGTTGGACGGTGTTCCCGGGCATTGTTTTGTTCGTTGGCATTATTTAACTGATGCAGATACTTTTGTAGAAAGAAAAACACTGAATCAAATTTTGCTGGTTAAAACAGGTACACCGCCGATTATGCTATTTTTGCCGATTAAGACGGGTAAAACACCGGTCGGTTTGGTTGAATTGTTCAATAAGAAAACAGAAAACACACGATAAAAACAAATGAAACTTGTTCTTATGTCTTGTTGTGCGCCGTGCAGCGCGGGCGCGATAAAGCAATTGGCATCCGGTGAAATTGCGGGCGTGGATGATTTTATTGTTCTGTTTTTTAATCCAAACATTTGGCCCAAAAGTGAATATACTCGCCGCATGCAAGAGCAAATTAAATACTGTGAAAAATTGGGTGTAAAATATAAAATATGCGAATACGACCATGACGCTTGGCGGGCGGCGGTGCGCGGGTTAGAGCAAGAGCCCGAACGCGGCGCACGGTGCAGTGTTTGTTTTGCCTATCGTTTTGAATATGCGAAAAAGTTTGCGCGCGAAAATGGGTATAATGCGGTTGCATCCGTATTCGGTGTGTCGCGCCACAAAGACCAAGCCCAGGTTGATACGGCGGCCGAATCCGCGCCCGGCGAAATCGCATATTTACCGATTAAATGGGACGAAAAACTGCGGCAAAAAATCAACCGCGAATCAGATTTCTATCGTCAAAATTATTGCGGTTGCGAATTTAGTGTAAGAGTGGTTAGTGTAAGTGATTAGTGTTAGTGAGTGGTAGCTTATTTCACTTTTTGTCATTGCGGCGTAGGCCGCAATAGGGCCCTGTGGCGGACCAAGCCCGCCATGACAAAATTCCTTACTAACCACTTACACTAACACTAACCACTACTACTTGCATACACGGATTTACTTGCTATAATTGCAAAAAAAAGGAGTGACGATATGTCATCGATACTTGTTTTTCCGGGCCAAGGTTCGCAAAGTGTTGGTATGGGGCGCGAACTGTATGAAAACAATGCGGCGGCGCGTGCGGTTTTTGACGAAGTTGACGATGCGTTGAACCAAAAACTGTCTGACATTATTTTTAATGGTCCGATGGAAGATTTAACATTGACGACAAATGTGCAACCGGCGATTATGGCCACATCTATTGCAATGTTGCGTGCGGCGAATATACCACTTACGCAATATGTTGCGGGGCATTCGTTGGGCGAATATACCGCACTTTGTGCGGCGGGCGCGTTGTCATTGGCCGACACGGCAAAACTTTTGCGCCTGCGCGGGGATGCAATGCAACGCGCGGTGCCGGTGGGACGGGGAATGACCGCCGTTATTTTGGGACTTGATATTGATGTTGTTCGTGACATTTGTGCAAAAAACGATTGCGATGTTGCGAACGATAATTCCCCGGGCCAGGTTGTGATTTCTGGCGCAAAGGAAATTGTCGAAAAAACATTGGAAGATGCGCGCGCCGCCGGTGCAAAACGCGCAATGCCACTTGCGCTGTCGGTGCCGGTGCATTGTCGGATTCAATCACCCGCGGCGGATGAAATGCGTGCGGCACTTGCCCGGACGGAAATAAAAAAACCGGCGTCGGCGTTGATTTCAAATAAAACATGCACGCCAATAAGTGACCCGGATGAAATTCGCGATGCCTTGGTCTATCAAATCACGCATGGCGTTCGTTGGCGCGAAAGTGTATTGGCAATGCACGATTTGGGAATAGATGAAACAATAGAGGTTGGCCCGGGCGCGGTGCTGACCGGCCTTACCAAACGCATCTGTCCGGAAATGGAAGGCAAAAAGTTAGAGGTGTAAATATGGCCGCAGGAAATACATTTAAACCGAACAACGAACAGCAACCGTACTATATAATCATGCGCGCGATTAAGGATGCACGAAGAGGCCACAAACAAATTACTATAATTATAGATGGCATAAAACTGACCGTGGACGAATTGTCTAATCTAGAATCAACATGGCTTTCATTTGTATGTTTGCTTGTACCTAGGTTGAATGCAAGAAGCGACAAAATATGGAAACAGATAGAGGAGCATACAGCAAAAAAATAGAGGTGTAAATATGTTCAATTTAAAAGATAAAGTTGTTTTAATAACCGGGGCAACCGGTGGAATTGGCGGGGCAATTGCCCGTAAAATGAAAGAGGCCGGCGCGACCGTTGTTGTGTCGGGGCGTAACACGGCAAAACTGGATTCGGAATTTGATGATTCTTATGTAAAAATTCCGGCGGATTTATCGGCCGAAGGCGCGGCGGTTGAATTGGTTATGGACGCGATTGAAAAATGCGGTCGGTTGGACGTGCTTATCAACAACGCCGGAATTACCGCGGATACATTACTTATGCGTATGACGGACGAACAATTCGATAATGTTATCAATACGAACTTGCGGTCTTGTTTCAAAATGTGTCGTGCGGCGATTATGCCGATGATGAAGCAACGGTTTGGTCGTATTATAAATATGGCATCGATTATCGGTGTTATCGGTGGCGCGGGCCAGGCGAACTATGCAGCATCCAAGGGCGGTATGATTGCGATGACAAAATCGATTGCGGCCGAAGTCGCATCGCGCGGAATTACCGCAAACGCGATTGCGCCGGGATTTATCAAAACACCAATGACCGATGTTTTGTCCGAAGAATTGAAAAAGAATTATTTGGCGCAAATTCCGGCGGGGCGTTTCGGCGAACCGGACGATATTGCAAATGCGTGCGTGTTCTTGGCGTCCGATGAAGCGTCGTATATCAATGGCCAAGTATTACATATAAACGGCGGGCTTGGGCGGTTTTAATGCAAAATTTTGATGTCATTGTTATTGGTGGTGGACACGCCGGAACGGAAGCGGCCGCGGCCGCGGCGCGGCGTGGTGCAAGGACACTGTTGATTACAATGCGCGAATCTGATTTGGGTGCGATGTCTTGCAACCCATCGATTGGGGGCCCTGGCAAATCGCAAATGGTTGCGGAAATTGACGCACTTGGTGGTGTTATGCCACGCGCCGCAGATATGGCGGGAATTCATTTTCGAACCCTTAATGCGTCGCATGGCCCGGCGACACAGGCATTACGCGCCCAGATTGACCGTGAACTTTATCATAACGCGGTTATGAAAATTTTGCAGAATCAAAAAAATTTAACCGTGCAATTTGAAAAAGTTGAATCAATTGATTTAGAAAATAAAGTTATAAACGGCGTCTATGCGGCGAAATCCATCGTATTCACGACCGGGACTTTTTTGCATGGTGTTGTCACAATGGGCGGCGAAAAAATTCCGTCCGGACGAATTATGGACAATGGCGAACACCAATCGCCCGATACGGTGATTTCCGGCGTATTGCGCGATTTTGGGTTTGATATAATTCGACTTAAAACCGGAACGCCGGCACGAATTTATCGTGATTCTATTGATTTTTCGGTATGCGAAGAACAATTGCCGGACACGCCACACGATTGGTTTTCCGATGGGTGCGATGTGGACAACAACACGGCGGTATGTTTTATCACGCACACGACACCGGAAACGCATGAAATAATTCGGCAAAATATAAAAAATGCACCGATGTATAACGGCGACATAACCGGTATCGGCCCGCGGTATTGCCCGTCAATCGAAGACAAAGTTATGCGTTTTCCCGACCACGAAACACATCATGTTTTCTTGGAACCCGAAGGGTTGCACAGTGATTTGATTTATCCGAACGGTATTTCAACAAGTTTTGGTGCCGATATCCAAGACCAATGGATTCGCACAATTCCGGGTTTGGAAAATGCACGCTTTGCACGATATGGATACGCGATTGAATACGATGCGATTGATGCGCGCGCAATAGATAAACATTTGATGGCGCGGGGGACGGGCGGGCTTTTCTTTGCGGGGCAAATAAACGGCACATCCGGGTATGAAGAAGCCGCGGCCCAAGGTTTGGTTGCGGGTGCAAATGCCGCCGCGTTCGCGCGTGTCCTGCCAACATTGGATTTGGACCGAACAAATTCGATGATTGGCGTTATGATTGACGACATAACAACACTGGGGGTGGACGAACCGTATCGTATGTTCACGTCGCGGGCGGAATATCGATTGAACCTGCGCGCGGATAATGCGATTGCGCGAATTGGGCAAATTGGGGTCAATTTGGGTTTAATCGAATTGCCGGCTTTTTTGAACAAAATGAATAAAAAAGCCGGGAAAATTTCCGAAAATGATAAATTCTATGCCGGGTATATTATGCGAAACAACCGGGAAATAGAATCATATCGGCGCGACAAAGAAATAAAAATTCCGACCGATTTTGACTATGATAATATGCCGGGGCTGACCCGCGAACTTTGCGAAAAATTGAAACGCGTTCGCCCGGCAAATATCGCAGAATTACAAAAAATCCCCGGTATGACCCCCGCCGGAATTATGGTGGTTCTTCGTAAACTAAAATAATTTACAATCGCAGATTTTTGCAAGGGGACAGGTTGCACATTTCGGGCGCAGGGCGGTGCAGGTGTATCGCCCAAACAGTACCATCACATGATTGGTTATCGCGTGATATTTTTTTGGAATTTTCTTTAATAATTCAACTTCAACCTTTTCCGGCGTGTTTGCGGAATCCGACACCCAACCATAACGGTGGCTTAGGCGGAAAACATGCGTATCAACCCCGATATTCGGCGCGCCCCACAAAACATTTGTGATAACATTTGCGGTCTTTTGCCCGATGCCCGGCAATTTTATAAGTTCCGCGCGGTCGTGATATTTCTGTGGAAAAACAAAATTATCTTTGTTCGTTGGAATTTCTTTTAATCGTTCGGCCAATGCGATGATATTTTTTGCCTTGTTATTAAAAAATGAAATAACCCGGATATGTTTTTTTAATCCGTCAATTCCCAATTCCAACATTTTTTGCGGTGTTGGGGCCACACGGAATAGGGCGGGTGTGACCTCGTTCACCTTTTTATCGGTCGCCTGGGCCGACAAAATTACGGCAACCGCAAATGTAAATTCGTTTACCGAATACAATTCCGAACGAACATCCATATTCAGATTTTTCGGAACAATTTCGAAAAAATCCCGCGGTGTTATCATTTTATTCGGCGCAAATTTCCGCACATTTTTTATTACAATTTGTTTCGGTTGCATCCGGTTCAGACGAATATTCATACACCATCTTCTTTTCGAATCTTTCGCCGCCTGTTTCGCACACGCATGTTATTTCATTTGTAGCGTGGTACCGGTCAACCGATTGCCCGTCGTCCAAATCGCGCGCCCAAATTTTTGATTTGAAACGCGAAGAACACCCGGTAAAATTGCCGTGTGCGATTTCTTTATCATCGTTTTTTTCTTCGGTCGCATTATCATCAGATGGGACATCGATAAAGAAATCTTCCAAATCCACCCGTTCATTTGATTCGTCTGATTCGGAAAATTCCACTGGTTCGACATCATAAGAAATTTCTATGTCAACCGGCATACGAAAACACAACCACATCGCACACAGAAACGTTATAACAACACAACCATAAAACAAAAATTTATTTTCTTTCATTTTTTAAGCCTTTTGTATAGAGATTCCAAAGTTATACCCTTCGATTTCCGTAAAGTGTTCGGCCGAACCCGGCGACATTTCACGGACAAGCGCGTTCGACATTATCATCTTTTTATGTTGTTCCAACGCGCCGGACAATGCCAAATCCGCCGTATAGGTAAGATTTATTCGGTCGGACACATCCAAACCCAACGCTTTGCGCGTGTCTTGGATAAAGCGTAACGCGTCGTTCGCCAAACCTTCGGCAATCAATTCGGAATTTAATTCAGCGTCCAAAATGACAACCGCGGTATTATCCGGCAACGGCATACCCGTCACACCATCGCGGATATTCAAACGGTTTTCGAATTCATCCGCGTTCAGTGTATAATCGCCGACAACCAACTTATCGCCCGACAATTCGTAGTCACCCCGTTTAACGGCCGGTGCGATTTCGCGCAACGCACCGCCCAAACGCGCACCGATTTTCGGCGTGATTAAATATATGAAACTGTCCGCGACCTTTGCCGTGTTATCGACCCATTCAACAGATTTCACATTTAATTCATCACGGATGATATTCGTGTATTCTGTCATAGGTGTGCCGCCAGCAACCGTCAATTTGTTCAGTGGCAAACGATTACGCAATTTGTACTGTTCACGCAATTGCTTTCCAACAGACACGATTTCTTGGACACGGCGCATATCGGCGACGATTTTCATATCAACCGCGTTTGCCACCGGCCAATCGGTCAAATGCACCGATTCCGCACCAGTTAAATTTTTATAGATGTATTCGGACACAAACGGCGCAAGTGGTGCCAAACAGCGGCATACGGTACAAAGCACCGTATAGAGCGTATTAAACGCGGTTGTATCTTCGTCCCAAAAACGCGTGCGCGAACGACGGATATACCAGTTGTTTAGGATATCCAAGAATCGCACAAATTCTTTGACCGCCGTGTCCGGTTTATATTCATTTAGTGCATTGCCAACCGTATCAACCAAAACGCCTGTTTCTGACAAAATATATTTATCCAAAACATTTCGTGCATTTGTCCCCGATACATCGTGTGCCGTTATGTTTCCGGCATTCGCATATAATGTAAAGAAATGATATGCGTTCCAAAGCGGGGTTAAAATCGTCTTTATCGGTTCGGCAAAAACCTTGCCTTCTTTATCAACAGGCACGGGTTCGGCCTTCATAAAATTACTGCCTAAAATATAAAGTCTAACCGCATCCGCACCATATGTTTCAAGTTGTTCCGATGGGTCAACAAAGTTATGAAGCGATTTTGAAAACTTTCTTTTGTTTTCATCAACAACCATACCATTTGCCGAAACAACACGGAACGCCGGTTTATCAAACAGCGCGACCGCTATTACCATTAGAGAATAAAACCATCCACGTGTTTGGTCTTGACCTTCGATGATATAATCCGCCGGGAAAGTTTTTTCAAATGTATCTTTGTTTTCAAACGGATAGTGCAGGGCCGCAAACGGCATTGAACCCGATTCAAACCAACAATCCAAAACATCGGGTATGCGTTTCCAACCGTCACGCGTTAGTGCATCCAATGTCGGACGATGTAAATCGTCAATCTTTACACCAAAGAATTCTTCGAGTTCCGCAATTGAACCAAAGATTTTATATTCACCGTCGCGTTCCCAGATTGGTAATGGCACCCCCCAGAAACGGTTGCGCGAAATTCCCCACGGGCGCACATTTTCAATCCAGGACAAGAACCGATTGCCCGCTGATGTCCATGTTGTATTGTTTTTGGTTATTTCAACCAAACGGTCGCGAATTTTCGGAACATCGATATACCAAGCATCGGTCGCACGATAGATAAGTTTTTCCTTGCTGCGTGGGCCAAATGGATAACTGTGTTTATGTTGGTCTTTTTTTACCAAGATTCCATTTGCCCGCAACCAATCAATAATCTTTGGATTGGCAACAAATATGTTTTCGCCCGCCCATTCGGTGACCGTGTTATCAAAGTTGCCGTAATCGTCAACATTTAATATAACCGGGAATTGCGGGTCTATGGCTTTTGCGACAATATAGTCGTCTTCACCGTACGCCGGCGCAATATGCACGATACCTGTTCCGTCACTGTCCGACACGTAATCGCCGGAAATCACCGTATACAGCCCGTGACCATCCTTTGCCAAATCGGTATAATATGGGAAAATCGGTTTATAATGCAAACCGACCAAGTCGGCCCCCATAACCGTCCCCAGGTTTTCGGAGTTTGCAAAAATCTTGTCATATGCCGAAAGCCGCGATTCCGCCAAGACATAGACATGGCCGTCATCGTGACGCATGCGAACATATTTCATATTATTATTTACCGCCAACGCCGAATTCGCCGGCAGTGTCCACGGTGTTGTTGTCCACGCAATCGCACGGTCGCCATTTGATAGTTCAAACCAAACCGTCACGGTATCATCAACGATGTCTTGATATTCGCTTGACGCTTCGGAATTAGAAAGCACCGTTCCCAATTTCCAATCAAACGGGTTCACTTTGAAATCTTTATAGAGCAACCCACGTTCATACATTTGTTTTAATGCCCAAATCACAGATTCCATATAGTTTTTATCCATTGTGCGATAACCATATTCATCGCCACCATCAACCCAACGACCAACGCGTTCAATGAAACGCAACCATTCGTTGGTATATGTTGTCACATCGGAACGGCATAAATCACAGAAATGCGCCATGCCGTCAGAACCAACAATATCCTTGGCGGTGCGGCCTTGTTTTTTTTCAACAGATGCCTCCGCCGGCAGGCCATGACAATCCCACCCAAGAACCCGGTCAACATACCGACCGTGCATAGTTTGAAAGCGCGCAACCATATCTTTGACCGCCGACACACCAAGGTGCCCCCAATGTGGCAATCCATTTCCAAACGGTGGCCCATCGTAAAATGTGAATGGATGCCCAAGTTTCGTTTTATTCAAACTTTTGTGGAAAGTATCGTCCCCGCGCCAAAACTCTATTATTTCATGTTCCAATTTCGGAAAATCGGCCTTTGGTTCGGTCTTTGGATATGCCATTTTTTACTCCATTATTTGCAATTATCATAAAAAACGGGCGCATTTGCGCCCGGGCCATCGCCAAAGCGCAAGGCCAGATTATCTTATAATAATGATTGTTTTTTTGTTCATCACGCGCAGTAGTTTATTATACAAAATACAATATTTCAAGTATTTTTTGACAAACCGTATATTTAATATAAAATCAACAAAAAAGGATTTAAGCATGAAAGATGAAAAAATTGAAAGTGTCGCATATTTTGCGGGTCGAATGTTGAAACCATTTGTTATGCTGTGGTTACCATTCGCCGTATCAAAACAGATTCGGCGCGATATCATGGACCCAAATAAAATAAATGAACCACTTCGGCTTGGGACAAAAATAAGAAAATATACCAAAAGCTTTATGGAATGCAAGGTGCACGCGTTGCCCGATTATTTTTTTAATCGGGCCTGGACATACAACGAATGGCGCAAACAAGAATATGATAACAAAACGACAGTTTCTTATAACGCACAACCGGAAATAGATAAAAAACAAATTGGCGACATTGTTGCAAAGTTAGGGTTTACCCCTGTGCTTACCGTTTCTTATTTTGAAAAAACAAAACATCAACCGCTGGCGCCGGCATCGTGTGAATTTGGTGACTATGTTATTCAATTTTCATCGGCCGGAACCGAATGGTGTGGCGGTATGCGCGGGAATGGATATATTTCAAAAAAAATGCCGGACGGAACACGGAAACCAATTTGCACAATTTCACCAAACCTTTCGGATTATTTGGCGGAAATTGCACATGGACAGTATGAATTGATGAAAACGAAAACCAGGTAATTAAATTACCGTTCGCCTACGCTTGCACTCGTTCTAACATACAAATTTTTAATCGCGCACTTTATTGTGCGCGATAACAGATAATATCTGGAATTTCTGTCCGTCTTCGTGCGTTTCACGCACTCCGCCGTGACACTCAATTTTCTTAACTAAAAATCCCGCAAAATGCGAGATTTTTACTATTGATGAAAACAAAACTTAGGTAATTAATGTTTTGCGCGCGATAACAATTTGCTACAGCCCGCCTTCGCCGATAAGTGTGAAGTTTTTTTCTTTGGTTGCGACCAATGCTACGGCGAGGCACTCAAAAATTTTAATCGCGCACTTTATTGTGCGCGATAACAATTTTTGGTGGTGCCGGTGATAAGACTCGAACTTACGACCCCCTCATTACGAATGAGATGCTCTACCAACTGAGCTACACCGGCGTTCCGTGACACATACTTTACATGACAATATTTTGATTTTCAAGTGTTTTCCGTGTTTATTTTTCTTTCCCATGTTGGGTTTTATACATTTTAACCGTCAATTCACCAAAATTTATAGTTGTGATCGGATTTGGTAAATTCCCATTAAACGGATTTTTATACCGTTCATTCGGTTCAATCGGGGTTTTCGTCGTACTAATTATAATCGTATCAATCACGGACAAATTATAGGCCGACTTCAAGAATTCTGGGCCACCAATTAAACATGCATTTGGATATACGATGTTCAACGCTGGCAATGATTTGCTGCCAACTCTTTCTGCCACAATAAATTCTCGTGCGGGGTCAGATAACATCTTTTGTGGCAATAGAGTATAAGTATGTTTTGAACATATACACACATTATTGAAGGTTGTAAGCAGTTGGAATATCTGTTTATCCAGCACCGGTGTCCACGACATATTATCGTTTGGACCTTTTGCCATATACCCATTTTTGGATTCGACCAAGATTGCTATCATGTTTCCCCCTTTGTTTGGTGTTAGTATAACCGGTTTCTAATTTTTTTAAACAATTTTTTGTGGGTATGTTTCCCGGCTTTTTTGCAATTTTTTTATAAAAAAGCCGGCGATGCCGGCCTAAATGACAAAAATGTTTAAAAATGCCGGCCTTGCGATGATTCCATGAATCATCGCGCCACTACCCCGTCCGCTTCGCGTCCATCCCTTCGCCAGGAAATCACCCAAAAAATGCTGTGCATTTTTTGGGGCCCGATGCGAAGGGGATTTATTTGTCGCGGACATGGGCGGGACACTTTTTTTCAACCGCCGCAATTATATCGGCATGCAACCCGGCCAAATCAGATTCCGACATTTTTTCGCGCGGTGTAAATGTAATTGTGAACGCAACGGACTTTTTACCATCCGGCATTTCAAATGAATCAAATACAACCGCACTTGATATCGGGTTTATTGCATATCGCGCCGCCGCAACCAACCGGTCGGCCGGAAAATCTGACGGCACAACAAACGCAAAGTCACGCGTTATCGGTTGAAAATCGCCCATAACAATTGGCCCATGTGGTAAAACCCGACGCGGCAGGTTTTCTATATCGCCGATAATACCGATAACAACATTTGTTTTTATCTTTAACGCGCGCGCAACCGACGGATGCAATTCGCCAAATTCGCCGAGTTTTTTCTTACCTTGCATTATTGCACCATAACGATACGGGTGCGCCCAAAGTGGTGGATTTTCGATATCTATTGTAAAGTTTTGACCGTTTAACAGCGAAACGATATCCGCCTTGACATCATATATATCAACGGTGCGATTACGTTTTTGCCAATGTTTTGGTGATGTTGCACCGGTGCGAACAATACAAATTTCGGTGTGTTGTTCGCCCGGCATATCGCCGTCGAAAACAGTTCCCATTTCAAACAAATTCAAATCAGGATATCCGCGTTTTTCATTTTCCAAAACCGCGTTCAACAAAATTCCAAGCAATGAATTCCGCGCCGTATCAAAGTCCGCAATAATAGGATTCGCAACGTATACAGACGGTTTGTTGGATAAAATCTTTTCAACACGCGAATTACCAAAACCATACGAACGGCATTCATTCAACCCACGCGCGGCAAGTTTTTGTTTTGTGTGCAATTCAAAATTATCACCACGCACCGCGTCACCCGTGGTGTGCGTATCGTTTTGTGCGATTTTATCGTATCCATAAATACGAATTAAATCTGCGACTATTGTTTCCGTAATTTTAACATCCGTGCGCGAATTTGGCGCGGTCACTTTCCATTTCTTTCCGGCAAAATTTCCCGTATAGCCAAGTTTTGTTAAAATATCTTTCATTTCATCAGCGGACATTTCAATCCCGGTTTTTTGAACAAATGTTTCGGGCAAAAATTCAATTTCCGGGTTTGTTGGTGTGTCCGTTCCGGCGGCGGAAAAACCGACAACATCGCCACCGCATACGTCCTTAATTATCTTTACAGCGGACATTAGTGCCGGGCCGGTTATTGTTGGGTCAATGCCGCGTTCATAACGATACGATGCGTCGGTTGACATCGACAGCCGCTTTGATGTTTTACGGATACACACCGGGTCAAAGTACGCACTTTCCAAAATTATATTTTTTGTTTTATCAGATGTACAACCGCGTGCGCCACCAACAACACCGGCCAGTGCAAGGACACCCGCGTCATCGGCAACAACAATATCGGTATTTTTTAATTCGTGTTTCGTTCCGAATAAATCTGTAAATTCTTCGCCATTCGTTGCCATGCGCACCGTGATATTACCAACAATTTCATCCGCATCGAAACAATGCATTGGTTGTGCCATATCATAGCAAATATAGTTTGTTGCATCGATTGGCGCGTTCTTTGGGTTTATCCCAATTGCACGCAGGCGCGACGCAATCTTTGCCGAACTGGGTGACATTTTTATATTATGAATTTCTGCAAGTTTATATGCGCGACACTTATCGGTTTTTAGGTTTACACCGCGCGCCTTGCCGGACACCGCGAAAATATCATCGTGTGGTTCGATATATTCGCCCGCGCCCGCCGCAGACAGGTCACGCGCAACACCGCGCACCGCCAAATAATCGGGGCGGTTCGGTGTTATACCCGCGTCAAAGACCGTTGGGCAATCGACAACAGGTGTGCCGATTTTTGTATCATCGGGCAATTCGATAATTCCGGTGTCATCATCATTTACGCCCAATTCTTCGCCACTGCACATCATGCCGTCGGACACAACACCGCGCAATTTACCGCTTTGAATCTCGTGCCCTTCGATAACACAACCCGGCCGCGCAAGTGCGGATATCATACCAACACGCACATTTGGCGCACCACATACAACCTGGCGTAAATCTTTGCCGCCGTCATCAACCATTAAAACATGCAAATGATCGCTGTTTTCATGTGGTTTGCATTCAACAATACGCGCCGCAATCGGGGGCAGGGGGGCGGATAAATCTTCAACCTCTAGCCCGATGTGTGTCAGTTTGTCCGCGATTTCCGTGGCGGATAAATTTGTATTTAGGTATTCTTTTAACCAATCAAAAGTCCATTTCATTTTTCACACCTTTTTATTAAAAACCACATGTTTTTAGCCAACGAACATCATTGCCATATAAATCGCGCAAATCCGGCAGGTTATATTTCAACATCGCAAGTCGGTCAAGACCAAAACCAAATGCAAATCCTTGGTACTTATCGGGGTCAATGCCACAATTACGCAAAACATTTGGATGAACCATACCCGCGCCCATCATTTCCAACCAACGGTCGCCGTTCCATTTCATATCAACCTCTATACTGGGGTCGGTGAAAGGAAAATACGATGGCCGAATACGCAATTCAACATTATTAAGTCCAAAGAAACGCTTAAAAAACGCGCGGATATCACCGATTAAATCGGAAAGTGTGACATTTTTATCTATATAAAGTCCTTCGACCTGGCCGAACATTGGGCCGTGGGTCGCGTCCATTTCTTTGCGATATGTTGAACCGGTCGCAAACATTTTAATCGGCACGCCTTCGGATTCCATCGCACGAATTTGAATCGCCGATGTTTGTGTCCGCATAACGTTGCCATTGTTCAAGAAAAATGTATCCTGCATATCACGGGCAGGGTGATATTCGGGTGTGTTTAGCGCGGTAAAATTATGCCAATCGTCTTCGATTTCCGGGCCCGTATGACGCGTATAACCAAAAGATTCCAAAATTTCGGATATTTCCGACAATGCCTTGGTCAATGGGTGAATTGTTCCGCGGTTTTCCGATTCAGCGTCCAATGTCACATCCAACCGTTGGCCCGCAAGTGCGGCATCAAGTTCCGCCATTTCGATTTCCGCCTGGCGCGCCTTGAATAATTCGCGCAGTTCGGTATTTTCACGATTTAATTTTGCACGCGCGTCATTATCCAAATTTTTCATTTCTTTTAATCGCGCGGTCATTGTGCCGTTTTTACCAAACACGGACGCATACAGTTCCTGTAATTCATTTAATGTTTTGGTATTTTTAATTTGTTCTTTTAGCATGATATTTACCTTTTAATAAATATGGGGTCGCGGTTGCGGCCCCATAATCTTAGAATAAAAACAATTCGCCGCCAAGGGTTTTTTATTTATCCCCGGCAATAAATCGTTTTGCGGTTTCAATCAGTTTTGCGAAATTCGCATCACCCATATACGCCATTTCCGCCAAAACCTTGCGGTCAAGTTCAATTCCCGCCTTGTGCAGGCCGTTCATAAACTGGCTATATGTAATTCCAGACGGACGCACCGCCGCATTGATACGAACAATCCACAGTGACCGAAAATCGCGCTTTTTGGTGCGACGGTCGCGGTATGCATACTGACCCGCCTTTTCTGATTTTTCACGCGCGGCACGGTATGTGCTGCTGTGCCGGCCAAGAAAACCCTTGGCACGGTCAAGAATTTTATTGTGTTTTTGACGAACCGTTGTTCCACGTTTTACCCTTGCCATTTTCGCCCCCTTATTTTATTTCAAACCATACGGCGCCAGGATTTTCGCCTGAGCCACCATGTTTTCGTTTAGATATTGCGGTTTTGACCCGGCGTTATTTGCACGCGCAGATTTTTTACGCAAAAGTTTCTTGTGGGCGTTCCGGCGAACGTTGATTTTACCGGTCGCGGTCATTCTTGCACGCTTTTTCAAGTATGACTTTGTTTTTAATTTTGGCATTTTTACCTCTTTTGTTTATATATCCTTATGGCAATGCCTTTGCCATTTCGGACCGTTTGCCGTGGGATTATGACACAATTTCTGCAAAAATCAAGTTTTTATTGAATAATAATTTTTTTCTGTTTAAACTTGCCCCGACATGAGTTCCAAGAAAGTATCTTCCAGGTTGCGCACAATTATAAAGGCCATTGGGTTCGGGTGTTTGGTTCCAGCGATTGCCATATATATTATTGTCGCAAGACCGAATTTTCAGTTTGCAAATGGTGTCGCACACACCATTTTCCCGGTTTTTCATGCGATTGGTGATGCAATAAGTTGGCCTTTTCGGGCGGGCGGGAAAATAGTAAAACGAATTCATCGCGTTTCAGTATTGGAAGAAGAAAACGAAGAATTGCGTGCAAAACTTGCCGTGGCATTGGCAAAAAATACCGATTGTGATGTGGCGATTCTTGAAAACAAAAAACTTATTCGCGAATTGGGGGTGGCGCGAAATACGGACTATAAAACCGTAATCGCCGATGTTATGTATGATAATTCCGCGGCACACCATGAAACATTTATGATAAATCGGGGCGCGGCCGATGGTGTTGAACCGGGTATGGTGGTTATTTCTTTTGATAATAAAATGGTTGGCACAGTTATCGATTCAGGAATGCATTTTGCACGCGTGCGGTCGCTTATTGATTCATCAACAAATATCGCGGTTCGTATCGCCGGGTCCGAAGTTCATGGATTCCTGCGCGGGGACGGGTCATCAGTACCGACGGTTGGTTTTTTTAGCGACCATGGTTTCAAAGGCGCAAAGGGCATCAAATTGTTGACCAGTAATATAAGTGGTGTTTTACCCCCAGAAATATATGTTGGTGAAATGAAAAATGAATCAGAGGTTGATGTTGCGTTACCTTGGAATGTGTCGCGTGTGATTGTGTTAAAGTTTACCGGGGAAAATGGCGATTACCAATGAAGCAAAAAATTATAAGATATTTACAAATTGCTTTTCCGTTCTTGCTAACGATTGTGTTGTGGCGGTTGTCTTGTCCGTGGGTGAATCCGGCGG
This sequence comes from uncultured Pseudomonadota bacterium, assembly GCA_900313105.1. Lineage (GTDB taxonomy): Bacteria > Pseudomonadota > Alphaproteobacteria > Rs-D84 > Rs-D84 > Enterousia. Next base: position 47,039 of record OMPY01000001.1, read on the forward strand.
GGCTGCTTTGTATTATACCGATTTTTTATTGCTCTTTTATAAAACCGGTGCGTTATTTTGCGCCGTTCGCTTTGGTTATGTGTTTTTTGTTGGATTATAAGTTCGGAAGTGATTTTATGTGGACGATATATTATTGCCTGTGTTATATGATTATGAATCTACAAACGGCCATTGATTTGACGCATACCAAGAAATCCGGCGTATACGCGTTTATGACATTTTTGGGAATTATTATCTTATTTATATTTTTGCAACACATAGGTTTTATAAATTTATTACATTTGGTTATTATGTTTGCAATTACAAGTGTGTTATATATTCCAACAATTGTGACTATTCAGGCGGTGCAAAATGATTGACAGTGAAATATCAAAACAATTTGACCGGCGAAGCGCATTGTTTTTAACAGGTGGCGCGATTCTTACATCTGTGCTGATTTTGCGAATGTTGCAGATGCAGGTTTTTAACTATAAAAATTATAAACAAAAAAGTGAAAATAATTCTTTCCGTATTCAAATAAATATGCCGCAGCGTGGAAAAATTTTATCGCGAAGTGGCGCACCAATATCATACGACGCGCCGATTTACAGGTTATATGTTATTCCCGAAGAAACCGATGATTTAGAAGGTTTGGTAAATACCGTTGCGCGCGAATTAAATTTACCAGAAAAACGTGTAAAAAATATTTGGAAACATATAAAAAAACAACCAAAATTTCAACCCGTATTGATAAGTGAAAATACAGATTGGAATGTTCTTGCCGGGATTCAGGCAAAAAATCTTGATGGGTTGCACATCCAAGACGGTTTTGCGCGACACTATGAATTGGGACCCGCCGGCGCACAGATTTTTGGATATGTTGGCGCACCGGACAAAGCCGTGGCAAATACGCCTTTTTATACACACGGTATCACGGGATTAGAAAAAGTTTTCAATGAAAGCCTTGCGGGGATTCCCGGAAAAACAGTTATGATAACAAATGCGGTCGGACGCGTCACCGGCGAAGATAAAACAAAATTTGAACAACCGATACCCGGTCAAAATATTCAGACAACAATTGATATATCCGCACAACGCGCAATGTATGATTCGCTTACGCTTTATAAATCGGGCTGTGGGGTCGCGTTGGATATTGAAACCGGTGATATATTGGCATTGGCATCCACCCCAAGTTTTGACCCGAATAACTTTTCGGGTGACGATGCCGAAGAATATATTGCCGGTCTGCGTAATAATTTTGCAAAACCGTTTATGAACAAAGTATTTGAAGGACTTTATCCCCCGGGGTCAACATTTAAAATTGTTGTCGCACTTGCCGGTTTGGAATCAGGTGCGATAACACCGAACGAAACCGTTTTTTGTCCGGGATACTGGGATTATGGCGACCGGCGTTATCATTGCTGGGAACATCGGGGACACGGACACGTCAATGTTGTTGGTGCACTTAAACATTCGTGTGATATTTATTTCTATCAAATGGCGTTGCGTATCGGAATTGACGCGATAAAGCATATGGCTGTTAAATTGGGGCTTACCGAAAAATATATTGAAGATATTATTTCTAAACAAATGACCGGAATTATTCCCGATAGGAAATGGAAGGAAACAAACAAGGGTGTAAATTGGGTGCATGGTGACACGGTAATTTCAGGTATTGGCCAAGGATTCACACTGGTAAACTGTATGCAATTGGCGGTTATGATGGCGCGCGTTGCGTCAAACAAACGCGTAATTCCACGGTTTATAAAATCAAACAAAAAACCAAAATTTGAAAATTTAGGATTGCAAAAGAAAAGTCTTGATTATGTTCTAAACGGACTTGAAGAAGTGTTAAAGCCAGGTGGCACGGCGGCGGGCAGCGCGATAAATGTTGACGGCGCCAAGATGGGCGGAAAAACCGGAACATCCCAGGTGCGCAGTATTTCCAAGGCCGAACGTGCGTCGGGGGTTTTAACAAACGAACAACTTGAATGGCATATGCGTAATCATGGTCTTTTCGTTGGGTATGCACCAATAAATAACCCAAAATACGCCGTATGCGTGATAACCGAACATTCCGGGTCCAGTGGTTCCGCCGCACGCAGCGTCGCAAGTGTAATGAAGGAATTGTTGAAAAAATGAGCAGACAAACACGCGTTTCAAATGCAAATATGATGAGTTTTTCTGAAAAACTTGGGCGTTTTTCGTGGGCGATGTTTGTTCCGATGTGTTTGGTGTTGGTGTTTTCCGAACTTATTCTTTATTCGGCGGGTGGCGGGGCATGGAAACCGTTTGCACTGTCACAAATGATGAAAATAATTCTTGGGTTTGGGCTTTTTTTCTTTGCGGCGTTTACGAATATAAAACTTTGGATAAAATCCGCGTATGGAATTTATGCGGTTGCGGCGATACTTATTATATTGGTCACTTTTGTTGGGCATACCGGTATGGGCGCGCAACGATGGTTAAACCTTGGGTTTATGCATATTCAACCATCAGAACCGTTCAAAATGGCGCTGGTGTTGGTGTTGGCGCGATATTTTGCGTGGATGAATTCGGTGGAATTGAATCAGATTAAAAATTATGTTGTGCCGTTTTTGCTTATGCTGTTTCCGTTTGGGTTGGTTGTTATGCAACCGGACCTTGGGACCGCGCTTTCCATTGCAATGATTACGGTTGGTATGTTTTATATTGTCGGCGCAAACAAAAAGTGGTTTATTATTGGTATAATTTTGGCGGTAATGTCAACACCGGTTGTTTGGTTTGGGGGATTGCACCAATATCAACGCGAAAGAATTATAACATTTTTGAATCCTGACCATGATGTCCAAGGCGCGGGTTATCAAATAACCCAGGCAAAAATCGCGTTCGGCAGTGGCGGTATTATCGGCAAAGGGTATATGAAAGGTTCACAATCGCAACAATCTTTCTTGCCCGAAAAACAGACCGATTTTATATTCACAATGCTTGGTGAAGAATTTGGTTTCTTGGGCGCGATGACGATAATTATGATTTATACTTTTATCATTATCATATTGTTTTGGGCCGCAAAAACATGCCGAAATCGGTTCGGGCAATTGGTGTGTTTTGGTTTTATGTTGAACTTTTTTATTTATTACTTTATAAATATATCCATGGTTTTAGGACTCATGCCGACCGTTGGTGTGCCGTTGCCCCTGATGTCATTCGGCGGCAGCAGTCTATTATCACTGATGTTCGGGTTCGGATTATGCGAAAACGCACACATACACAAAGACCAACAATTATCTGCAAAAGGGAACTGATATGAATTTACTTATTGTTGAATCACCATCAAAGGCAAAAACGATTGAAAAATACCTTGGGCGCGGGTGGCGTGTGATTGCGTCCGTTGGGCATGTGCGCGATTTGGTGCCTGAAAATGGCAGTGTTGATACCGAACACGATTTTGCGATGCGGTGGCAAATTATGCCAGGCAAAGAAAAGCAAATAAAACTTATCACAGACGAGGTTAAAAAGGCCGATGCGGTTTACCTGGCGTCCGATCCTGACCGAGAAGGTGAGGCGATTGCATGGCATATTTTGGATATATTGAATTCAAAAAAATTACTTGGTAAAACGCCGGTGTATCGTGTCGCGTTTCATGAAATTACGAAAAACGCAGTAACCGAAGCAATTAAAAATCCGCGCGAAATTGATTCAGATTTGGTTGATGCTTACCTTGTGCGGCGTGCATTGGATTACCTTATTGGGTTTGAAATATCGCCGTTGCTTTGGCGGCGCAACCTTGGGAAATCCGCGGGGCGTGTGCAATCGGTTGCGGTGAAATTGGTTGTGGACCGTGAACGCGAAATAGAAGATTTTGTGCCAACGGAATATTGGTCGGTCGGCGCAAAATGTGAATTTAATAAAAAATCTTTTAATGCGGGACTTTCGTATTTTAACGGTGAAAAAATTGAAAAGATGACACTTAAAAACTCATCTGATGTGGACGGGGTTTTATCAAAACTTAAAACGCCGCTATACGCCGGAATTAGCCGTATAGACAAGAAAAAAGTATCACACAAACCGTATGCACCATTCACCACAAGTACATTACAACAGGAAGCCGCGCGCAAACTTTATTTTTCATCAAAGCGCACAATGTCGGTGGCACAGAAACTTTATGAAAACGGTTTTATCACATATATGCGAACCGATGCGACAAATTTGTCGGCCGAAGCGGTCGGTGAAATTCGAAACTTTATTGCGAAAAATTATGGTGATAAATTTTTACCCGCGTCACCAAATGTTTATGTGACAAAATCAAAGAACGCCCAAGAAGCGCACGAAGCAATTCGTCCAACACACTTTGATAGTGCGGCGCATGAATTGGACGGCGACGAAAAGAAACTTTATGAATTGATTTGGAAACGCACGATTGCGTGTCAGATGACAAACGCAGAATTTGATTCGGTTGCGGTTGATATTTTAACCGATGATAAAATTGCAACATTTCATACCGTTGGTACAACGCGGACTTTCGATGGTTTTATGGCGGTTTATGTCGAAGATAAAGATGATACTGATGACGAAGAAAATGAAAAATTACCCGCTATGGCCGTTGGTGATAAAATTAAAATTTCCGAAATAAAACCGGAACAACATTTCACACAACCCCCCGCACGATATACCGAAGCATCACTTGTTAAAAAATTAGAAGAACTTGGTATCGGCCGGCCGTCAACATATGCAACGATTATGTCAACGATTGTTGACCGCAATTATGTTGAACAGGATAAACAACGCCGGTTTCATCCAACATCCGGCGGTTGGGTGATTGCGGCGTATTTGGCAAAGTATTTTTCAGATTTGGTCGATGTGAATTTTACCGCAAAAACCGAAGATACACTGGACGATGTGTCAAACGGAAATATGGATAAATTGGTTGCGCTAAATGAATTTTGGGGCGACACAAAACAGATGATTTCTGGCGCACGCGATGTTAAAACAACCGATATTATCGATGAAATAAATAAATTTATGACGAAACATATGTTTGCCGATGGTAATAACAAATGTCCAAAATGTGGCGGTAAACTCGGGATAAAACTTTCCAAGTTTGGGCCGTTTATTGGTTGCGAAAATTATCCGACATGTGATTATACCGCGCGTATGACACCGAATGATACGACGGAAAAAACGCAAACAAAAACCGAACCAAAAGATTTGGGTGATGGAATTTCTTTTCGTATCGGGCGGTTTGGACCGTATGTGACGGACGGTAATAAAAATGCGGCGGCGAAAAAATATACATCTGATACAATCACACTTGAAATTGCAAAAGAATTGTTAGCGGGTGGAAAACAAAAGGTAGAACCAATTGAAATTGGGAAAAATCCGGAAACAGATAAAATGATTTATTTCTATCCGACCGGGCGTTATGGCGCATATATTTCAAGCAACAAGGTAAATGTTAGTGTCAAAGATAGGCCCGATTTAGAAACCGCAATTGATTTGATAAACAACAAAAAACCGACAAAAAGGTTTCGCAAAAAATAATGGCAAAATACGACAATAATTTTACCGACCAATTGCGCGAACGACTTTCAATTGTCGATGTTGTGTCGCGGCGTGTGCCTTTGAAAAAAAAAGGTCAAAATTATTGGGGTTGCTGTCCGTTTCATAATGAAAAAACACCGTCTTTTTCCGTCAATGAAGACAAGGGTTTTTTCCACTGTTTTGGTTGTGGAAAGCATGGCGATATTATTTCGTTCACAATGGAAACCGAACATATTGATTTCCGTGCGGCGATTACGGAACTTGCGGATATGGCGGGATTAAAAGTGCCGGATTATAAACCAAAATCACAACAACAAATTGACGCGGAAGAATCATATATTTCAATCACGACGGCGGCGGCGAAAATGTATGCGGAAAAACTTTTTACGCCCGATGGTGCGCGTGCACTTTCATATATTCGTGGTCGCGGGTTTAGTGATGAAATGATAAAAAAGTATGGTATTGGTTATGCGCCGAAAAACAACGCTGTTTCAAATAAATTTGTAAATGTAAAACAAGATAAACTTATTGCGACCGGCCTTGCGCGGCGTGGCGAATATGGTATGTATGATTTTTTCCGTGATAAATTGATGTTCCCAATTTTTAACGCGCGCGGACAAATTGTTGCTTTTTCGGGGCGGTCATTGGACGGGTCGGAACCAAAGTATATCAACACGACCGATACAGAAATGTTTCATAAACGGCAAACTTTGTTCGGGTTTAATTTTGCACGCGAAGCAATTCATCGTGCAAACCGCGCAATTATTGTAGAGGGTCAAATCGACGCGATTCAAATGCAATGTCATGGTTTTGGTGAAACGGTTGCGCCACTGGGGACCGCACTTACCGAAGACCATATTGCGATTTTATGCAAGGCGAACAGAAATATAATTTTTTGTTTTGATGGCGACGGGGCAGGCCAGAAAGCCGCCGCACGCGCATGCGGAATAATTATGCCGTTCTTGCGTGATAATTCTGATGTACGGTTTGCATTTGTGACCGGTGGCAAAGACCCGGATGAAATTTTACGAAAAGGAAACACGGATGATATGAAAAAAATTATTGATTCCGCCGTGCCATTGGTTGATTTTTTATGGAACATTGCAAATAAAAACTTTTTAACAAATACGCCGGCGGGACGAACCCAGGCGGAAAAGTTTTTACATGCCGAATTACAAAAAATAACCGACAAAATGTTGCGTGCGGAATATGAACACGAATATGAATCACGCAAATTTAATAATTGGCATAAATGGAAAAAAACGGCGGAAACCGTGCGTATAGAAGTTCCAGAAATTGATACAATTGTTAAAAACACAATTATTTCAATTATAGATAAATATCCAACACTTGCCGAAAGATATGGTGATTTTATTAGTAAATTTAATCTTGATTTTTCCGAAAGTGTTGCGGACGCGGGGCTGTCGTTCGATGCGGCGGAAAAGTATTTGGTGTCATTAAAATTACAAAAATATATTGAAAATTTAGAAAAACAAAAACACGATTTGACGGTGCGTGGGCTTTCGGGTGAAAGTGATGTAAGCGAAGAAATCCGCCGTATAGACGATGAACTGAACCGTATGAGAGAGAAGTTTGAGTTGTTAGTGTAATCCGTCTTCGCTATCGCTACGCCGCGCCGCGGTCGTGACGGACTAACACTAATCACACATTTTTAATTCGTAATTATCTTCATCTTGGTCGATGCGTTTATTACGAATTTCTTGGGCGGCGTTTATTTTTTGATGAAGCAAAACAATTTCAGGATGTTTTTCAAGTTTTTTATACATATCGTCAAGTAATAAATCTATGCTTTCCATATCCGGCGCGTATATTGGCATTACCGAATTCATCGCATTAAAAATAGAATTTTTTATATCGGGTGCTAAATCTCTTAAAATTGATAAATATGCATCGATGTGTTTTTCTTCGTGTTTCAAAACCGCATTGTATGAACAAGAATCTTTTTTATGTGACCGGTCAATTTTAACCAAAAAATTTTCGTAACCAACCGTCGCGTCAACACCATTGACAATTACACAATATCCATCGCGTTCGGGAATAACATTAAAATCTATATTATATTTTTCCATAAAACTTGTTTCCGTGATTCCATGCAGTTTAAAAGAAAAATATTTTCCGTTATATTCATCCATCGGGTCATCTGATAATTCAACCGTCTTGGTCCATTCGGGGTTTTTTATATTTACAAATGGTGTTTTTTTATATTGCACACAATCGTCGGCCAATACGGCAAAAGGCAATAAAATAAAAAACAGAATTTTTTTCAACATATTAAATATCGCCCGCACCTTGTTTTCGCAGGTATTCTGCAACAAACGCCGAACCGAATTGGCGATAAAGTTCTTCAGCGAGCAGCACCGATGAACGACCAGATTCAAATAATTTTAACAAACTGCCCAATCCCCCAAGTTCAGTATTCAAAATTACCGATTCATTATTTACCGGTCGCGACAATAACACCGCGCGTTTAAGGTTCGGATAGGCCTTGCCTTGGATAAACGCCATTTCAAGTGGATTTAAATTCCAATGTTCATAGTCCGCCGCGTCCGCCGCCGGATTGCGGAAAAACATTATCGTTTGTGCCTGGCCACGGACAACATCGCCAATCCCCAGTTTATCCAAAACATTTGCGCGTTGGAACGCAACCATATACGCCTGGCGATTTTTGCGTCCTTCTTGGAGGCCGGCAATAAAATTATCGCGGAACATTTGGTTTTCAAGCATCGGCGCGGTTTCGTCAATCATAATAAGTGACGGGTTTCCACCGGCAACCGTTGTGTTGTTTATTCGGTGCAATATATATGAAATAACCGCGGGGGCAAGGACGGGGTCTTGCAAAATTTCGGTAAAATCGAAAGTGGTCAGGCGCGATTGCAGGTCCAACGTATCGCTTTCTTCATTAAATATGTCGCCGTATTGTAATGGGTCAACCCACTTTTTCAACGCGGCGCGCATTTTGCCGGATGACGAAAAACAACTTTCCCATAAATTTTTCAACATTCTATCTTTATCAGCCAAATAATCAAAATTCACCGATACCGCACGGGCGATTTCATCTTCGGAAAGTGGGTCGGATTGTTCGGATATCATTGAAAGCCACCGACGCAAAAATCCGCGGTTTGCCGCCGTATCCGACATTTTTAATGGGTTCAGGTGCGCAAGGAAATTTGTTTCATTTTTTTCCTTACCTTGCATTGTTATATATTTTCCACCGGTCGCAAGTGTAAAGATTTCCGCACCTTTATTCCGGTCAAAGAAAAATGCCTTTAATTTTGGATGTCGCATAGATTGCGCGATAAGGAACGAAAACAGTGTTGTTTTACCACCGCCGGTTGGTCCGATGGTAAGTGTGTGTCCAACCGCCGCCGGTTTATCCGATACATGAAATTGGAATTGATACGGTGTGCCTTGGGCCGTTGGGAATATAACAAGTGGCCCCGGACCCCAATCGGAATTTGATATTCCGCGCGGTGCAGACGACATTGGAACACTGATTGCCGCGGCGCGCGATAACATTTTGAAAGTGCGCGGAAATGTATCAAAACCGGGGATAATTGAAAACCATGAAACCTTCGTTGCAAAACTTTCTTGGATTGGTGACACGCCGAACGATGCAGATATTTTTTTGAATTCATCAACATGTTCTTTTAATTCAGATTCACTTTTTGCAAAAACAATAAACAACGGATAATAATTCACAAGTGTTTGATTGCCGGAAACATTTTCATCCATAACCGATTCCGCGTTTGAAATTTGTTCTTCGGTGGAATCATTTTCTTTGTTTGCGACACTGCGGCGTTGACGCATTATGGCTTCTACATCCGATGCGCCCATAACTTTAAAGGCGTTCATACAAATCATTTCTGTTTGAATTGTGTTTACGGAATCAAAAAAATCTTCGTCCAAATAATCAGGCGCCGCACGGAAAGATATAAGCGCCGCAAAATATTCATAATTGCCACTTATATATTTAACAGTTCCGTTTGGTAAAAATTCAACATCATCAACCGTTGCGTTTTCGGTAATTTTATCGTCACACACCGCCGGTGCCGGTTTTGTTATTGGTGACAGGATACGACCAAAAAACTTTGCCATATTATCGCGCGATTTGTTTTCGAGCATTTGCGGTTTATATGGCGCAAGTATTGATTCAATATAATTTCCATATTGATTTAGTTTATCGCGCGCATGCGCCCCACGAACCGATAACACAATATAATAGTTGTTCAAAAATATCTTTAACCCTTGGGAATGCCATTTATCGTAAATCTTTTGTAATACAGGTTGATCGAATTCGTAATCGGTATTTTCCGCGACCGCATCACGTGTGGTGAAAAAACGCAAGATAACATTTGGGTCGTGAATTTGGTTGAATAATTGCGCGCGCAGATCAAGGAACTTTTCACGTTGTTCATCGGTTTGCATACTGGTTTGGACACCGGCAACAGAATAAACACGAATTAAACAACCGTCACTTAATTCAATAGAATTATCGGTATAAACCGTGTTAAATGGTATATATTCCGCGTAATGTTTATAACCAAACTTTGGAAACACGTGTTTTACAATCGTTGGAACATACATCAGTAAAACAATAAATACAAATATAACCGCAACCGCCATAATTGTTAGTGTTATGGTGTTTGAAAATCCATTGCCGGCAAAATATTTGAAAAATTCAGGTATCATGCGGCGATTCTCCGTGGAATTTTATTTCTTATCATCTTGATTTTTGCAATCAAAATCTGGCCCAGTTGTGGGTCGCGCCGTGAATATCGTGCCAATATAATATGAACCAAGCAGACCGATAATATGAAATACAGCGGATTTAGATAATCATTTAATTTATCGCCAAGGAAAAACATACCCACAATATATAATGTGATAAAAATCATAAACTGAATCATAAAATTCAACACCGCCAAAGTATATGGCACATAAAACAGATGTGACGGATTCGCCAAAGCTTTTAGGACTTGTTGTTTCATTTTGTGTCGATTTTCCCCCCACGGATATTTTTATTATAACAATTTCCACATTTTTCAACAAGCATAAAAAATAAAAATCTTTGATTGTTGAAAATGTTGAAAACTTATGACTTTTTTAACACGTTTTCCACAGGGGGTATTTTTCCACATTTTTGCCAAAATTCCCAAAAAACCGCCAAAAAATTGTTGAAAACTTTGTTAAAAACGATTTTTCCACATTTTCAACAGCCCCAATAACAACAACAAAATATAATATATTATTTGATTTTTGTAAAAAAGTGTTTATAATGCGTTGGCAAAAAGGATTAGATATGAAGTTTTTGAGTTCTTTGAAAGCATGGAAAAAACGCGGGAACATTAAACAGGTTCGTCGTGGTAAACAGGTTATTTTGATGGATCCTGATAACCCAAAGTTCAAGGCAAAGCAGGGTTTCAAACGTAAATAATCCATTGTTTTATGCTATTTTTCGGCGTTTCTGGGGTTTCAGAAATGCCGATTTTATTTAGAATAAATTAAAATCTTTTGTAAATGCTTCTATCATCGCATCTTTGACTTCGGCGCCCGATAGGCCGGCGGTGCGCAGGTAATTTTCTTGTGGTCCAGTCACATGCATCATGTGTGCACTGTGTTCGGCAAAATTGGGAACAGATTTTATACGCTGTTTCGGGGTAAAGCGAATTTTTGCACTTTTATCCGTTGTGTGGCCCGCAAGGCGAATATCAGATTTAGTATTCGGACAATTTGGATTTATAATCGCCGTGGCGGAAACGGTTGAATAACTGTTTTTATAACCGATTATTTTTGTTTGAATTAAAATTCCGGTATCGGGTGCGGTATGTTCGGCGATAATTTTCCCGCCAAAATCAGAATGATTTTTTACCATTATATGGCCGCGTAATTCAGAATTTTTCCCGGCATTTTTGATAAAAATGTTCAAAAAACCCGGGAAATTATTTTCTAAATCAATGGTCAAAAATATGGGTTGGTTTTCGGCGGTTAAATTTATATTTAATGTAATTTCGCGGTCGATTTTTCCTATATATATAATATGTATAGGTAAATCGTATTTTGTTGCAAAGTTTTCAGTTTCGGGAAGTGTTGAAATATCGGACTGAAAAACACCGTCGACATAAACGAGTGTTTCGGACGGAAAGGTTTTTATATTGAATTTGTTCCATATGTATGACATATTATATATTATAAAGGATTTTGTTATGGGTTTCAATTGTGGAATTGTTGGATTGCCAAATGTTGGAAAATCGACATTGTTTAATGCATTGACGCAAAGTGCCGCGGCGGACGCGCAAAATTATCCTTTTTGCACCATAGAACCGAATACCGGCCGCGTTGTTGTGCCGGATGAAACACTGCATAAATTGGCGGCGGTGGATAATTCGGCAAAGATTATACCGACGCAACTTGAAATTGTTGATATTGCGGGGTTGGTGCGCGGGGCGTCAAACGGCGAAGGTTTGGGAAATAAGTTTCTTGGTAATATATTGGAAACAGACGCGATTATTCATGTTGTGCGTTGCTTTGAAAACGATGATATTGTGCATGTAGATGGGCGAATTGACCCGATTGCCGATATTGATACGATTGAAACGGAACTTATGCTGGCGGATTTGGAAAGTTTGAATAAACAGATAAAAAATCTTGAAAAAAAGGCGCATGGGCTGGATAAAGTCGCAATAAAATTGTTGGCGGATGCAAATGTAATAAAGGAAAACCTGGAAAAATCTGTGCCGGCGCGGGATGTGGATATTGATGCCAAGCCGTTTAATTTACTAACATCAAAACCGGTGATTTATGTGTGTAATGTTGAAGAGGCCGCCGCCGCAAACGGAAATAAGTTTTCGGACGCGGTTAAACAAAAGTTTGGTGCAAAAAATCCTGTACTGGTTATATCCGGCAAGATAGAAATGGAAATCGCACAAATTGTTGACCCGGAAGAAAGAAAAATGTTTTTAGATGATTTGGGTTTAAAACAATCGGGGCTAGAGCAGGTGATAAAAACCGGATATGAAACATTGGGACTGCAAACTTTCTATACGGTCGGGCCAAAAGAAGCGCATGCGTGGACAATAACACGTGGTATGACCGCACCCCAGGCGGCCGGTAAAATTCATACTGATTTTGAACGTGGTTTTATAAGGGCGGAAATAATTTCGCCGGCGGATTATATCGCGCTTGGTGGTGAAGTCGCGGTGAAAGAGGCGGGCAAAATGCGCCTTGTTGGTCGTGACTATGTTATGCAAGAAGGCGACATTTGCCATTTCTTGTTTAATAATTAGTGGGTAGTGTTAGTGTAAGTCCCGCCTTCGCCCGTTGGGCTACGGCGAGGCAGGGGTTAGTGGGGGAAATTTTATGGAAACGGCATTAAAATTATTTGAAGATAAAAAAATTAGAACCCATTGGGATGAATCCCAAGAAAAATGGTATTTTTCTGTGGTTGATGTTGTTGCGGCGTTGACCGACAGTGATTATCAACACGCGCGCAATTATTGGAAAGTATTAAAAACAAGGTTAAAGTCAGAAGGTAATCAGTCGGTTACAAATTGTAACCAACTGAAAATGCAATCGTCTGACGGTAAATTTTATAATACCGATGTTGCGGATACCGAACAAATTTTGCGCCTAATTCAATCTGTGCCATCAAAGAAAGCCGAACCTTTTAAAATATGGTTGGCAAAAGTTGGGGCTGAAAGAATTGATGAAATCGCCGACCCGGAAATGGCGATTCAACGCGCGTTGCGGTATTATCAACGTATGGGATATTCCAACGAATGGATTGCCCAAAGATTAAAATCTATTGAAATTCGCAAAGATTTAACCAATGAATGGGACCGTGGCGGCGTTAAACAGGGGTTAGAATACGCGTTACTTACCGATGAAATAACGCGTGCTTGGTCGGGAATGAATACGCGTGATTATAAAAAAATGAAGGGATTAAAAAAAGAATCTTTGCGCGATAATATGACGAATGCGGAATTGGTTTTGAATATGTTGGCCGAATTGTCCACTACTGAAATATCAAAAAAAGAAAATCCAAAGGGTTTTCGTGAGAATATGCGTGTTGCATCCCGTGGTGGTGGCGTTGCGCGTGCGGCAAAATTGCAGTTAGAAAAAGAAACCGGTAAAAAAATAATAACTGGCCGAAATGCTAAATTATTAAAAAAGATAGATAAATAGTGTGTGCGGTTTCCGAGCTGAATTATTGGAAATTAGTGACGATATAAAAAAATTATGTTATAATATCTGGTAACACAAAGGCATAATAATATAGGATAAGAAATGAAAAATATATCTATAAGAAAGGCGGATTTAAAGGATTTAAAATGGATTCAAAAGTTAAATCATGAATTGTTTGTTCTTGAAAAACAAAATTTTGATTCGACTTTAGTAACAGATTGGCCTTTGTCGCAAGAAGGTGAGAAGTATTTTGAAGAATTAATACAAAAAAAATACGTCATTATTACAACAGATAACGGTCATATAATTGGATATTTGGCAGGTTCTATAAATGATAAATGTTCTTATTCTAATCTCCAATACGGTGAAATAAATAATATGTTTATTGATAGTAAATACAGAGGGCAAGGTATAGGAAAAGCATTGATAAATGAATTCAAAAAATATTGTTGTGAACACAATATTCGTAATTTAAAAGTCGTGGCAAGTGCGAAAAATAAAAATGCACGTGATTTTTATCAAAAATATGGTTTTAATGAATTTGATATAACCTTAACAATGTCAATAGATTAAATAGTTCAAAAGCAGTAGAAAAATAGCAGTTTTCAAAAATCTAACTTTCGAACTTTTTGTGGGTATCGGAAATCTAATAAAAAGCCGAAATAAAGAGTAGGGCGGGGGATGGGTTTGGCGCGGATTTTATCCGCGCCGCAACTGCGCTCGTCAACCTTGATAGGTTGACCGCCATACTACCGTCTGGCTCTCGCTTGTGGTGAACCACCTTGTCTCGGTGATTCAACCATCGGAACAAGTTAAATAATAAAAATAACCCATTTTGGGTTATTTTTATTATTTAACTGGTTGCGGGGGATGGATTTGAACCACCGACCTTCAGGTTATGAGCCTGACGAGCTACCGGACTGCTCTACCCCGCGATAAACGGGAATCATTATATATCATATTTTGTTATTGTCAAACAAAATGTGATTTTTAGTATGATGGATGCGACATATTTAACATTTGTTGTGTTAAAATATCACTTGGTTGCTGTGGTATATTGATACTATCATCTGAATTACCGGTATTAGAAAAATCTTTATTTATAAAATTTTCGATATCTATATAACCCTTGGCGTCTAATTCTTGTTGTGTGTATGTTTGTTTTTTATATGCGTTATCCCGTAAATCACGGTATTTATTACTTGCTTTCTTTGTGTTATGGTGTTCGATATAACCTATGGATATAATAATAAGTCCATCGGGGCCATCGGCAATACCCCAAACAATACGTTTCGAATCAGTATGGTTGGAACTATCGATACTTTGGACCAAACAACAACCAGATTCACGTGTGACTGTGGCGGATACGGTTTCCTTGTTGTCTTTTATTATATGAACCGCACCTTGGAGTTGCATTTCCAATGGATCAAGGTTTATTTCATTTATTGCCTGTAATACGGTATTTACATTTTGTTTTGAAGATTTTTCAATCTTTTTTAACAAGTCTGTTGTTATATATTTTTTTATTTTTATTGGTTTGCGTTTAACAGGTTCTGTTTTTAAAAATTCGTTCATTTTTGGTGGAATGTATTCTGGTTTCGCTTTTTCTTCTTTGATGCGTTCATTTATAATATTTTGTAAATCTTGTTTAACAAGTTCAATTTGAGAGGCATCTATACATATAACATTTACACCATCCGCACGGCGCATAGTTTTCTTTTGTATTCTATTTTTACGCTGGTCAGATAAAACAAATCTTATAAAACGGTCTAATTCTCCGTCTGTGTATATATCATATTCTGGTAATGTGCGTAAAATGGTTAATATTTCTTTGACTTCCAAATGTTTATTTTGGATTTTTTGTTCAAATATTTTTTCAGATGGTGTCGTTGTAATTTCGATAACAGTTGGTTCTGGGGTTATTTTTTTATCGCGACATTTTTCAACCAACATATCCAATAAATTATTTCCCTTGGTATCAAGAACAGTCACATATGGGTAGTGTTCAATAAAATTTAATACATTTGTAAAATGTTCTTTATTTTGTGATAAAAATTCTTTTTTTATCAATTTTGGTTCGACAATCAATGTTTTTACACATGTTGTATCAAATTCATCATAATTTTTGTCGTATTGTTTCGGCATTATGTTTATTAAAACATCAAAGTCAGTGATACTGTATGCGCAATTGATTTTATGTGTTATTGGTAAAATTGTATCTTTGGTTATATAATCTTTACCAAGCCCGGAACAATCAAAAGTTCCATCAACCTGGTGTGGAAAAATTTTATTATATTTTGATGGATAAAAATCACCAGAAACAATAATATCCCTTAAATAAAAATAATCAGTTTTGTCTTTCTTGTTAACTGTATTTCTTAAATCTAAATCGCCGTTGATTTTTATATAACATCCTGGATATTCGGATAAAAAGTTTTCGTGTACATTTGATAATGTTTCAAAAGGGTATTTGATAATATTACCTTTGGAATCAATGATATTAAAATTTAATAAATTACGTTGAGTAACACCTTTTCGACGATATGCCGCGTTTGTAATAATGTCTATGATTTCTTGGGTTGTGCCACGGTTAAAACTTAATTTTAACGCAATCATACCATTTATTTTTTCTTCGGATATTGTCATTTTCTTTAATGTGTCGATAATATCAAAAACGTTTATTTTTGGTGGAATTTTTTTAATTATTGATGTTAAGATATTTAGTCTAAAATCACCCAGTTCAAGAAGTTCGTTCTTGTTATCTTCTTCGATTCTTGAAAATTCCGTTTGCAACGCATTTAATAAATTGTGCATTTTTTCCTTTTTTATTCTTGTATATTATATAATACAAAATAAAACGATTGTCAAGTTTTTTATTATTTTATTTTTTTGGTGTTGGAAGTCACAAGATGCCACTTTTTGGTTATATGGTGGTGGGGTTGGGAATCGGTGCCTAATGTATGCTTGAAATATGATTTTTTTGTTGGTAAAATTGCGGTGTTATGTTCAGAAAGATTTGGAAAAAATTTTGGGAACCGATATTGGGGCTGTCGATTTTTCAATGGATTATCGCCGGAATTATGGCGGTGATAATTTGGTTTGTGTATTTTACATGTCGGAAAAAAATTGTAAATTACGAAACTTTTAAGAAATTTCGGCATCGGCCCGCGATTTTTGTGTTCTGGCATGGGCGCAGTTTTATGTTATCGCCGATTGTGTGTTTGGGTGGTATGAAGTCCTATGCGGTGGCAAGCAAACACAAAGACGGCCGTATGATGGCAAAATTGCAACATTTATTTGGTTTGCGTGCAATTTATGGCAGTTCGCATAACGGTGGTTTGTCGGTGTTGCGCGATGGGGTGCGTGTGTTGCGACGCGGCGACCATTCACTTTGTATTTCCCCCGATGGGCCGGGTGGGCCGTCGTTGCGTGTCCAAGAAGGTGCGCTTTATTTCGCAAAAATGACCGGGGCGCCGATTATTCCGGTTTGCTTTTCGGCGCGACATGTTTGGATTCAACGCCGGTGGGATAGGTATTTATTGGTATATCCTTTTACCCGTGTAAAGTGTATTGTTGGGGAACCGATGTATATCGATTCAAAAATTTCTGATTCAGATTTTGAATCGCGGCGCAAAGAATTAGAAGATATTATGGTTGGGCAACTTCGTGAATTGGACGCGGAATTTAATTTGCCGGTCATTGAACAAGATATGAATTCGGCGGATTTCAAGAAAGCAAAAAGAGAGGGCAGGGAACCAAAACTTACAAAAAGGTATAGATAAAATGAAGACACCTTGGTGGTTTTTACATAAAACACCGCTTAGTTTTTTGTTGTTGCCGGTTGCGTTTATTTACTATGGCATTGGGCGTGTTGTTTATGGATGGCGGAAAATGTTCGCGTATAAATCGCGGCGCAAGATTATTTGTATCGGTGGAATTTTTGCCGGCGGTGTTGGAAAAACGCCGATTGTGCGCATAATTGCGAACTTTTTGGATTCGCCTGTTGTTATGCGTGGGTATAAACGGACGGCAAGTACAAATAATATCGGGGACGAGGCCGCAATGCTTATGTCCGATGGAATTGCCGTGCATGTCGGGCATCGGAAAAGTAATATATTGTTATTAAATCGGCAAAAAGATAATACGCCGATTGTTATGGATGATGGTTTGCAAAATCCGTCTATTAAAAAAGATATTTCAATTTATGTATTCGATGAAGGTTTGGGGTTTGGTAATGGATTTTTATTGCCGGCGGGGCCGTTAAGGGAAACGAAATCGCATATTCTAAATGCCGATGCGATTATTGTTATAAAAAATAAAAATCCGCGGAAAAAGTTCGCTTTGCCGACGGGAATTCCAATTTTTTATGCGGAAAATAAAACCGTGTCGCCATACGCGCGTGGGGAACGGTTGTTTGCCTTTGCGGGAATTGGGTATCCAAAAAAGTTTTTTAATTCATTGACGGGGGTTGTCGCGAAACGTGGATTTGGTGATCATTATCAATATACTGAAAAAGATATTGCGGATTTAATCGAAAGTGCACGGCGCAAAAAAGCAAAACTTGTCACGACGGAAAAAGATTGGGTGCGACTTCCCATCGATGTGCGTGAAAAAATAAAGTTCGCGCGGTTGGAAACAAAAATAGATGAAAGATTCTTTGATTGGTTAAAGGGGAAATTAAATTGCGTACAATAAAAAATAATGTTGTTTGTTCGGGTGTTGGTATTCATTCGGGTGACCCGATAAATATGATTGTGCGCCCGTTTGATAGGCCGGGAATTTTTTTTCGGCGTGTTGATTTGGATGATAAAAATTTAATTCCCGCGACATATGATAATGTGTGTGATACAAAAATGCGTAATACAACAATTGGGAATCTTGGTGGCGCGCATGTTAAAACAATCGAACATTTGATGGCGGCGCTTTTTATTGCGGGTGTGGATAGCGCATTGGTTGATGTTGATGGGGCCGAAGTACCAATTATGAACGGAAGTGCAAGTTTATTTTATCGGCGAATAATAGAGGCCGGTGTCACAAAGGGTAAATATAAAAAGATTATTGTGAAAAAGCCCGTCGTTGTCACCGCGCGGGAAATGTTGCGGGCATTGCCGTTGCGTGAACGCGTTGCGGGTTTTATTTCGGGACTGTTTTACCGGCGGCGTGGTTTGGACGGGTATGTTAAACTTTTGCCATCAAAAGACAAGGCGTTGAATATAAAGGCGACATTGATTTACCCTGAACCGATTATTGGAAAACAAAGTTTTGTTTATTCTTTTGATGAAACAAAATGGTCGATTGATAATTTTATAAAAAATATCGCATCGGCGCGGACATTTGGAAAATATGCGGAATGGGGTTATTTAAAGGCGCATGGTATGGCGCGCGGGGCGGATGAAAAAAATGTTATTGTGTTGGACCTGGGCGGGAAAAAAACACTAAATCGAATTTATTGGCCGGACGAATTTGTGCGTCATAAAATTATCGATGCGATTGGTGATATGTTCACATCTGGCGGGTTTATTGTTGGAAATTTGGAATCTTATAAGGGAAGTCATGCGTTAAATAATGCGGTGCTTAAAAAGTTGTTTAGTAATCCTGATAATTATGATATAATAGATGCCGAATAAAACAAAAGAGGGAAGTATATGAAAAAATATCTTGGATTATTTTTGGGTTTGTTCGCACTTTGCGGTTGTGGCGGATATATTAAAAATGAAAATGGCAGTGAATATATCAAACAATTAGATGGTGAACCAATTGGGTGTATTTTCCTGTATAAATTGGAATCCGAAGTTTCGGTTTACGATGCGGATGATGCGCGCCGTTATTTGGAAAATCGTATCGCCGACCAGGCGCGGCCCGGTAATGCATATTGGTTGGTAAGTCAACGGACACGACCGAACGAATGGGTTTTGTTTGGGCCGGAACGCGCTTTTGTTTTGGCGGCCAATGTTTATGA
Source organism: uncultured Pseudomonadota bacterium (assembly GCA_900313105.1). Lineage (GTDB taxonomy): Bacteria > Pseudomonadota > Alphaproteobacteria > Rs-D84 > Rs-D84 > Enterousia. The sequence goes on from OMPY01000001.1 coordinate 66,699, forward strand.
ATGTCCGAACCTGCATGCGGTAAAGACCGCACGTACCGATAAACCATTTCCGGACTATGATGCGAAACCGTCATGCGCAAACGGTTCGTTTTATGGTATCGGTGGCGGCGGATGCGGACAATAATTATTAGTGGTTATCCGTCTTCGTCCGTCATCGCAAAGCGATGCCGTGACTACGCCGAGACTGCGCCAGGGCTGTACCCTGGCTTGGTGTAAGTGGTTAGTCCGTCACGACCGCGGCGCGGCGTGCCGCGACGGGTGCGGGCGCGGATGCGCCCGTGTTTTGTGTTAGTGTGTAATTCTGCTTTTTAACAATGTGACGATTCACCGGGATTTTTTTGTAATTACAAGATAATTTTAGTTTCTACTAACCACTAATCACTAACACTTACACTGACCACTAATTTACACTGGAATTAGATATTCGATTTGTGTTATAATCTTTCAAAGCGAGAGAGATTTTGTCAGGTCAATATGTCCATATTAAACGGAAAAAATACGCGTCGGGATTGGTGTGGCAACCGATGGTGGCGGGTTTTACAACGCGCGCGTACGCACAAAAATTGGCAAATGGTATTGACCGGCGGTTGAACCTTTATGTGCGTTATAATGAAATGGTCGGGCTTGGGGCGCGGTCAAATGGTTTGCATTCCGGAATGCCATCAATCGCCATAGAGGTTATAAATGCTTTGCCGGGGTATTCATCGTTGTTGGCGGCGTTCAAGGTTGAAGATAAATTTGTTTTGGTTGCGGTTAGAAACGGCGTTATTTTACAAGATTTATTATTTGACGATGAAAATGCGGCGCGTGAAAAATATGCGGAATTAAATGAAATTCCGGATTGGAATGCGACATTTGCGCCGGCGGCGTGGGGTATTCCGCGTGCGGTTGATAGAAGTATATTTGATTTAATTTCGGGTCGTGTTCATGCGGTTTTGCGCCCTGTTAGTCGTTTGGCATCGGGTATGGTGTCTTTGATTTTGTTGGCTGTTTTTGCTCTGATGATTTTATATTTCTTTCGCGAACCGATAAATAAAGTTTTTGCGCCAAAACCACAAATATCAAAAATAAATCCGGAATTGGCCGAAGAATATAAAAGAAAAATTGAAGAAAAAGACAAAGAATTGGACGCGCAATTTGAAATACGCCAAGAACCGGAATATCAGCCGATTGAAATGCCGTATGATTCTTTGCCGGACCCATATGAACGTGCGGATTTGTGCTATCGCGCAATTGGTTTTTTAATGCAACAGGTTATAGGATGGAATCAGACGGTTGTGGAATGCGATAAAGAATATGCAAGTGCGACATTTCGGCGGTCTTTTGGAACATTGGACGATTTTTATGTTATCGCCAGTGATATAATGCCGGGTGTGTTTGTTCAAGAATTAAATGATGATGAAATTTTGGTGCGTGCAAAATTGCCGGAACGTGTGGTTTCTTCGTCGTATGATTTGCGTGATATTGATACGATTGTTCGTGAATTGACAAGTCGTTTTCAATCGATAAATTTGGATGCGTCTGTTGTTCCGGTTGCAGATGTTATTTCAAATGGCTTTCAATCGGCGGATGTTTATTTTGTTGGAATTACGGTGGATACAAAACTTATACCCGAACAATTTATAAAAATTTTTGAAGATTTTGGTGGTGTGTATATGACCAAAGTGTCGTGGAATGCCACCAGAAAAATGTGGAACTATGAGGTGATAATCTATGCAAAACAAAATTAAACTTTTATTGTGTGTGTGTGCGTTTGGAATAACACAGGCGTGTTATGCCGAAGAAATTGATATAAATGTTGATGACGTGGCGGCAAATGAACAATTTTCCGCAGACGCAATCGAAGAATACAATGTCGATGGGTCGCTGTTTCAACAAATTACAGATTTGGAGCAGGAAAAAGTATTGATGCAATTGGAAAAAGAACGCGCGCAATTAAACCTTGATTTGGATAGATTGGCCGCGGAAAAAATAAAACTGCATATGGAAATTGATACTTTGTCGGGGCGTGCAGAGCAGCAACAGCAAGAATTTGAAACGGAACGTGCGCGGTTGCAAAACGAAGCAAAGCGTTTGGAAAATGAACGCGAAGCGTTGAATAACAAACAGGTTGCACCAACGCCATCATATGTGCCATCGCAACCGGTGTATTCAGAACCGCCGCAACCAAAACCGGAAACCGAGATTACGAAAAAATATAAACTGTTGAATGTATTCGGTGCGGGTTCACAGTTGCAGGCGACAGTTCAAGATTTGGCAAACGGTCAAAATAAAAAGTTGAGTGTCGGTAAAGATTTAGACGGGTACACGGTAAAATCTATATCGTTGGATGAAGGTGTTGTGTTTTCAAAAGATGGTGAAATTCAAACACTGAATGTTGCAAATGGTAATTAAAGATGAAAGATTTTTCAAACGATATCGTCTTTGAAAAAAAACCGAGTGTTCCGGTTGGTATGGAACGGTCGGATGTAGACGATATTGTTGAATATCTTTTTTCTGAAAACAACAAATTACTTACCGCGAATGGTGCGGATTTTGAATTACCAAAAGAAACCCAGGGGTTATTAGCATATTTTTCAGGCGGAAATTTGGTTGTGTCGCGCACACACCGGTATGATGGGCGGGTGCTTGCGTTCCTTGATTTGTTGCGTAAAAAAAATCGGCCAATGCTTTCGCCGTTTTATTCTGATTTGGGTTTGATTTCGTCAATATATAAATACTATGAAAACAAAGCAGGTGGGTCGCGGTCACGGGTTGATTACAACAACCAAATGCAAAAAGATTTTATTGATATTGTGGCCAAGGCCGCCGCACAAAAAGTTTCTGATATTCATATAGAGGTTGCAGACCAAACAACAATTTATTTTCGTATAGATGGCAGTATGCAACCGGTGTTGGAATTTAATTCGGGGTGGGGTGAATCTTTTGTTCGTGCCGCGTTTGCATCTGCCGATATTTCAAATTCAAACTATGCACAAAATGAATATCAATCAGCACAGAAAGATGGACGCACACCACTTCGCGGAACAAAAGATTTGTATTTGCCCGAAGGTGTGCTTAGTATCCGTATGCAATTTAATCCGGTTGCGTTTGGGTCGCGATATGTTGTGATGCGATTGCTGTATGATAACCCGTCGGAAAGCATAACAACCGAACAAGAATTTGGAAAATACGAACAAAAATTGTTGCATCGTTTGCGTTCATTTCCAACGGGATTGGTTGTTGTTGCGGGACCGACGAGTTCGGGTAAATCAACGACACTTGTTCGCAATATGGTTTTGATGTTAAAAGAACATCATTATGAAATAAACCTTATTACGGTGGAAGACCCGGTCGAACAAAAAATTTTTGGCGCACATCAAATTCCGGTTGTAAACACAACCAACGAAGAACAACGCGAAAACGAATATACCGAAGCGTTGGCGGCGGCACTACGCAGTGACCCCGATACATTGATGGTTGGTGAAATTCGAACATTGGCGGCGGCGCAATTGACTGTCAAAGGCGCGCTTTCGGGGCATAATGTTTGGACAACATTGCATGCGAATTCTGCAATGGCGGCGTTGGTGCGATTGTTGGATATGGGGGTCGAAGCGTTTAAGTTAAAAGAAGAAACGATGATGCGTGGACTTATTTCTATGCGTTTATTCAAACGTCTTTGTCCGCATTGTCGTGAACGGTTGATAAATCATCCGGAAAAATCAGAGTATGCACGTGTTAAAGACGCGTTTGGCGATTTAGGGTTAAATCAGGTTTATGTTCGTGGCGGGGGGTGTGAACATTGTAACGGAACCGGAACGATGGGTCGTATCAAGGCGGGTGAAATCATTATCACAAACAGTGATTTCTTAAAACTTGCACTTGCGGGTGATACGGATGCGGCGGTCAAATACTGGTTGGAAGAAATGGACGGACGCACATTAAAAGAAGCGGCGTGTTCATTGATGTTGCAGGGCATAATCGGTGTTGATGAATTGGAACGATGGGTTGGTTTGTTGGATAGGCCGGGGGTATATTAAAAATGACAAGTGTGGAAACTTTTTATGCGAAAATGGTTTGTCGGTTTAGTACGAACAAGCGCGTTTCAATATGGCGCAAATTGGTGTCGTTGCTTAAAAATGATTTTACATTGGTAAATGCATTAAATCGTTTGCAGATGACGGAATCGCGTGGTGGTGCAAAGCCAAACGAACCTTTTGCAATATGTTTGCGCGAATGGGAAAGAAACCTTGAACGCGGGTACAGTTTTTCCGAAGCCACGCGTGGTTGGATTCCAACCGAAGAAACATTACTGCTTACATCCAGTAATATGTCAAGTTTGATTGTCGCACTTGAAAATGTTGGTCGTATGGTTGTTGCAAATAAAAGAATAGGGCGCGCGGTGTTTGGTGCAATTGCGTATCCGTTGTTATTGTTGGTGTTGGTATTCGGTATAATTATTATGGTTGGAATTTATCTTGTGCCGCCGTTGGCCGAAGTTGCCGGTGAAAATATGGTTTGGACCGGTGGGGCGGCGTCACTTATATGGTTATCGGAATGGGCGGGGCGGTATTGGAAATTTATTGCGTTTTTGTTTGTTGTTGCGGTTGTATTTATTTGGATGTCTTTGCCAATTTGGTCGGGTCGATTGCGTGCATTTTTTGATAAATTGCCACCATGGAACATTTATAAAATTCGTATATCGGTTGGTTGGATGATGTCGATGGCCGCGATGGTTTCGTCGGGCGTTTCGGTACCGGACGCGATGCGTGTGATTGCCGATAATGCGAATAATTATTTGCGAAACATTTTGGATAAAACACTGCGACATATTGCGAACGGTGACAACCTTGGGAACGCATTGCAAAATACGGGCATGGATTTTCCAAGTGAAGAATTGATTGGTGATTTGGCGGTCTATTCAGATATGAACGATTTTGATGAAAACCTTGATCATATCGCAAACGAGTATTTGGAAGAATCGGTGCGAAAAATTGAATCTTTGTCAGATGCGCTGAACACGGTTGGTATTTTGTTGATATCGGGCGTGATTGCGTGGGTCGTCCTTGGGACATTCCAAATGCAAGACCAAATTACGGCGTTCTTTAGTTAAACAATCAAAAGGAATAAAAAATGGAAACACCGTTATATGCCGCAATTTTGGAATTTTTTGTAAAAAATCCAGGATACAAAATATCGCCCGATGAATTTGTCGGTTTGGTTAGTATGTTGTCCAAAGAGGCATTAAAACACTAAACCATAAACGGTAGGTTTTCCAAAGTTCCTTCGGCCACACGCAGGTGCACGTCAATCATCATAAACACGCAATCTGGACTTGTTTTCACAAGTTCGGGGTCGAATATATGGTTTGACAGCAAGTGGCTTGTGTTCACGGATACCTTGGTAATCAAATGGTCGTCGTCAAGAAGTGTATAAATTGGTCCGGCGTCACGCGGGATATTTTGCCCGATTTCGTGTTCGTTTTGCGGGCAACGCAGGCCGTCAAATAATGTCTTCATGCGGTTATCAATGTCCGAACGCGGAACACCGATGATTTCCGGGTGCAACATTTGAATATCTAATTCCGCAATAAGTTTTAGTTTTGGTGTAATAATCGGATTCCAATCTATGCCACCGACATGGCGGGTGATAATCGGGCTTTTTTGTGCATTTGGCCCCATATATTGGGTCAGGTTATTCCACGGTTGGTGTTCCAACAGTTTTTTAAGTTGTGGGTGAAATTGCATGCGAATATCAGAAACATGCTGGGCCCGCTTTTTAGGATTGATTAAAATTTCACCAAAATATAGCAGTTTGAATTTCATTTTTCTTTTCCCTTTTTTACACAAGTTTTGGGTTTGTATTTTGCTTTTTCGACAATTTCACGGTATACCGTAAGTTTTTTTCCTTTTTTTAATTTTTGGATGGTTGCTTGTTGTGCTTTTGTTGGCATGGCTTGTTCTCCTTTGTTTTTTAATCATTTTTCTTTGACAATTATAGCATAATTTGCTATGTTTTTGGTATAAAAAAATGAACAAAAGAGAAAGGATTTGTCAATGACAGTAAATAATGAATATACAGGTGATTCGATTAAGGTCTTAAAAGGGCTAGAGGCGGTTAAAAAACGCCCTGGGATGTATATCGGTGACGTGGGTGAGGGCGGTTCCGGTTTGCACCATATGATTTATGAAGTGGTGAATAATTCTATTGACGAAGCGATGGCGGGATATGCCGATACGGTCTATGTTTCGTTGAATCCGGACGGCAGTGTGACCATCCGTGATAACGGGCGTGGTATGCCGTTTGATATCAACCATGAAACAGGACGCAGTGCATTGGAACTTATTATGTGCGAATTGCATGCGGGTGGTAAATTTGATAACGAAGGCAACGGTGCGTACAAGGTTTCCGGCGGTTTGCACGGCGTTGGTGTGTCGGTTGTGAATGCGCTTTCAACCTGGCTAAATGTGCGGGTTTGGCGTGGCGAAAAACAGGCGGAAATGTCCTTTGCCGACGGTGTGCCAACGATGGATTTGAAAATCACGGAAAATAAAACCGGTTATGAACATGGAACCGAAGTGACATTTTTGCCGTCACCGGAAACATTTGCATCGACCGAATTTAATTTTGATACACTTGAAAATTGGTTGCGTGAACAATCTTATTTGAATGCCAATGTGCGGATTATTTTGGAAGATTTGCGTGGTGGGGAAAAGAAAGAACGCGAATTTCATTCGACCGATGGGCTTGCGGGGTTTGCAACATATTTGGATAAATCCAAAGAATTGTTGAATCGTGACCCAATTCAGATGATAAAGACAATTGATGATTCATATATTGAAATCGTTTTACAATGGACGACCGCGTATACCGAAACATCGCTTTGCTTTACAAATAATATACCGAATCGCGATGGTGGAACGCACTTGGCGGGGTTCCGTGCGGGCCTTACGCGGGCAATAAATAAATATATCGCGGAACAAAATACCAAGAAAGATATCAACCTTTCGGGCGAAGATTTTCGCGAAGGGCTTACCAGTATAATTAGTGTGAAAATTCCCGACCCGAAATTTGGTTCCCAAACCAAGGATAAATTGGTATCAAGTGAGGTTCGCCCGATTGTTGAAAATACTACATCGGAATTGTTGTATCAGTATTTGGAAGAAAATCCGGCGACCGCGAAACTTATTATCGATAAGATACTGGAAGCGGCGACCGCGCGTGAGGCCGCACGCAAGGCGCGTGAACTTTCGCGGAAAAAGACCGGACCGGAATTAGGGGGACTGCCCGGGAAACTTGCGGGGTGCAGTGAACGCGACCCGGCAAAATGTGAACTGTTCATCGTCGAAGGGGATTCGGCTGGTGGTACCGCAAAGCAGGGCCGTGACCGTAAGACCCAGGCGATTTTACCGTTGCGTGGGAAAATTTTAAATGTTGAACGCGTGCGGTTTGATAAAATGTTGTCATCTGATACGATTGGCGCGCTTATTACCACAATGGGTGCGGGTATCGGCAAAGATGATTTTGATGTGGAAAAAATGCGCTATCATAAAATTATCATTATGACCGATGCTGATGTTGACGGACAACATATTCAAACATTGCTTATGACGTTTTTCTATCGGCATATGCCGGCGGCGATTGAACGCGGATATATCTATGTTGCGAAACCACCGCTATACGGTGTGACGCGTGGCAAACAACAGATTTATTTACAGAACCAACGCGAAATGGACGACTATTTAATGGACCAATTGGCGACCGACGGTGTTGTGCAAATTGCATCGGGGACCCAGATTTCCGGTGCGGATATGAAGCGGTTGTTGGATTTGGTGCTTGATATGCGTAATGTGTTGCAACCACTTAATCACATTATGCCACTGCGGTTTGTAGAGGCATTGGCACTGAACCGTGTGTTTGATGAAGAATCAACGGAAAACTGTGAAATGGCCGCAAAAATGCTGGATGCCCAAGAATTAGAGTTTGAACGCGGGTGGCATGTGACCGCGAACGATGCAGGAATTACAATTACGCGGACATTACGCAGTGTGACGGAAAGTTATTTACTTTCGCGGGAAAAATTGAATTCGCCGGAAATCAACGCGTGGCGGCGGATGGCGGGCCGTGAAGAATTGATGGAAACATTTTCGGCGCCGACCGTACTTACGGTTAAATCAAAGTCGCAAAAGATTTGGGGCGCGTTTAATTTACTAAATACCGCGTTTGAATATGCGAAAAATGGGTTAAAGATTCAACGGTACAAGGGGCTTGGCGAAATGAACGCGGAACAATTGTGGGAAACAACGATGGACCCGAATCATCGGTCGCTGTTCCAAGTGACGGTGAACGATGCGTCACAGGCGGATGCGGTGGTTTCCATGCTGATGGGTGATGTTGTGGAACCGCGCCGTGACTTTATCGTTGAAAACGCATTGGACGCGAATTTGGATGTGTAAATGTTCACGGCTGATTGGTTCTTTGATTTAGAGAAAAAAATAAAAGATTTGGGCGCGGACAGTGACGCCCAATCTTTTGATGAAATTCGTGAAATGTTGTCGCGGCCGCGGATTTTTTCGCCAGATGCGTTTGCGGAAATGTGCGCCTATGTGATTTTGGCGGGTGGTTTTTCACAAAAAACCGCAAAGCGGATTCATAAAAACATAATGGAATATATTTATAAAAATGGTGCAAATTATGATGCGATTTTTCAAATGTTTCATAATAAAAACAAGGTAAGTGCAATTTGTAAAATCTGGGGAAATAGGGCGGAATTTTGCGATGGTTTTTATAATTGTGTGACGGATTCGGAAAAGTTGAAATATCTATCGACATTGCCGCATATTGGAAAAATAACCGCAAATCATTTGGCGCGAAATTTGGGAATTGATGTTGTGAAATACGATGTTTGGATTCGGCGTCTTGGCGCGCTATACGCCGGAATCCGCCGTATGGACGAAAATGGTAAATTGACACCGGAAATAAAACGGGCGTGTGATGATATGTTTTCGCATATGGTTTCGGTGACGGGATTACCACGTGGGTATATAGATGTTGTTTTGTGGAAATCTTTACAAATTGGTTTAATAAAATTATAGGTGGCGCTCATGGATGTAAAAATCGAAGAATCTTGGAAACGGGTGTTGGCGGATGAGTTTGGTAAAGATTATTTTATTAAACTTACCGATTTTGTGCGCGGGGAATATATGGCGGGGAAAAAAATTTACCCGGCGGCAAAAGATATATTTAATGCGTTCAATTTGTGTCCGTTTGATTCTGTGCGCGTCGTGATTATTGGCCAAGACCCGTATCATGAACTGGGTCAGGCACACGGTCTTTGTTTTTCGGTGCCAGACGGGATTACGCCACCACCGTCGTTGGTTAATATCTATAAAGAAATCGAATCGGATTTGGGGCGGGCAAGTGCGACGCATGGTGATTTGACATCGTGGGCGCGGGCGGGGGTATTATTGCTAAATTCCACACTTACCGTGGCGGCGCATTTGGCGGCATCGCATGCGGGGCGCGGGTGGGAACAATTTACCGATGCGGTGATTCGCGCGTTGTCCGCGCGCGATGGGTTGGTTTATATGCTGTGGGGAAGTTATGCGCAACGCAAGGCGGAATTTGTAGATGGAACAAAAAATCTAGTTTTGAAAAGTGCACATCCATCGCCGCTTTCGGCGTATCGCGGATTTTTCGGTTGTCGGCATTTTAGCAAGGCAAATGAATATATTGTTGCGCACGGTGGGCGCCCGATTGAGTGGTAGTTAAAAACTATATGTCACGCCAAGGCCATAAAATGCATAGGAATAATTTTCCAATGCGGTATTGCCATTTGAAAAGTGGTGCATAAATGCCTCTATGCCCCAATTGTTATTTATATGATATCCGACGGTTATTTTGAATTGGAATAATAATTTTGCACCAAGACGTTCGTTTTGTTGCGCCTGCATTCCGACACCCGCGCCGGCCGCAACATAAAGGTTCTTATATTCCGAAAGGCGCACATCACCCGAAAGCATTACCATTGGAATTGTGTATTTGTCCCAATCCCAACCGTACTTTGAACCGAACCCTAATGTTTGTCCGACACTAAGTGACTGGCGCGCGGGCAGGCTAAAAAAAGTTGTTGGTTGCGAATATTGCAGGTTGAACAGGTAAAACGGAACCGGTTTTAACGGTGGCGGCAATAAAAATCCGCTATCGATACCCTGGCCGAAATACAAAGAAAATTGATTCTTGTAATACCCGGTAAATGTATTGCGGGTCACATCGGCAAACGCCGAATATGTCGGAATTATCGTGGATAATAAAACAACCGCAAACTTTTTCATGACAAACAATTATACACTATTTTTGGCTTATGTTCAAATGGGAAAATTTATTGGGATTTTTGTCTGAATTGTGGGTGCGCACGAAATTCTTGCAATCGGGAAAATCTTTGTTATAATGCGCGGTGTTATGGCGGCGTAGCTCAGTGGTAGAGCAGAGGAATCATAATCCTTTGGTCAGGGGTCCGAATCCCTTCGCCGCTACCAAAAATTCAAACCGGGTGTGTCCCGGTTTTAATTTTTGGTATAGTCGCGATGGATGAGGACCCCGGGTCCGACACGATAGTTGACGAGAACGAGTGAAACGAAGTTCGAGTCTTACGAGTGGAAAGGGTTCTCGCAAGCGAAGCGCGGTGGGAATGTGCAATCCTTTCGCCGCTACCACGAATTTTTTATATGATTTTCTTGACTTGTTGGGTTTTTGTGCTAGTGTTCAATCTTAAGAGTCAAAAAGGTAATAAATGAGTCATATTACAAGTAAAGATTATATCACTATAACCCCAACAAATGTTACTGTTGGTGGACAAGAAACAGCAAAATTTCTTGGACAAGAGATCGAGTTGGTTAAGGAATTGCCGGGTATGTTTGAACATATTCAAAACAAGACGTATAAAGAATGGGGTATTCAACCGATTGAGATGCACATATTTACTTCAAAAACTGATGGAGGTCAGATGATGCTTGGTGAACCGTCTCCCAAACACGGTGTGCATGCGTGG
>OMPY01000024.1 GCA_900313105.1 uncultured Pseudomonadota bacterium
TTTGCCAAGTTCTACAACCTCCCGGAACTCATGTCTATGTTCAAGGAAACGGCGGACATTCAGACAGCGGATATGCTGAATCTGCCTGTGCCGGAGGCGCATTATCACAATATCGTTCTGAAACCGTCTGAGGCTCAGAAAAAGATGGTAGAAGGGCTTTCCGAGCGCGCGGAGCGTGTCAGAAACAAGATGGTGGATTCCTCCACCGATAATATGCTTCTGATTACCAACGACGGCAGGAAGCTGGCGCTTGACCAACGATTGATGAACGATATGCTTCCAGACAGCGAAACCAGCAAAGTCTCAGCCTGCGCCGATAATGTCTTCGATATTTGGCAGCGCATACGCGCACCCCGAAATACATTTGCCGTTTTCATCATATTCGCTTTCGTATGGTTCATATCCGGCGGCGTTTAGTGCCATACGGTCAACAAAAGACAAATCGGCCGCGACCTTTGGAAATTCCATTGGCGCAAGGAACCCGGCGAAAACCGCCGTGTGTGTAAACATCGCCATCGCAAAAGAAATAATTGCCCCGCCCCACATTATGTATGTATTTTATCATATTTAGTGGCCAGTGCAAGTGTAAGTGGAGAGTGAGATTTTTGTTGAATTGCGCCACATTGTTTCGGTATGATTGGGGTATGAAAAAAGTCAAAACTGTTTATGACCATATACGTGCAAACAACATAAAAACCGCGGTGTTGGTGGTGCTGTTTCCGGTTATTTTTATTGCGTTGGTGTTCATCTGTGTTTGGTGTGTGCAACCGTTAAATGATGCAATCAATACAACCACTATGGTGGCGGTACCGACCGTGGTGGTGTGCGTTATTTGGATGCTAATATCATGGGCGTTTGGTGATTCTATGATGTTGTCTATGGCGGGTGCAAAGCAAATAAACGACACCGACCCGGAATACCGCTATGTTTACAAATCGGTGGAAAATGTCGCACTGGCCGCGGGGTTGCCAACGCCAAAGGTTTATGTTATCGAAGACGGTGGCCTTAACGCGTTCGCAACGGGGCGCGGGCCGCGTGATGCGACGGTGGCGCTCACCCGCGGAATTATCGAAAAATTGGACCAACCGGAACTGGAGGGTGTAATCGCCCACGAAATGTCGCATATTGGTAACCGCGATATACGGCTTGATATGTTTATTATTACCGGCATTGGCGTCACGGTCTTTATTGCAGATATGCTGGCGCGGAATATGATGTATGCACGTTCGGATGGTGATGATAAGAACAATGGCGCGGCGGTGATAATGATGGTGTGGTTGGCGTTCACACTTTTCAATGTTCTGATTTCACCGATTTTGCATATGGCGATTTCGCGGCGGCGTGAATATGCGGCGGATGCGACGGGTGCGTATATAACTCGAAATCCGCGGGCACTCGCGGCGGCACTGCGTAAAATTTCGGAACATTCGGTTGTTAAAAACCTTGATGGTCGCAAGACGATGGCGGCAATATGCATCGCGAACCCAACACGGGCGCGCGCGTTTTTTGGCGAAATTATGGCAACACACCCACCGATTAAGGAAAGAATCCGGCGGTTGGAAAGTATGTGAAATCTTTTTTCTTGCAATCGGAATATTTTGGTATAGAATAATATGCGTTGCACCCATAGCTCAACTGGATAAAGCGTCTGACTACGGATCAGAAGGCTGAGGGTTCGAATCCTTCTGGGTGCGCCAGAAATTCAAAACAGACCGTTTGTGGTCGGTTTTTAATTTTTGGAACAACGCACCCAGAAGGATGTGTGCGAGCCCTGTATCGGCGCAGCACACAATACGCAGATGAACAATTAGCAAAATTTTAAAAATTTATGCAAATAAATTTTTTAATTTTATTTATTGTTTATCAAGGGGAATGAATGGGTGCGCCAGAATAAAAACAAAACACGGTTTAACACCGTGTTTTATTTTCATCGTCGCCTATTGGGATGCGAACCCGGACAGAGGGTTCGACAATGAGTAAACGAAAACAAGCAATAGCGCAGTTTGAGTGCTAACGAATGCCCCGCAAGCATTTATGCCGAGGGAAACCAAGTAGATTTTGCAAACGAAGTGCAGCGAAATCGTCACGGGTTGCGCGCAACCGGCACATATTTATGTGCCGAGTGAGCGAATCCTTCTGGGTGCTTGTTTTTTATTGTTTATCAAGGGGAATGAATGGGTGCGCCAAAATAAAAACATCGCCCCAAAGTTTTAATCTTTGGGGTTTTTGTTTTTTAACCTTTTTACTCTTTAATTCTGTGCCGGGGGTGGGGGCTATTAAGCCCTAGCGGTGTTGGCATGAATATTTTTTTCTTGCAAACTGGATTTTTATATGTAAAAATACCCGGTGACTTGCGGGCGTAGCTCAGTTGGCTAGAGCGCAACCTTGCCAAGGTTGAGGTCGAGGGTTCGAGCCCCTTTGCCCGCACCAGAATTTTTAAAAACCACCATTTGGTGGTTTTTTATTTTGTGGCACCAAGGTATTTTTTAATATTTTTTGTAAATTGTTCACGCATGCCATCGGCAACAAAGCAACCGGTGCATTCTGGTTCATTACAAAAATAATGGCAATTCATCGGTGGAAATTCGCCGGATTCATAGGTATATTTTGTACCTTTTTTTGAATACTCTTTTACCCAACATGTAAATGTTTTTGAATATTTTGGCATACGTCCCAATTCATTTAACAAATATGAAAATCGTTGAATATCTGCGACTTTTTGCTTTTCCATTCTTTTATCATAATCAACGATGTTTGATAATGTATTTTCATGTCGATTATAAAAATAAGTAACATCTTTGACCGTTGCCACACGTTCCGCATACAACACCGCCAGCATACAAAATAACATATCTTCATCAAGTTTCATATTTGCCATAAAATGCAAATTATATTTATTCAACATTTCGCGACTATATAGTGCAAAATTGGCGTTTTCGCGTCTATCGGCCTGGCGAAGTAAAATATCTTTGCTGTTGGGCGCGGAATCATATACAAAATCATTTTCGTAAACATGACGACGCATATATATCTCATCTCGGTTCACCGTGATTTTTCCACCAAGAACTACATCCGCATTTGTGTCATGCGTGGCACGCAACATATTCACAAAATATCCATTATCAAAATGCAAATTGGTCATCAAAGGCAACACGTTATGCGCTGTTGTTATTTTCATATTACCGATGTTTGAAATGTTGCTTGGTGATATAAAGTATTTATCAAAGGCGTCAATATTCAATCCCACCATATCATCTGCATCAACAAAGGTCACATATTTACCATGCGATGCGGTGATTCCATTATTACGTGCAACGGAAACACCAGCGTTTTTCTGATGTATAACACGAATGTTTTTATATACATTTGCGGCCGCATCCAAAATTTTTGGTGTGTCATCTGTTGAACCATCATCAACAATAATAATTTCATGCTGGGTCGCATCCCGCTGCCGCATAATACTGTCCACACAGCGGACAATATAATCTTGTCCGTTGTAAACCGGGATGATAATAGAAAGTTCTTTGTTATTCATGCTGACAAGTGTAGGACAAAAAACACAAATGTCAAATTATTTGTTTGTCAATAAAACAGTTCACTAACCACTAATCACTAACACTACGCCGTCTATGCCAATGCGCCGACGGACATTGTGATACGGCGAATTCCACTGCTGATGGATTTTTCCTTGTTTATCTTTGCGCGCAAAATTTCGCCGGTGTGATTTACATGCGTTCCGCCACACAGTTCGCATGACACATCGCCCGCGGTTATCACGCGCACGACATCGCCATACTTTTCCCCAAACAGTGCCATCGCCCCGCGCTTTTTTGCCGCATCAATTGGCATTTCTTCGTGTGTGACGGGCATATCCGCCGCAATCCATTTATTCACCAAATCTTCAACCGCGGTTTTTTCTTCCGCCGTCATCGCTCGCCCAAACGAAAAGTCAAACCGCACGGAATCCGGCGCAACCCGTGACCCGCGTTGTTCCACATCGGTATTAAGGACTTGTCGCAACGCCGCCTGTAACAGGTGTGTCGCGGTATGCGCACGCGCCGTCTGCGCCCGAACATCCGCGTTTATGACCGGTGTCACCGTGTCACCCACAGAAATTTTTCCAACGACCGTTCCGCGATGCAAAACGACATTATTCGCACGCGCGGCATCCGTCACATCCAAAACGACATTGTCACCAGTTTTTAATTTACCGCTGTCGCCAACCTGGCCACCTTGGGTGCCATAGAAATTTGTTTTATCCAATGCAACCTCTACCATGTCGCCATCGGTTGCACTGTCCACAAAATCTTCCCCGCGCAGTATCGCCAAAACGCGCGATTGCATATCGGCGTTTGGTGCATACTTTGTCGTGTCATCTGTCGCCGTCACATCACCGCGCGATTCCCAGAGCAATTTTGTTCCGCGTGTGTCGGCGCGACTGCGTTCCTTTTGCGCCGCCATTTCGGATTCAAAGCCCGCGACATCAACATCAATACCCTTTTCGCGCAAAATCATTTGTGTTAAATCAAGCGGGAATCCATATGTATCAAATAGCTTAAACGCGACCGCGCCCGGCAATGTTTTCCCGGAAAGTTTCGGCAATTCATTGTCCAACAACTTCATGCCATTATTCAACATATCGGCAAAGGCGTTTTCTTCGTTCGTTATAATTTCAACAACATGCGCCTGATTTTTTATAAGTTCCGGATATGCACCGCCCATCTGTTCCACCAACGCCGGATAAAGTTTCGACAGCAACGCCCCCGAATGCCCAAGTAATTGCCCATGCCGCATCGCACGACGCAAGATACGGCGAATCACATAACCACGGTCGGTGTTTGATGGTATAACCCCATCGGCAATTGCAAAGCCAACCGAACGCAAATGGTCGGTAATAACCTTGAAACTGGTTTTATTTTCATTTGTTTCGGCAACGCCGGTCACATCACTTACCGCGCGTTTAAGGTTCCGGAATAAATCGGTGTCATAGTTATCAAATTTCCCTTGCAACATTGCCGCCCATCGTTCCAGTCCCGCGCCCGTATCAACATTTTGCTTTGGCAGTTTTGTTAAATTCCCATTTGCATCGCGGTCGTATTGCATAAAAACATCATTCCAAATTTCAACAAAACGCCCGCCGTCTTCGTCCGGTGTCCCGGGCAAACCACCCGGAATATCCGCCCCAAAGTCATAGAAAATTTCGCTGCACGGACCACACGGACCGGTATCGCCCGCCGACCACCAGTTATCTTTATCCAAACGAATTGCATCCTTGCCCGCGACTTTTTTCCAAATTTCCGTTGCTTCGTCATCGGAAATATGTGTCGTCACGACAAGGCGCGCCGGGTCAATCCCAATAACACGCGTTAGTAAATCCCAAGACATTTCGATTGCGCCGTCCTTGAAATAATCGCCAAACGACCAATTCCCCATCATTTCAAAGAAAGTATGATGCCGACCGTCAAAACCAACATCTTCTAAATCATTATGCTTGCCACCCGCGCGAATGCATTTTTGCACATCCGCAACACGTGGCGCCGGTGCGGGTTCGATGCCCTGTAAAATACCTTTCCACGGAACCATGCCCGCCACGGTGAAAAGTAGTGTCGGGTCATTCGGTATAAGCGACGCAGACGGTACAATTTTATGCCCGTGCGATTCAAAATAATCCAAGAAAACTTTTCTAATTTCATCATATGTCATGGCGATTTCCTTTTTTATTATGGCAAGATTATAGAACATTATTGCGCAACCGCAACCATATTTTGCACCGCGGCGCGTTCAAACATTTCGGTAAATTTTTTAATAACATTATTGTTGAAAGTCCGCGCGGATGT
The DNA here is from genome assembly GCA_900313105.1 of uncultured Pseudomonadota bacterium. Classification (GTDB taxonomy): domain Bacteria; phylum Pseudomonadota; class Alphaproteobacteria; order Rs-D84; family Rs-D84; genus Enterousia. Next base: position 5,838 of record OMPY01000024.1, read on the forward strand.
TGCCGGCACCACGCGCAGACCGTATTTCTGTGTTGCCCGCCCAAGTTTTATTGAAACATAATTTGTTTGATTCATATAAATTGCGGACATTTCTGGATATCGCACGCGCATAAAGGTTTTTAACCCCACCCACATGATTGCCCCCACCGGCACGCGATATTTGAAACCGTGTTCGATTTTTTTTATTTCCGGTAATATCGTGCGCATAAAATGTGCAAATTCAATTGCCACATCCCGCCGAACAAGTGTCCCCGTGATATCAAAATGTGCGCCCGTCTTGCCACATTCCGAACCGGCCGTCCATTTTGGGCTAATTTTGAAAATGTCCGTTATGTTATCCGAAATTGTTGTCGCGTTTTGAACAACCGCAAAGGTGGATTCCGAAACATTCGGCACGGTCGCATCAATCAGTGCATCGTCATCATCGACAAACAAAATCCAATTGCCCGGAATCTTTTCACTATCAATATATTCCAAAGTTGCAATTCGTGATTCAAATTCGCCAAGATTATTTTTCTCATTTATAATATGCAACGCGCCACGCCACCCGAGTTTCCGCACAAAATCACGCGAAAGTTCAATTTCATGGTTATCATTATGTATAACCACTGTCGCATCGCGCGCGCACCGTCGCACCGCGGGTATCGACAGGCGCAACGCATCAATATCGTATGTGGTTGTCGCGATAACAAGGTCTGATTTCCGTGCAAACATAATCAAATCTTAAATAAAACTTTCAAAAATTGCAATTGGTTAGTTTTTTGTGGTATAATATAACAACAAAGGAAAAATCTCACATGAAAAAGTCAATGATTTCGGTAATAACTTTTTTGACCATCATTGTTTTGATGGCGGCGTTTGATTTTTCACTGGGGCCCGATACGGTGATAAATGTTCCGGCGGATATGCGTGGAAAGGCTTTATTTATATGTCCCGCCGAAAGCAGTTTATGGGACGCACTTGCCGCCGGGTTCGGACATTTTTATAAATATATAACAATCGGATTTTTCTTTGCGGCGATTATATTGGTGTTTGTTTGGGGGTGGGCGCTGTATCAAAATTTATTAAAAGATTCATTTAAAAAAGATGATTTTTCCAAACCGTGGGGATTTACCAAGTTGCTTTTTTGGGCGGGCGTGATAATGATACTTGTGTTTAACACACCAAATAAATATCGCACGGTTGGTGTCGCGAATCGCCCGGGAAACTGGGTGTTGTGCGAAAATTCATCGGAAGGTGCAAGGGCCATAAACAGCGATTTAGTTCACGCAAGATAATAAAAAAATCGGGCTTTTTATAAATACATCTTGACTTACACCGCGGAATTCTTTACGATTCGGTCAGGCGTTTCGGGCAATGCCCTTGAAAATTGCTTGGTTGCGTTTTGATGTTTTTTGTAATCGGCGCAAATACAATGATTTTCATGGGCATTGCCAACGAAGCGTTGGACACCTTAAATAAATTTATGAAAGGAGAAAACAAATGAACAAACAACAATTAATCGAAGCAATGGCAAACGAAGTTGACATCACCAAAGCAACCGCGGCGGCATGTCTTGATGCGTTTATCAACACCGTCACAAAAGTTCTGAAAAAGAAAGGTGACGTTCGTTTGGTCGGTTTTGGAACATTCACAACCGCAAAGCGCAAGGCCACAACCGGCCGCAACCCACAAACGGGTGCTGCTATTAAAATTCCGGCCTCTACTCAGCCGAAATTTAAACCTGGCAAGGCTTTGAAAGATGCTTTGAATTAAACTATTGTTTGATTTATCGCACACCCCGCAATCGCGGGGTGTTTTTTCATATACTTACTATTTTTCTTGTGTTTGATATAAAAAAACTGTAATATCCCTGCATAAATTTTTAACAAAGGATTTTATAACATGGTTAAATTGCACGAATATGTTGAACCAGATCTTGAATTGGATGCCGATACGGATGAAGATTTATCTGTGCACGTTTCGAACGAAAAGTCGGATAAAAAGAAAAAAAATGCGACATCGAATTCAACCGATGAAAAGGTTTATTTTATGGCGCTTGGCGGATTGGAACACGTTGGGCAAAATATGTACCTTTACAAATACAAGAATAAATTTATCGTGGTTGATTGCGGCATGGGTTTCTTAGAGGAAGAAATCGGTGCCGGCGATGTGCAGTATTGTGATACAAAATGGCTTGAAAAGCACAAGAAAGACGTTATCGCTTTTGTCATTACGCATGGACACGAAGACCATATTGGCGCGTTAAAATACATTTGGCCAAAGTTCCGCAAACCAATTTATTGCACGCGTTTTCCGGCGGAAATTTTGCGTGAAACTTTTCGTGGCATTGAATTAGATTTTGATCCAAAGCGCGATATTGTTGAATTTGATGCGGCGGGCGCAACATTGAAACTTGACCCGTTTGAAATCGAAACTTTCCACGTAAGTCATTCTGTGCCAGAGGCGCAAATGCTGATTATCAAAACCGGCGCAGGCAAGATTTTGCATACCGGCGATTGGACGTTTAACGATGATAACCCGATTGAACCGGGAACGGATTATGCGCGCCTGCGTGAAATTGGTTCGGATCCAAAACTTATTGCGTGCGCGTGCGATTCGACATCTGTGTCGCGTCAAAATCCGCAAACAACGGAAATTCAGGTTCGTGACACATTGACACAGATTATGCGTGACGCGCCGGGGCGTGTGATTGTGACCGGCTATTCACGCAGTATTGCGCGATTAAAAATGTTTGCAGAGGCCGCACGTGCCACCGGGCGCATGGCCGCGATTAAGGAACGCAGTAATCCAAACCCCGTGCCATACGTTGGGTTGCCTGAATTCCGTGAAATGGGAATTGATTTTAAATATCTAAATGAAAACGACATTTATCAGTTTTCAGAAATCAAAGATTTACCGGCGGAAAAACAAGCGATATTTTTGACCGGGTCCCAGGGCGAAAAATACGCGATGTTGACCCGTCTTTGCCGGGGCCAGGTAAAGGAAATGAAACTTATGCCAACCGACACGGTGGTATTCAGTGCGATTATTATCCCCGGTCGCGAACAAGATGTTTCGTTCCTTTATAACAAACTTGCGAAAATGGGAATTCACACGCACACGATTTATGACACCGACCATGTGCATGCCAGTGGCCACGCCGGCCGACCGGAACTTGAACGATTCTATGACATGGTTCACCCCCAGGTTTCAATCCCGATGCACGGCGATTATATAAATGAAATGCTGAACGGGAAAATGGCGATGGAACGCGGCGGTGCAAAGCATATGATGTTGGTGCGAAATGGCGAAATGATTGCACTGGGTGATGGTGCGGAACCATACGTTTGCGAAACAATCGAAACCGGTTATGTCGTGATGGAGGGCGAAACCGAACGCAGTGCCAATGACCCAGTGTACAAAAACCGCAAAAAAATTGCATCAAATGGTGCGATATTTGTGACATTGCCGGTGGATAAACGCGGATATCTGAAGGGCACGCCGGATGTTTCCAGTGCGGGTATTTTTGAATCTGATGCAACCGGATTTATGAAACGACAAATTCAAATCGAAATTACCAAGGCGATTGACGAATTGTCTAAGGCCGAACGCAAGTCCCAGGATAATTTAACCCGTGCGGTACAGACGGCGGCGAACAAGGTCGTACGTGCATCACTGGGGGCGGATAAAAAACCACAATACAGTGTGCATTTTGTGCAGAAATAGTGGATAGTATAAGTGGTAAGTGTTAGTGGACCGGCGCGTTGCGCCGGTTTTGTTGTTTTGTGAACGTCAAAAATGCACGATTTTTGCCCATGTTTTTTTTGCTTCTTGAAATTCGCGCAAAGGCGCGGAATCCGTGGGGTTGCGGTGGTAAAAAGTGTATAAAAAAAACCAAGGTTTTTAGTCAACACTTTTTTTCAAAAATCCAAAATTTTTATTTCCTGTAAAATCAATGACTTACGAATTTCCGATGTAAAATCAATGACTTACGAATTTCCGAATTTTGGCCGAACAAGGTGTCAAAAAACCTTGGTTTTTGTTACACTTTTATCAGCGAATTTGTATGCAGTAAATCAAAGGAAAAAGGGAGAAAATCATGCGGATCGGGAAACTGTTGTTGGTCGGAATTATTATGGTTGGCACCGCGTACGCGGACGACGCAACGCGGAAGAAAACAGTGACCAGTCAATATTACGTTGACACGGCGGTTGAAACGAAGCAACCGGTTGTTGGTGCGGAAAGTGGAAATTATGTAGTAACGTACCCGAACAGTGCGGGCAACGATGCGGAACATAACGAGGCGGGCGAAATCAACAAACGTCACATATCAACGACACTGACCGTTGGGAACAATGGTGGTGACGGGATAAATGCGGCGGCGACGGATATACCGACGGTTGGCGCGGTGAACACGGGATTAAATGGGAAACAAAATAAACTATCCGGGACGGCGGGGAAACTTGTGACATACGGTGGCGCATCGGGTAGTGTGGGCAGTGCGGATGTTTACAACGAAAGCGGATCATATTCGACCCAAACGGATGCGTTGGTTCGTGCGTCGCATGTGAACGGTGCGGTTGCGAATGGATTTGCGGGGTTACTAACATGCAACATGTGGGAAACGGGTTATAACGCGACGAACGACCCGAACAGCGATCATTGTTTGACATATTCTGTGAACACGGATGTGTTATCCGGAACATATGTTCCGCAAGGGAATTAGCGCGTTTTCCCCTTTCCTGGGGGAAAGGGGTCCGGCGGGACCGCCGGGGGGTATGGGTGGTCCCCTTCGCTGGCGAAGGGGTGCCCAGTGGAACTGGGCGGGGTAGTGGTGGCCGCAGGCCAATATGGAATTACCCCGTCACACTTCGTGTGCCACCCCTTCTTAGGAAGAAGGGGACCCCCGCGGGGTTGCAGAGAGGTGGTTCTCCTCCATTGGAGGAGTACGGCCTAGCAGGCCGGGAGGTGGTTAGAGGATTCGTTGTTATTTCGTATTCTCTAACCACCCCGTCCGCTTCGATAGCAAAAAGGAAAGGAAAATGAAACGTATATCGATACTTGCGGGTTTGGTAGTAATTGCAACGGGCGCATACGGCGCGAATCCGGAAACAAAAGACATTGCAACAAGTCAGTATTATGTGGATGAACAATTATCGAATCGTCAAGATATGGTTCCGGCAAAAACGGGCGACAAAGCGGTGACCCCCACGGGGACGCGTGGGACAATCGGCGAACGCGAAATCAAAACGGATTTGGGAAATGAAACAACGAACCAATCAGACACGGGGCTAACGACGATTGAAACGGTGAACACGGCACTGGGTAATAAACAGGTGACATTGTATAAGCAACCGACGGTGAACGTGCTAACGTATACGGGCACGAACATTGATCCAAACGGATATACTGGTGTTGGTGTTGCTACATCCACACCGATATACGATGAAACGACGAATACGTATGGGAATGGCCTGGTCCGGGCGGGAACTTTGAATACGGCGGTTGCGAATGCGGTGAACGACGCATTGACCCAGGTAGATGAAACCGGTAACGCATCGAACAGTGGGGCGCTGTGGCGAATAAATGATTTAAATACGGTATTACCGATAACAATGTATGCCGTGGCAAGTGATACACCAACATCGTATTGTTATAAACGCGTTCAAACGGATAGCACCTATACGGACGCCCGAGGCAGTTGTTCAACGACATTATATGATGATTTTGCGCGTGGTGATTGGGGCGTTGTAATGCCGCGTGAAACGGGGATAACATATAACGGGACGTGCACGGGGAATTCATGCGACAAAGAAATCCGTGGTATCAGTGCATGCACGGACCAAACGTTTAGTGGATATGCATATGGTGTAATGGCACCGGATGGTTTAACCGCGACATTACAAACGGCATATGAAAATGGTAAAAGTGGCGCAACACCATCGGGGCGGTATTGTTATTGCCGTGCCACCGAACCACATATTGGCACGACCACTGTGGCTTCGCCCTGGGTGTTCAACAGCTCGAGCAGCTCGGCGTCTGACTGTGCACTCCGCTGCGCGAACCGCTGCGCGGACCACGTTCGGTACTTCGCTCGGTTCCGGGGTGCGGTGTTCGGTGGGGTCAATGTGACACCATAATAAAATTGATTTTTATAAAAAAATGCTTGATTTCGTCTGAAAAGAATTATATTATCTGGTTTAGAGCGTCTGCCTGTCACGCAGAAGGTCGCGGGTTCGAGCCCCGTCAATCCCGCCAGTTTTTTTGTGCTTTCGTTTTGGCCCTATCGTCTAATGGTTAGGACACCGCCCTTTCAAGGCGAGAATCCCGGTTCAAATCCGAGTGGGGCTGCCAGAAATCAAAAATACCCGAATGGGTATTTTTTATTTTTGGTTAAAAAGCCCTACGAGGATTGCGCAGGAATGTCAACGGCACGACAAGTGCCGTTTGAAAACGCAGTTTTCGTGGGCGATAGCCCACACAAGACATGCATGGCGAAAACGCAGACGAACAATTAGCAAACCCGCAAAAACGGATATGTTTAATAGAGTTTTTGCACTTGGGTTTGATTATTGTTTGTCAAGGAAGCGGTAGGGCTGCCAAGATTGATAAAACCGCATTTTTGCGGTTTTTTTGTTTGTTTTTCAATACTTTCAACAGTTCGTAAGTTAATAGTTAAAAACGCCCACCGTTTTACACATTTACGAACTATTTTATCACACGTTGCAAACTATCACGATATTGTGTGATTTGTTCCTTGGTTTGTAGATATTCTTTGTAATAAGGCAATGTTTGTTCGTATTGTTTCACTTTGTTATCGATAACAGCTTGCTTGGCTTTTTCTTCCTTTTCTTTTATTCCTCTTGGTATTATGACACCACCCACCATGTAAATGGTACAACCGAATAAAACAATTATTGCACATGTACCGAGATAATTATATTTCCTTTCTCGTTTTTGTTCTTCTTTTGTCATTATGTATCCTTTTGCAATGCGATTATATCTTAGCAATTTTAGTATTACAAGTTCAAAAATAACTTAACATCTTTCCCGAAACACAACAATTCATTAAAATAATACTAATTACAAAAACAATAGACATTTCGGCGTTTTTTATGTATCATTGAGGTGTTGTTTAACGGTAAACAGATGAAAAAAATAGTTTTGATTTTATTGTGTGCGTTCATGCTTTGTGCGTGCGGGGTTAAATCTGACCTGTCGCGGCCGAACGGGCCGTTGCGCGATTATCCGGTGTATTAATGGGGGAACAAAATGTCGCACGCAAGGTTGATTCAACGCGTTCCAAAAACATCAGACAACGTGTACGGAATAACAACCGTTAACGATATTCCGGGTGATGAGGTTTGCGTCCTTTACCTTGGCGGAAATGATACAAATTCTGGGCGTGCTGCATCCGGGTATGCGAAAATAATTGAGCAGGATATTTTGCCGGACTTATCGGTTTCTGTCCCGGTATATGCTGCACAATATATGATTGATACAAATAATATGGCGGCTGAAAAAGAGTCTAATTTCGGTAAATATGGGTATAATTTTTTGGGATCACCGCGCGCATATAATTCCGTGTGGGTCACCGAACAGAATTTCAAAACGGTGCTTAAAAACGACGTATTACCGCGTGTTGTCGGGCGTGGCGGGCGTCCTTTGAGTATTGATAGTGCGAAAGAAAAACTTAATAAATTAAGTTTGGTGTTTGATGGCGATGCCAAGGCATTACGCAACAAAATGACCCTTGAATTACAAGCAACCCTAGCAGAACGTGGGATTAGCGCCGCGGATTCCAAGGCATTGGTCCAAATTATAATCAACAATTCTATATCCGCCAAGGATTTTGATACTCAATATATCGATGAATTATTTGACGCGGCGATTTTACCCCGGATTTCTGATAGTAACGCACGATTGCCGTTGGCGGTCGCGATGGCGCGCGCCAGAAAAATCAACATTGTCGCACATTGTCACGGGGCATATGTTGCCCAAAAATTAGAAGAAAAAATGCAGGACAAAATGCAAAAGTTGGGATACAGCCCAACAGAAATAAATCAGGTTTTATCACAAGTTTTGGTTGTGGCACATGCCCCCGTTATTCCGTTGGGGGTGTCAAAATTTCGCATAATTAGTTTTACAACCGCACGTGATTTCCTTGCGCGACGTCCAAATAATTGGGTGACAAAATATGTACGATACAAACAATCCAAAGAAAAAGAAATCGGTACCGATTGGTTACAACCATGTTTTCTTGCCGGTCATGATGGCGATGTGTTTGTCATACGAAATGCGTTCGAACCGAATAAGAACGTTCGCCCAAGTTCTGTTGAACACTATAGTATGCGCTATGTGGCGATAGAGGGCCAAAACAATCTTGGCGTGTTTATGAACACTATCGCCGGGAATATACTAAAAAACGGCATAGAAAATTCGTTAAAGAAAAAGTTTACGCCACTGCCCCCGACATCGGAATTGGTGCTTGGTAAAAAAAATCGCGCGGGTATGCGTGGGCTGTTTGAACAAATGCAGAAAAATGGTGTTAAATTTATGGCCGATGTATATAATTTTGCAGTAAAGCAACGCCCAAAAGTGCGTGCTAAAAAAAATGTGTTAAAAATGCCGGAATTAAAACGATAGATTTTTATCTGAGTTTTTCCTGTTGTGGCCAATGCTACGGCGTGGCACGTTATCTGGAATTCTGCCCGTCTACGTTCGCTTTGCGAACTCCGCCGCGGCACTCAAATTTTCAACGCTTGCGAAGCGCGCTTGAAAATTTGGTGGTGGGCCCGGGGGGATTTGAACCCCCATGGGTTTCCCCACTGGAACCTAAATCCAGCGCGTCTACCAATTTCGCCACGGGCCCCGCGCAAAATATGTTATGATAAAAAATACTTGATTTCCAGTAAAAAATAACCTATGATTTGACGCAACGTAAATAAAAGGCAAATAAAATGGCATCTAAAAAAGGTAGCAAAGAAATCATTAAACTGGAAAACAAAGAAACCGGTTATTTCTATACGGTGGTAAAAAACACCAAAACCGCCACTGGCAAGGTTAGCCGTCGTAAATACGACCCAAAATTGCGCAAGCATGTCAAAATGACCGAGGCGAAAATGCCACACTAAAAGTGGTAAGTGTTAGTTGTTAGTGTTAGTGCGGGCGCATTTGCGCCCGTTTTTTATTGTTCGGATGGGCGATTTGTGATATAATAATATCCCGAGAGGATGTCGGGAATGAAGTATATTCTTTTTATTGCGTTATCGTTGGTGGCGTGTGGTTCGCACGCCGCGGATTTTGATGTCGCGCTTCGTGCCGTGCGGTCGCGGTGTGCGGGAATATCGCGTGAACTGTCGGATATAAAGCGCATGGCGGGAATCAACACGGCGATAACCGGTGTTGGAACGGCGGCGGCAACCGGTGCAACCGTTGTCGGAATTGTAAAATCATCGGTGGATAAAGATTTACGCGCGATACTTGCGCGCGTTGATGAAACAGAAAACACGACCGTAAATCCGCCCGCGGACGAGGTAATGTCGGTATATGATAAAACGGCCACGGATATTAAATCTGAACAAAGCGAATTGTATAACAAATCAAAAAAACTTGGAAACTGGCGAACTGGATTGCTGGGGGTTGGGGCGGCGACGAATGTTGCGGGCGCGGTTATTGCCGCGAACAATCGGGTTGACGGCGATTTGCAATCGCGCATAGACGAATGTATCGCGGCCGTTGATTCACTAAAATCCGCAATGGCCCAGGCACGAATTGATGGGGCGAATGTTGAAACGGCGAACAAAATTGCGACCGCGTGTGGCGAATGGAAATATGCCGATTTATCGATAATAAACAATCGTGCGCGTGGCGCGATGATTTCAAGTATTGTTGGTGCAACAACGGGGACGGTTGGAACGATAACTTCGGCATCCGCGAATACCGACACAACGCGCAGCGATGCGGACAAAGAAAAAACACTAAACACCGCATCAAATGTCTTGGCGGGCGGGACGGCGGTGGCAAGTGGCGTTGCGACCATATTCAACGCAACACAAATCGCCGCGGTGAAAAAGATTGTAAAAATTGCCGATGAATGTGAGGCCGCACTGCGATGAAACGATTGATTGCATTTTTATCGGTGTTGTTATCGATGTCCGCGTATGCGGATGGGTTTGGTGTGAATGACAAAGTCCTTTATTTCAATTCGGAAACACTGATAGCGGTTATCAAAAATACTTTCCCACAGAACCTGCAACTGGATGTCGCGAACAAATATGTCGAACTTATGGACCAGTCCGGTAATGTTTCAATTGCGGATTTGATTACGGTTTGCGGTGTTGGAAATCTGGATAACGCAAAATGCCGAAACTTTATAAACGATTTGATTACATCGATGGGCGACGATACGATAAAACCTTTCTACTGGGCGGACTATGTGTCGGCGAACCCCGAACCAATACGATTACAAGTATTCAGCAGTGGCGATGGGTACCATAAAAATCCGGGACTGGTGGCCGGCGAATGGGCGATGACGTTCGGTTGGATGAAAGATTCCAAATTCATAAAGCAATATCCGCAAACAAAATATATTCGCGGGCACAGTGCGTGCACGGCGGACGCGGGAACGCCATACACAATTGATGCGGGTAAAAATTACGCACTGAACGAAAATACCGGCGAACATTGTTGGTGCAAAATGGTGGGACCGGAAGAAAGCGCATGGGTATATAACAAAGGTGGCGACACTATGGCGGGCGGATGCGACCGTTCGTGTGCGTTGGAATGCATATCGGCACTGCGGACCGAACCAATGCGTAGTGCGATGTTCACCGCGGTAAAACTAAACGGATCAAACGCGAACACGAGTGATGAAACAGTTGTCAGAAATGATTTAGTCGCGGCCGTAACACCACCCCCACCCCCGAAACCAAAACCGGCCCCAACGCCCGAACCAAAATACGAACAGCAACCGGATCCTTGTTGGAAGAGAGAGTGGATAGGTAGATACAGCGTAATACATTTGGATGGAACTAAGGAGAGCGGCATAAATGCTCATAATAGTCCTAGTTGGGATGTTTCTTCCGGGATATCGTCGCCGGGGGACTGGAAAATCATTTTTCCCTGTGGTGCCATAATAACCGGTGTTGCGAAATGTGCCTCAAACGGTGGAAGAAATTTACAAAAAGGCACCCCACGTGGTAACAAAGGCGAATATTGTTGGTGCAAAGCCGAAACCGAATCCACCCCATACAATTTTACCCCCGTATGGGTCTTTATGAAAGATTATAATGATATCTATCTTGATTGTGCAAAACGGTGCGCCACATCGTGTGTTGATGAGATTGCTCTTAAATATGAAGTGCGAAGCGCGCTATTCGGACTTAAGTATGAAGAGTATGATGATTAAAAAATAATTTTTTAGTTTGGATACAAAGATAGGGGACAGATAGGATATAAATGAAAAGATTAATCGCATTTTTATCGGTGTTGTTATCGATGCCCGCGTATGCGGATGGGTTTGGTGTAAATGACAAAGTCCTTTATTTCAATTCGGAAACACTAATCGCGGTTATCAAAAATACTTTCCCACAAAATTTGCAAATGGATGTTGCGAACAAGTATGTTGAGTTGATGGACAAATCGGGAAATGTTTCGATTGCGGATTTAATCACGGTTTGTGGTGTTGGGAATTTAGATAACGCAAAATGCCGAAACTTTATAAACGATTTGATTACCGCAATGGGCGACGATACGATAAAACCTTTCTATTGGGCGGACTATGTGTCGACGGACCCCGAACCAATACGATTACAAACATACAGCAGTGGCGATGGGTACCATAAAAACCCGGGACTTGGCCCCGGCGAATGGGCGATGACGTTTGGTTGGATGAAAGATTCCAAATTCATAAAGCAATATCCACAAACAAAATATATTCGGGGGCACAGTGCATGCACGGCGGACGCCGGCACACCATACACAATTGATGTGGGTAAAAATTATGCACTAAATGAAACAGGTGGCGAACATTGTTGGTGCAAAATGGTGGGACCGGAAGAAAGCCCATGGGTATATAACAAAAGTGGCGACACAATGGCGGGCGGATGCGAACGTTCGTGCGCGTTGGAATGTTTATCCGCGTTGCGTGCGGAACCCATGCGCGCCACGATGTTTAGTGTTGTAAAACTAAACGGTTCAAATGCGAATACAAGTGACGAAAAAGTCATCGGGGATGCGTTAAAAGATGAATTTAAGCCGTGTGAGTTTGATTGGGCGAATGATACAAAGTGGGCTAATGATGACCCATGGTATGGTTTTAAAACAGAAAAGAAGTGGCCTTCTGAGATGCCTGCATCCATAGCTCGGCGCAAATACGTAGAAGATAAGCTTGGGGAGAAACTTTTAGGGAATCCATATGACCACAGCCCTTGGTATAACGATTATAACTCTAAAGGGGTATCGAATAACGGATTAAAATACGAAGAATGGGCTGCTGGTGGATTTAATTGGATGAAAAGTGATGCTTTCCAATGTAAATATCCAGGTGTATCAAAAATAAAAGGTATCGCAACCTGTAATAAGGAAAAGGCAAAATCAAAGTTATCTTTCGGTCAAACAACAAATAAAAATTTTACACCAAATGAAAGAACCGGCTTTAATTGTTGGTGTAAGATGACGTATCCGGAACAATCAAAATGGTTTTATGCATATTATTACGATCCGGTTTTTTCTGAAGATACTACCGAACCATGGATTGTGGAGGAAACTACAACACAGAATGGCAATATAGTAGCATATGATAGACACACAGAATATAGAAAAAAACCCGAAGAGGAAATAAAATTAGATTTTGAAGCAGATCTGGATAATTGTGATAGTTTTTGTGTCGGGGAGTGTGGTATTTCTTTTATGAACCCCGACGATTATGCAAGTACTACACGGTATATATTCCAGTCCATCGGGAAAAAATAATTTTTTGGTTTTTTATGGGTAACCCCGCCCTTGCGGCGGGGTCGCAGAGTGCGAGCATTGCGCAGCACGATGCGGGGGCGGGTAAAAAAAATAATATAACCAACCCGCCCCCGATTTGACCGTCGCATACGCTCGGTCGCATCGACCCCGCCGCAAGGGCGGGGTTTATTTCCCACTAATCACTAACCACTCACACCGGCCACTATTTGCCCTACTCCCGCCAAGTGACGGTGTCAAACATGGAATTTATTGTGGTGCGCAAAGCGCCATCGTTAAAAAATGCGCTACGCATCGCGGGGGTTGTTTTATTTTCGTCGTCTTCAAAGTGCGGGATATATTTTTGCACCGCAAAGTTTTTAAATCCGCGTGCCGACACATCGCGCGCAATGTTCAATAAATCGTCCGTTGTCACATATCGCGGGTCACAGGTGATGCGAACCTCCGCCGGTTTGCCGGTTTTCGACCACACGTCCAAACTTTGCAGCAATCGGTCGTATGCGATATTTATTCCGGTCAATTTTTCGTAATTTGTTTTGGTTGCCTTGTAATCAATACCAATCCAATCAATTAAATCCGCGGCCGCCGCCAATCTTTCGGGATAAAACCCATTTGTATGCAGGCCGATTGCAAACCCCAAATCGCGTACGCGCCGCATATAGTCAATTGTTGCGTCGCCCTGCATCAATGCTTCGCCACCGGAAAAAACGACGCCCTCTAACTTTCCGATGCGGGTACGCAGCCAATCAAAAACCTTGTCCGCATCGTATTCGCCGGGGCCAACATCAATCAGATGCGGGTTGGAACAATACGCACAACGCAATGGGCAACCGACCAAGAACAAAACCGCCGCCAATTTACCCGGGAAATCAATCGTTGTGAACGATACCAACCCGCCAATCTGAACAGTATTCATTTTTACGCGGCCTTTTTCATCAATTCGGCATGCCGTGCGCCGGTCGTCAAACAGTTGCATTCGGTGAACGTCTTGCGTTCGCAGAATTCGGAATATTTCCCGATGTTAAAGTTTTTTGTCGGGCGAATAAATCCCATGCTGCGTGAAAATACTTCGCAAGGTGTTCTTTGTTGTTGGTTAGCAATCATGTTTCTCTCCTTTCTTTTTTTATATTGCTTTTTTTGGTTCTTGTTTTTATGCCTTGTTTGACACTTCATCTGGCGTTATGCCAAGTTCGGCGTCACACTTTGGGCAAAACTCATGCCGGCCTGGCAGATACCCATGCTTTGGACATATTGAAAATGTCGGGGTAAGTGTCATGTACGGAATCTTGTAGTTTTCGAATATCGTGCGGACGATTTTCTGGGCCGCTTCACCACTGGATACCGGTTCGCCCATATAAAGGTGCAACATTGTGCCACCAGTATATTTGCGTTGCAATTCTTCCTGGTGTTCCAATGCAACAAACGGGTCGTCGGTAAAGTTCACCGGCAATTGCGTTGAATTCGTGTAATACGGTGCATCACGCGTGCCGGCGGTGATAATATCCGGGAAATTTTTAACATCGGTTTTCGCAAAGCGATACGAACAACCTTCGGCCGGTGTTGCCTCTAGGTTATAAAGGTTGCCGGTTTCTTCTTGGAACTTTACAAGTTTTTCACGCATAAAGTCCATTAGGTCCAACACAAGTTTTTTGCCGTACGGGGTTGCGATGTTTTCCTTGCCATCCGTAAAGTTCAAAACCATTTCGTTCGCACCGTTCACGCCGATTGTGGAAAAGTGATGATTCCAATTCCCAAGATAACGACGGGTAAATGGATAGAGTCCGTTTTCCATGTGCTTTGTAATAACGCGGCGTTTTATTTCCAAAACTTCGCGTCCCATATTCATTAGCCGTTCCAAATCGCGGAACAATCCTTCGCGATCGCCCTTGTGCATATACCCAAGGCGCGCAAGGTTCATTGTGACAACGCCGATTGAACCGGTTTTTTCCGCAGAACCGAACAAGCCACCACCACGTTTTAGCAATTCGCGCACATCAAGGCGCAACCGACAGCACATTGAACGAACATCCGTCGGATTCAAATCAGAATTCAAGAAATTCTGGAAATTCGGAATTCCGTACTTTGCCGCCAAATCGAACAGTGGTTTGACGTTCGGATGGTCCCACGGAAAATCGTTTGTAATGTTGTATGTCGGAATCGGGAAAGTGAACGGACGGCCCTGGGCATCGCCTTCGGTCATAACCTCTATAAATGCCCGATTTATCATATCCATTTCGTTTTGCAAGTCGCCGTATGTAAAGTCAACCTGTTTTTTACCAATAAACGGACGTTGCGGTTTCAAATCTTCGGGACATGTCCAATCGAATGTAAAGTTGATGAACGGCGTTTGTGTTCCCCAACGGCACGGCACCGCGCAATTGAACACCAATGTCTGCATTGCGTTTTTAACATCGGCATAGGACATATTATCAACGCGGACATACGGCGCAAGGTATGTATCAACCGAAGAAAATGCCTGGGCCCCGGCAAATTCGTTTTGCAGTGTACCAAGGAAATTTACCATGTGCGAAATCGCGGTTGCCATGTGGCGCGCCGGTTCACATTGCAGATACCCCGGAACACCGTTGAAACCTTCGTACAACAATTCGCGCAACGACCAACCGGCGCAATATCCCGTCAACCACCCAAGGTCATGAATATGAATTGCCGCACTGCGGTGTGCATCGGCAATTTCCGCCGGAAACATATTCAACCAGTATTCCGCCGTGACGCGTTCACTGGTCCGTAAAATAAGTCCGCCGATTGAATAACCGATATTTGCGTTTTCTTTGATACGCCAATTTGAACCACCGACATAACTTTCGATTATATCAATTGCATCAACATTTGCGTTACGAATTTCAGAATGTTTTTGGCGGTATATAATATATGCCTCCGCCGTTTTATACGCGTGCGCATCCATCAGTTTGCGAATCACCGTATCTTGGATTTCTTCGACCGACGGGGTGCGCGCCATAAAATTATTGTCCAAATCTTTCAAAACATCATTTGTGATTTGGACAATCGTTTCATCAGATATTTCATTTGTGGCCGTTGCCGCCTTTTTAATTGCGTTGTAGATTTTTTTCGCTTCGAATGCAACCGTTTCGCCAGAACGTTTCTTAACACTCATAACATTACATATAAATGTTGGCGCAATTTGCATTTTAACCTCTTTTTCGTTCCCAGACATTATTAAACTCCAATTTTTGTCAAAAACACAATATCTTGTGTCGCTTATGTTGTTTCAGTATCAATATATAGTTTTTTCGATTCAGATACAACACATAAAATGTAATTTTTTTTATTTTTTTACTGGACATTTTGAAACGCCCATTTTCCGTGGGGTTCAGGAATTTGGTCATCGCCCGATTCGCACACCAAAGGATGTTTTGTGTCAAGAAAACATAAAGCAACAAATCAAAACCGATTCGAAAATCATAAAAAACACAAAATATAGTCACAAAAACACATAAAAACACCAACATATAGTAAAACATATAATTTTTGCCTAAATTCAGGTTGTTATTTTCAAAGTCCGAATCGGGGGGCGGGAAGTGTAAGTGGTCAGTGTTAGTGATTAGTGATAGCAAACAACAAAAACCGCCGGTCTTCCGGCGGTTTTTGTTTAGGTAAAAACACTCTAAAAGAAAGAATTGTCATTGCGGCGTAGGCCGCAATAGGGCTAGACAGTTGTGATAAATATTTCGCAATAATTTCGCAGTATTCATCACAGGTTTATAGCCCTATTCCGGACCAAGTCCGGAATGACAAAAAACGCGGGGCGTTGCCCCGCACACTTACACTTACACTTACACTTACACTTACACTTACACTTACACTAGCCACTAATCCGGGAAATTCCAAAGCCAACAATAATCCGCTTCGTTTTCATGTCCCGGTTCATACCCGGCACAGGTGCGTTTTTTCTGGCGGGTGGCGATTTCTGTTTCAACCAATGACACATTTGCAATGTTATTACCATTGGTCAGTTGGTCGTTATCGTCATATGTTGCGGTACCGGATATGGCGGTTTCGGTAAATTCTTGGACACCGGTTTGCTGATTGGTTCCGTTATATGTCACAACCGTTCCGGTCGTCCCCGTCGGCAATGCGGCATTCGCGCCATTTGCAATCGCTGTCATCATCGCCCCAACGGTCGGGATGGAAATATCTTGGATATTTTGTTCGTTTTGATTCATTCCATCCGCATGATAATTCGCGACATCGGTCGCTTCAAAAATCTTGCGTTCACCAACCACACCGTAGGCTGTGGTTTTCGTCACAAGCCCCGTCCCCTTTACCGCAGCATTTAGCCAACCACCGGAAGACGAATTTCGGTTGTAAGTCCGCAAAGTTCCAGATGTATCATAATAAGTCCCTGACTTTGAGATTTTATCTTGTTTACTTGCAAGGGACTTTGCCAAAAATTGTCCGTTTATCAAATCGCGACCGTTTCCAGCCCACTCGTTTGTTCCGCTTCCGAATGTTTGGCTATATGCATGGATTGCTTTCGTATCTTTGTCATCCCAGGAAAGTGGTGTAAGCGCATCTGACAAAGCCTTAACTGTTGGAACAAGTCTTGATAAAGTAGCATCAGATACACCACTGTCCGATAAATCAGAGACATCATAATCAGTTCCCAAATCTTCATAAATTGTCGATATATCACTAGAATCTATTAAACCGATTTGTGTACCCGTAACTCCGTTATCACCAGAAAAAATCAGCATATTTGAAACAGTATAGTCAGACTGAGCTTCTGGAACGTTAAATGTCATCGAACCGGTTTCGATAATATCCTGTTTCGTGTCGACGTATGCCTTAGATGCCACGGTTTTTTTATCCAGTTCTGTTGGTTCCGCAAATGACGGTGTGGCAAATAACGCCGCAATCGCAATCATCATCCCGCATATTCTTACCGTCATCCCGCTGAAAAGCGGGATCCCCCCGCCACGGTTGAAACCACGGGATACCGGCATTCGCCGGTATGACGGCACTTTGTGTTCCCCTTCTTTCCAAGAAGGGGTGGCGCCGAATCGGGCCCCGCAAAATTTTAAAAATTTTGTGGGTGATAGTGGCGACGGGGTAATTCCCATACCCCCCGGCTGTTCAGCCGGACCCCTTTTCCCCGGAAAGGGGAAGCCCCATACCCCCCGGCGGTTCCGCCGGACCCCTTTCCCATGGAAAGGGGAGAACCCATACCCCGATGAAAGGTGAGATATCGTTTTATTTAATAAATTTATCTTTTTCATTGTGTCCTCTCCATTTTGTTTGTTGTTTTGTGTCCTTTGCCGGGGGACGCTCCCCTTCCCCACGGGAAGGGGTCCGACTGAACAGTCGGGGGGTAAGGGTATTTTTCTGGCGCAACGCGCCACCACTACCCCGCCACTTCCAGTGGCCCTCCCCTTCGCCAGCGAAGGGGACTTAAAAAACGTCGCCAA
>OMPY01000008.1 GCA_900313105.1 uncultured Pseudomonadota bacterium
AACGATCCAAAAATTATTGAAAATGCCGAAGGTGGCCGGACAACGCCGTCGGTTGTTGCAATTACATCGAACGGCGAACAGTTGGTTGGTGTTACCGCCAAGAACCAGGCCGTGACGAATCCGGAAAATACAATTTATGAAATCAAACGCCTTATGGGGTTGCGCTATGATAGTCCAGAGGTTAAAGAGATTATGAAACGCGTGCCTTATAAAATTGTTGCGGGCGACAACGGGGATGCATGGGTTGAAATTGATGGTAAAAAATATGCCCCGTCACAGATTTCGGCAATGATTCTTGGTAAACTTAAAAAAGACGCGGAAAATTATTTGGGTGAAACGGTGACCGATGCGGTTATTACTGTGCCGGCGTATTTTAACGATTCACAACGCCAGGCAACCAAAGATGCCGGTCGTATTGCGGGGTTAAATGTGTTGCGTATTGTGAACGAACCGACCGCGGCGGCGTTGGCGTATGGGTTGGATAAAAGCAAGGACGGCACGATTGTTGTATACGACCTTGGGGGTGGAACGTTCGATGTGTCGGTGCTTGAAATCGTTGACGGCGTGTTCGAAGTGAAATCGACTAATGGCGATACGGCACTTGGTGGGTCGGACTTTGATGCGCGGATTTTGAAATATTTAATTGAAGAATTCAAATCGCAGACCGGTATTGACCTGTCGGGCGATAAATTGGCGTTGCAACGGTTAAAAGAGGCCGCCGAAAAGGCGAAAATCGAACTGTCGTCCAAGATGTCAACCGATATCAACCTGCCCTTCCTTACGGCCGATAGCACGGGGCCAAAGCATTTCAATACGACATTGACGCGGGCAAAGTTGGAATCGTTGGTGGATGATTTGATTCAAAAAACAATTGAGCCCTGCAAAAAGGCATTAAAGGACGCGGGTATTGAAAAATCGCAAATCAATGAAGTTATCTTGGTCGGGGGTCAAACCCGTATGCCCAAGGTTGTTGAAACGGTCAAAGAATTCTTTGGTCGCGAACCGCACAAGGGTGTGAACCCGGACGAAGTTGTTGCAATGGGTGCCGCAATTCAGGGTGGCGTGTTAAAGGGCGATGTCAAAGACGTTTTGCTTCTTGATGTGACACCGTTGTCACTCGGGATTGAAACATTGGGTGGTGTGTTTACGCGCCTTATTGACCGCAATACAACAATCCCAACCAAAAAGTCCCAGGTGTTTTCAACCGCCGAAGATAATCAATCGGCCGTGACGATTCGTGTGTTCCAAGGCGAACGCGATATGGCGGCGGATAATAAATTGCTGGGGCAATTTAATTTGGAAGGTATCGCCCCCGCGCCACGTGGAATGCCGCAAATCGAAGTATCTTTTGATATCGACGCAAATGGTATTGTTCATGTGTCGGCGCGCGATAAAGGCACGGGCAAAGAACAGGCGATTTCGATTAAATCTGATGGTGGACTTTCCGAAGAAGAAATCAAACGCATGGTTGATGAAGCCGCCGCCAATGCCGACGCGGACAAGAAAAAACGCGAACTGGCCGAGGCGAAGAATAACGCAGAGGCCGCAATCAACGCGATTGAAAAGTCACTAAAAGAACATGGTGATAAAATAAGCGCGGATGATAGGGGCGCAATCGAATCGGCCAAAAAAGAACTTGCGGATGAATTGGCGAAATCTGATGCGACCGCGGAATCACTGAAACAAAAGACCGAGGCGCTTACCGAAAAAGCCATGAAACTTGGCGAAGCGGTTTACAAGGCACAACAAGAGGCGCAAAATGCCGCAGGTGCAAATGCGTCGGATGATAATAAATCCGATGGCGCACGCGATGCCGATTTTTCGGAAAAGAAGTAGTTAGTCCCGCTTTCGCTGTCGCTACAGCGAGGCGGGGGTTAGTGTTAGTGCGGGCGCGAATGCGCCCGTTTTTTTAACACCACCCGCGCAATTTCATTGCCGCGGCTATGCGTTTTATTGAATACATATATGCGGCTTCGCGCATGCTGACGCTGTATTCACATTTGATTTTATATATTGCGTCAAATGCGGAAATCATGGCGGTGCGTTCTTTATCCGCGACTTCGCTTTCCGGCCAATAATAACCGTACCGATTTTGCACCCATTCAAAGTACGAAACCGTCACGCCACCGGCGTTCGCCAAAATGTCCGGTACAATCATTGTGCCACGTTTTAATAACAATTCTTCGGCATCAAGTGTGGTGGGGCCGTTTGCCCCCTCTACTATCAAATTGGTTTTGATTAACGGTGCGGTATCGGTGTTTATTGTGTTTTCCATTGCGCAAGGACACAAAACATCCACCGGCAATCCCCAAAATTCGTTGGCGGTTATTACGGTTGCACCCGGGAAATCGGCAATGCTGCCCTTGTTCGCGTCTTTGTATTTCATAAGTGCATCAATATCGATTCCGCTTTCATTATAAAGAATCGTATTCCATTCGGCGATTGCAACAATTTTTGCACCCATGTCAAATGCACATTTGGCGGTGAAACTGCCCACGTTGCCGAAACCTTGGATTGCAATTGTTGCGCCGTTTATATCCTTGGCCATGGTTTTTAGTGCCGACGCGATTGTCGTCGCAATTCCAAAACCGGTCGCACTGGTCCGCCCCAGTGAACCGTTCAATTCCACCGGTTTGCCGGTAAAAGTGCCAAAAGAATTGTCACCCGAAAGTTTGATATATTCATCAATCATCCATGACATAATTTGTCCGTTTGTGTTGACATCCGGCGCCGGGACATCGGACTTTTCGCCGAGTATCGGATATATCGCATCAACATACCCGCGGCACAGACGTTCCAATTCGGCCGCCGATAATGTTTTTGGGTCAACGATAATTCCGCCCTTGCCGCCCCCATACGGCAAACCCGTCACCGCACATTTAAAGGTCATCCAAATTGAAAGTGCGGAAACCTCATCACGCGATACGGCGGGATGAAAGCGGATTCCACCCTTGGACGGTCCCAGTGCGGTATTATGTTGTGCGCGGAAACCTGTAAAGGTTTTAATAGATCCATCGTCCATTTTAACCGGAATTTGCACTTCTATGATACGTGCCGGATTTTTAAGAATTTCATAAATGTTGTTACCCAGGCCCAATTTATTGCATGCGGATTTTACGCGTGCCTGGGCCCCCAATAACGGATTAAGATTTTCATTTGCCATGATTTATCTCCTTTGTGTTTATTGTGGTATACGCCAATATATGAAAAAAATCAATAATTTTCGCCAAGTTCTACAATTTTTTCGGCATCTGGGGACATGTTTTTATGCATAAATTCCAAATATAATTTTGGTGTTCCTGCGGCAACGACTTTTGCGCGTTCAGTTGCAAAAAACTTTGGATAATATCCACATTCCCATGACAAACGGGTTCTGTCCGCATCCCACATGCATTGTGAAATGTAATCTGGGGCGGGGATATTCAACGAATGGTTCTTTATCGCAAAAATAATAGCATCGCGCACATTGGCATCGATATTACCAATGTCGTCCATCACACAATTGGCCAAAGGAATCGCATTTATACCATGTTCCAAGTCATCACAATCATGGGTTCGTGCCATGTCGTGAAAGGCGCAGGCCAACACAACCCCAGTTGTGTCTTGCCCAAGGGCCAATGCGTAATCAATTCCACGAAAAACCACCGCCGCAGTATGCGTATAAAGTCCATGATAGCCATTTTTTGATTGAATAGCATATTTTTCAACAACCGGCATTATTTCAGTTAAATACCAATCAAATATGTTAGAAATAGAAATTCCGTTTGTCATGACTGTTCTTTTTTCTGCGTTCGCTTAATCTATCGCGTTTTTTATCAAATGTAAACCAAAAATTTATCTGTAAAATATAATAATATAAAAAGTTATTGACCAAAAGGTTAAATTTATAGAATACTTGACACTGATGTTATGTAGGATTTTCAGATTTTTTGCGGTTGTGTTTATTATATTCACGCCGGTGCTGGTGCGTGCGAATGATATTTCAGCGATTACTATTACCGATAAAACAAATCCAAAAATTGCAGAATTGTATCAAAAGTTACAAGATAAAAATGCCGAAATTGCCGGAATAGAATCTGAACGACGTGGTGCATTGGAAGAAAATGCAACCGCAATGTATGAAAAAGAACAAAGTTTGGAAAACAAAACACTTACAGCAACGACGACCGCAGCGACAGGTTTGGGTGCAATGGGGGCGGCAAGCGCATATGCCGAACGATTGGCCGATGCAGACGCCGAAGAAGAAATGTCTGCATACATTACTACAATGAGGTGCGAATACGGTAACGGGAAACAGGTCAATTTGGGTAATGAAGAAACACTGCCGGGCGGGAACGAACTATCGAAATACTACGCAGAATATAAACAGTTGGCAGAAAAGTTAAAGGCAACAAAAAAAGCGTTAAATCTGCGTCCAGGAATTGAAAGCGAAATTTTATATGACCGTGCCGAAAGTGGTATTTATCAATATCAAAATGCGGAGCAACAAAGCGGTGCATATACTT
Source organism: uncultured Pseudomonadota bacterium (assembly GCA_900313105.1). GTDB lineage: Bacteria > Pseudomonadota > Alphaproteobacteria > Rs-D84 > Rs-D84 > Enterousia. The sequence continues at coordinate 4,506 of OMPY01000008.1, forward strand.
CGCTTTCACGTGCGTTGATGAACCCAGAAGGCGAAGACGCCACAAAAATAGCGGCACAAAAGCAAGAAAATTCTGAAAAGTTAAAAGCCGGCCTGATTGCAGCGGGTGGCGGGATTGTCGCCAGTGTTATTGGAAATTATGAAATAAATAAAGATGCGCCAAAGGAATCAAGTGCCGAAATAAATCGTGAATATGACGATAAGGTTTCCAAGGTCAACAAAGAAAAAACAGATATTGAAGCCGAGCTTACTAATGTTATTGAAGAAAACCGTCGGCGCGTTCAAGAATATAATCAAATGGTTGAACGGTTGCGAAATTCACGTGGCGCGATAGAACAGGCGCCCGCGGATTGCCAAGAATTGTTTGGCGACTATATCGCGTCGGTGTCTGATTTGGAATTGATTGAAAATGAAATGGATGTCGTTCCAGATGTTGCTATTCCAGAAATGGATTCGGATTTATTGGCGCAATGTGTTCAATGTAAAAATAAAGGGGCGGATTTTAATTCGGCAACCAAAGAGTGTAAATGTCCCGCCGATAAACCCGTTGAAAAAGGTGGTCAATGTGTCGAAAAACCGACCGAAGTTATACCGGTGGTTGAAGAACAGCCACGCGTTGAAATTCCTGTTTCTGAATCACAGGAAATTGAAAAAGAAACACCCAAAGCGGATTATTGCCCCAAAACTGGCAACGCACTTAAATCAATTAATGATACGCATAAAGTTGGTGATAATTGCACTTCGGATATTATTTCCCAGGGAACAATTACAAAACGCCAGAATGGAACATGCACGTGTAATGCAACTGGATGTTGGACACCGTATACCCCAAAGGGCGGGAAATGCGTAAAGGTTGAAGGTACATCTACTGATGCCGGCGGTTCAGATAAAACAGGTGATGCTTATATTGATGAAAATGGATTTTGCAAACCCTATAAAATTAAAGAGTGGTTTTTTAATAAAGAATCATCCGCAGATATATCTAAAAAATTTCAAAAACTTTGTGATGAAGCGGCAAAGGCGCATAATTGTAAACGTAAAGATTTGAATACCAGTCGTTTAATAGAAAAAGATGATAGTGGTGCGGTTCAATATGAATGGACTTGCAACGCAGATTCCGAAGATTACCTTGCTACACAAGAGCGGATAAATCAAAGACATGCAAATTTATCATATGAAAATGTTTGTAAAAAATTAAAACCCGGAACAACAAATCAAGAAGGCCAGATAAAACGTGGTTGTTTCGGAATCTTTGAAAATATTGATATTCCCGATTATAAAACACAATTGGAACTGGCCAAGGCACGTATAGGAACTTCAAGCGCTTGTTCTGAAAAACGAGAGGTTCGTCGAAGCACGGCATCGAATAATCCGGTTGGTTATTATACAAATTGCAATACCACGAACGATAAGGAACGTTATACCTTTATATTTACTGGTGTTGGCAATGATAACACTACACCAGAAAATTTCATGCGCGCTGCGTGTGCGACATATGGGGTAAAATTCGGTGCACAAGGCGGTGAATTAGGTCGCAAGCAACCATATTGTAGTTATGCATACAAAAGCATTGACAATGACCCGACTTGTAACAAAATCAATGCGCTCGCTCAAAAGTTTGGCTATACTGCCCGAATAGTTCGTGGCACAGGGTGTGTTTTAGACACTACTGGTACGGTTGGTGGTGACCAACTTGCTAAATCTGGGATGCGTTCGGATGAGAAAATAACCACTCTTCGTACCGCATTTGATATTGATAACAATATGTTTGCTAATATATCCACAAATATGGATGAATGGTTATATGACCAAATGCGTATCAATATAGCAAATGAAATGAAACGTGCGGGACACAGTGACCCACTTGTAAAATTTGAATGTTTCCCTGCAAAATCTTTTGCGTTGGATAAAGGTGTAGAGTTCAAGTTGTTTGGGAATACTAGTGGCCGAAACGTTCTTACATGTCAAGCAAATGGTCATGATATCGATTTTGTGTTTGCGCAACTGGGGCGGTCCACGAAACGTCGTGCAAATGCTTCCCAAGAAGGTTTAACGTGTATATTTGGCTCAAATGGTAAATATGATGGCCGGCAATGCTGGGGGGTAACGGAAGATGATTGTAAAAAACTTGATACCGCAATAAAAGAAAATGCAAAAACATGTCCGCAATGTGGTGCCAAATGGGATGGTGGTATTGGCGGATGTACATTAACGAAATCCACAAAGGTTGAAAAAACAAATAAAGGACTTGAAATTGCAGGGAACATTGCACTTATTGCGGGTGGTGCCGTTCTAACTGTTATGAGTGGTGGTATGGCAATGCCTATGTTGGTCACAGAATTAGCATTGATGGGCATTGAAATAACCGGTGCGACGGTTGCCGCAGTGGAAGAAAAACATATGAGAAATGTTGCCAATGAATTTTTGGCCAAAACACAATATTGCCATGACGCCGAATGTGCACAACAATTGTTGAATGATACAGAAGTTCACCGTATATTAAATCTTGAATCAAACCTGGATGAAAAACAATCCAAAGTCATTGATGATAAACTTGCTGAGTTGCTTCGGGTTATTCCCGCAGATGCGCCGCTATATGTTGCCTTGGTAAATGAAACAGAAAACAAACAAAATTGCAATTTCTGGCGTAATGCGACCGCGCAATGCGAATGGGAACAGTTTTGGCATGCTTGGGCCAATGTAGCACAATTTGCATCATTGGGGGTTGCCCTTGGTCGAAGTGCTGTTAGATTTATAAACGCCAGGAAAGCGGTTATAGAAGTTGCGGGGCAAACAACAAAAAAGATGACGCGTGCTCAGGCCAAACGTATCGGTGAAATTGATAAAGAAATTAATAAGATAGAAGGTATCACACCTGGTCGTCGAACCGCGAAACAAGCCGAAGATTTGAAAAAATTACGGCAAGAACGCAACACCATTTTGAACAAGGTTGGAACGAAAGATGCGGATGAAGTGGCAAAATTGTCGGCCGCCGCATATAACCCAGAAATAGAAAAAGCCCAAAGTGAATATCAAAAACTGTTGAAAGAACGCGAAGCATTGGCAAAACGCATAGGTACCGATAAAGCACCGGGCAAAGTCGAACTGCAGACCATGGATAAACAGGTCGCGGCAGCAGAAAAGAAATTAAAAGATTTGGGTGCGGATGTTGAACCGGTTGAACCATTATGGAAGGCCGATGGTAAAACCACAACACCGAAAAAAACCGAACCAAAACCAGCGGAACCAAAGACCGCACCCAAAGAACCCGAAATAGTGGCACCAAAAAGCGAACCTGCACCGAAGGCAACGGGTGGTGATCCGTATACAAATATGGATCCACGCATTAAAGCAAAAATAGATCAAATAAAGACGGAAGGTGGGGAATTAGGTGTTGCCAGAAAAAATTTGACAGATGATCAATGGAAAACTCTTAAAGAAGACCTTGCAAAAGATGGAGTAGAAGTAAAAGAACAGGGTAGCGCAATGTTCGTTATCAAGAAACCCACGGTAACATCGACACCCGCAAAGATGACGGTCAGTGAACTTGCCAAGAAAGATACAAAAACTATTATTGATGAAGCCAAGAATTTATCACCAACGCAAAGGTCAGAATTGTATTCAACGTTGACACCGGCGCAACGAAATTCTATTGCAAAAATGAAAGTTGATTCTAAAACGGTCACCCTGCCCTTTGGTTCAAACATTGATGATTTGGCGAAAAACCCAGAATTGTTGGATATTACTGGGGACTATTTGCCATTAAATCAAAAAGCACTCGCAAAGGCCGCAGAACCAGAGATGCAAAGATTTACCGTTTTGCGTAACAAACTTGCCCATCAACAAGAACTGGAACGAACACAGCGTGAACTGATTGCAACGCAACGCAAAGGAACATTATCCGCAGAAGAGGCAAAACGACTTGAAAGTGTGAACAAGGAATTAAGTGATGGCGCGAAATTAACCAAGGATGAAGTCGCGGAATATAACAAACTGATGAACGATCTTGATCCCATTCAAACAGAAATACGACACATAACTTCTAGTGATATAAGTGTGGATGCAATTATTGCAAATGGGACACAATATAAAGAAAAATTGCTTAATATCATTTCGTCAGACCCATCATTAAGGCGACAGGCACAGAATTTTGATAAATTATCAAAGACCCAGAAAGAGAACTTTATGAATCAAGTTGTTAAGAAGTTGGATGTGTCTTTTGGGGTGGATACGAAAACAAGAATAAAATATGTTGATTCTTGGGTGGAAATTGGTGGTGATGCGGAAATGGATGCACGGGCGCTCGGTTTCGCAGATTCTGATAAAAAGATCATATATATGTTAAATGATTCTCCGGTTGATTTGGGGTATGGAAACAAGTTGGATAATACCATGGCCGTGGTTGCGCATGAGCATGGGCATATTATGGATGGGTCGTACGCGGAAAAAGTTGCGGTTGGGGGAAACCAATTTGGACATAAATTCGGGGTATCAAACACGGATACCTGGGAAGATTATGCGGAATATTTGATGGGGGCCACTGAGCGCAGCTCTCGCGGCATTAATGAAGTTGTGGGAACCAACTTTACGAAAGATTTAAATGCGACGATAAAATCAGGAAAAGTCACGACCAGTCCCATATCAGATATAGAAAAATTAAAAATACAATCCGGGCTTACGGGAAATACATTTGTTCCATCATCAAAACAAACGAACGGATTAGGGGTTGATTTTTATAAATTTACACCATCTGTGGAACGCCCTGGGTCATTACAACAAATGGTTGATAATATGAAGGAACTTGGGGTCAATCATGTTGCGGTTATCAAGGAAGACGGTAAAGAAATTGTCGCGATATTTGATAATGCCGACGATTACAATGTCGCGATGAAAAAGTTGAATACACCAGCATCAAAAGGCGCGCCGAAACCTGCGACATCTGGGGATGGTGCCGGGGTGGGCAATACTGCACGTGACGTGTCGGATGGTGCAAGTTCAACAAGCAGCAATGTAGCCAATAAACCAACCGCAGCACAAGAAGAAGCGAAGTGGCGTGCGTTATATGAAAAATATGCGCCCGGAAATCAAACTCTTGATAATTTTAAAAAATCTTTTGGGAATAACTTGGATGAGGCCGAAGAATATGCGAAAAATTGGGGGGCTACAGAAAGTTTGGATTTTGGAAAGGCCGAAAAAACAGCCGACAAATTGTGGACAGATTTTAACAACAAATATGGAACCAAAGTCGATAAATATCCGTATAGCAAGTATGCAGACATCCGGGCCCAAGGTATATCCGCAGATGAGTATCTAGACATCAAACAAAAGGGTATGTCCACAGATGAGTATTGGGCTAGCAAGTTAGGTTGGTCAAAAGAGCAGATTGAAGATGCAAATAAAGTTTATGTGGCACAACAAGATGTAAAAATTGCCCGAAATGCGAAAACGCCGGCGGGCAAAGGAGATGTTTATTCGACATTCGATTCAGATATAGCGACATTAAGAAAAGAATTACAAGGTAATCTATCATCATCTGTATATGATAAAATTGACCCGTTTTTTCACAAGGGTACGCTGACTCGCGACGAATACAATAATCTTGTGGAATATGTATCCCATAAAACGTATAACGAACAAATGCTGATGGATGCATTTAATAAGGAACCTGGATTACATGATATCGCTTCCGAAGCGTATGATAATTTCTTGGCGATAAAATCTGAAAACATTCGTAAAATAGACGAAGCGGCTGGCTTGCATGGCGGAGTAAATAGGGCAACACGTGAATTAATCCCTAAGAATGAATTTGTACAGAATTTTGTTTCTGACCGTGTGACATTATACGAGGATATTATTACACAAAACCCAAATATTTATAACCGTGCAAAAAGGTGGAAACTGTTAACAACCACAGAAAAAGAAAAACTCTGCAAAGAAATATTTGAAATCGCCGATAATAAATTAGGTATACAACATGTAGAATTTGGCGTTAAAGACCTGGTTAAAGAGTTTGGAGTAAAAACAACAACAGCTGGTTACCAGATAGACGGTAAAGTATATCTGAGTAGCAGACATCTTCCCAATATGAGTTTCGAAGACGCGATAAGCATCGTCGCACATGAACAAGCACACAAGGTTGACAAACTCAATCCAAACAAAGGAATACTTGGGTCACAACTTGCAGATTTAGGTAGCAAAGAGGGGTATATTCAAGGTGTTACTGGTTATGCACAGGGCGATTACAGAAAAGAACTGACCGAACAAAGCGCATGGATGATTATGGATGCTATGAAAAAAGCGATATCCAAATTGGGATTATAATGCTTGTTCTGGACCCTTTCGTTACTCTTGGCAACTCTTTCGGGTTCTCTTCCACCGCCACAATCCAAAAATTAAACCGGCGAAAGACCTGCCCGCCTACGCCACTGATCACGAATAATTTTCTCATATTCCGGGTTACGCTACGGCGAGGCACTCAAAAATTTTAAATGCGCACTTTGTTGTGCGCATTAACAATTTTTGGTGCGGGCGAAGGGAATCGAACCCTCGTCTAAAGCTTGGGAAGCTTTCGTGCTGCCATTATACCACGCCCGCGATTGTGATGAATTTTATATCAATCCAACAGAATTGTCCAGTGGAAAAAATTTAACGTGAATGCAAACTGTTATTTTTCATAACCAAGGCTTTTAATTCGGCTAATCTTTTGACCTTGGCCCTATATACCTTGGCCTTCGGTTTGTTGGATTTTAATGAATTTATTGTATCAATTATTTCTTGCAAAATATCGCGATCGACAGATACAGTAACATTGTTTTGCAAAACGCGAAAACCTTGGATTAATTCTTCCCAGTCTTGTTCGGGCTGTGGTTTTGGATTTCCCGCCATATTAAGTATGACTTTATATCGTTGTTCGTTCATGGTTATTACTTTTCGTGTTCCGTGTAAAACTTTGTTAAATCCCATCCGCCACGAACCCGTTGGTGATTACGTTGTGGTCGTGGTAATTTTTGTTTTGCCCCGGTGGAAACAGCGCATACATGTTGCCCACGTTTATAATAAGTTGTTTTTATGTTATAAGGATTTTCACTCATTTTTATACCTCTGTTATTATTTCATTGGAATTTGCAATAGTTGTTCTGGGAAAATCAAATCCGGGTTTTCAATGGCGTTGCGTTCGGCAATAATGCTAAACAATACCCCGCGACGCAAAAAGTTTCGTGCAATAACCCACAAACAATCGCCACGACGCACAGTATAAAATGTGTCGTTATCGCCCGTCATTTCCGGCATAACAAAAGTATGATTTACGGTCGCAATTGTTTGGCCGTCCGCATCATGTAAACGAACGCCCAATGTATATTCCCGTCCCGGTGTCAATTTGCCCACATCCGCGCCGATTCCAAAATTCTTGTAATCCGATACGCGTGCATCCCCAAGGAACATATCGTTTAATGAAAGTGACACGCGCAGGCGCGGCAACGCGTTTCCGGTGACAACAAGACGCCCGGTATCAAGATAGTCGATTTTCGAAACAATCAAATCGCCGTCTTTTAGTATTGCGGGCGATTGCATAACGTGACTGCCGTCTTTGGTCATAAGTAATGATACAGAATTGCGATAATCGACATCAGATACATAAAGGAACACCGTGTCTTCGGATTTTTTGTCCGGTTTTGCGCCAACCAATGACATTGTATAGTTGCCCGGTTTCAATCCGCGGCCCGGCGCATAGACAAATTCACCATCATCATTTGTTCTTTCGGTCGCGATAATTTTATTATTCAAAACAATCGAAATATTTTTATTTGGCTGCCACCGACCCGCCACAACAATCATCCCGTTTGGTTTAATACGAACGATATCAAAGGACGGTTTGTCGGTTTTCGTTGTTGGTGATGGCTTTTGATTTGTTTTAATTGTTGTTTTAATTTCCACTGGGTTGGGCGCACGTACTATAACAACATCACGGCCGGCGTTTGTTTGCGAAAACATTGCCCAAATCGCAACAAACAAAACAATAATTGCACAAGCAATAGGAAACCAGTATTCGCGCAACACGGATTTTTTTGTTTCTTCGTCATGCGTATCCAATTTTGGTTTTGGGCTTGTGACTTTTTCTTCTTCGGTATCATTAAGTGTTTTTAAAAACCGGCGTGTAAAGCGGCGGCGGCGCGAAAGCCATCCGTCTTGACGTGCAATTGCGTCATCAATCAAGTTGTCGGTGGAACGTTTTGTTTTGCCCATGGCGGCGGTATTATTGGTTGCCATTTTATATCTCCCGTTATGTGATGTTTTTTCAATAGACAAAATAGCATAAAAAATGTTTCTTTGTCAACTTATTTATGATATAATTGTTCGGAAAAATGGAGAAAATATGAAAAAGATAGCAATTATGACAACTGGTGGCGATTGCAGTGGCCTTAACACCGTGATAAATCGTGTTGTTTTGGGTGCAAGTATTCGCGGGTGGCGGGTTTACGGAATTGTTGATGGAACGGACGGACTTTGTTGCAAACCGATAAATGTAATAGAAATGAATACGGAAACCGTGCCGATTGAAAATGCCAGGCTTGCGGGCAGTTTCCTGCACAACGGGCATGCGTGTATGCTAAATTTTGAAAAGGCGGCGCAAACTGGGCGGATAAAAGAGTTTAATAAAACCCTGCGTGATGCATTGATAAAATTAAAGTTGGATGCGCTGATTTTGGTCGGTGGTAACGGCAGTTTTTCACTCGCCTGGTTAAATCGTGAAATTTATCGCGATTTGTCGTTGGTATGTATTCCAAAGACCATTGATTTTGACATTCCCCTTACCGACCGAACAATCGGGTTTGATACGGCGGTGGAACAATTGACAAGTTATTGTGACCAGATATTACTTACGGCACGCAGTCATCATCGATGGTTTGTGGTGCAAACAATGGGACGCGATTGCGGGCGACTTGCGCTGTATGCGGGAATTGCGGTTGGTGCCGATGCGATTTTGGTTCCGGAAATAAAGTTCGATGTTGATGAATTGGTGCAACATATAAAGTCCGTAAATCGCGATTATGGTATCATTATGGTGTCCGAAGGTATAACGTTGCGCGGGCATTCGGGGCGACCGGCGGATATGATTGCGCGCAAACTTACCGCGGCGGGAATTACGAACCGAACCGCATTTCCGGACTATGTTCAACGTGCGGGTGATACGGTGGCGGGCGATCGGTTGCTTGCCGCAAAAATGGCAACCTGTGCATTGGATGCAATTGAAAACAATGAAACATATGTTATGACGGCGCTGCGTGGGAATGATTGCGTAACGGTGCCACTTGCGGAATTCTATGCCGCGGGCGATGTTAGGGCCGACCCGAATATTCCGGCGGTCAAAACGGCGAACGCGTATATTGAACCCGACGATCCGTTGTTGCGTGTGGCAAGTGATTTGGGTGTTTATGTTGGGGTTAGTGGTTAGTGTTAGTGTAAGTGGTTAGTGAGATTTGTATTCAATTGCTTGACTTTTGGATATTTTTGGTGCAAAATACATTTGCAAATCCCAAAGATTGCCATTTGAATCAAACCTGTGTGCGGTACGCACAAGGCGCATCATCCGTTGAGTTTTCAACCTTGGTGTTGGTTTTCTTTGTGGGGTAAAACAGTTTCTTTAAAAAAAGGAGTATAAAAATGGCAACTGTTATTCGTTTGGCACGCTATGGTGCAAAAAAACGTCCGTATTATCACATTGTTGTGACCGATTCCCGCAATGCGCGTAATTCCGGTAATGTGTTAGAGGTCGTGGGTAAATATGACCCAATGTTGGCGCGCGACAATGAAAAGCGCGTAATCCTTAAGGTTGAAGAAATCAAGGCTTGGTTGGCAAAGGGTGCGCGGGCATCCGACCGTGTGTATCGGTTCCTGGCCAATGCGGGTTTGGTTGCAAAACGTGTGATTCCAAACCAGACGAAAAAGAATTTGCAATCAGAGAAAACATTGCAAAAAATCAAAGACAAGGCGGATAAATTAGCAAAACTGGCCGAAGAAAAAGCCGCTGCGGAGGCTGCGGCCAAAGCCGCAACAGAGGCACCAGCGGAAGCACCGGCAGCGGAACCAGCAACGGAAACACCAGCAGAATAAATAATATTTTGTAGGGTATAACCATGGGACACCTAATAGACACACCAACCAAAGAACAAACATGCCCGTATACAAGGAAATATTGTGCTAAACGGGCCGCTCATATTAATACGCTGGTAGAGTATTATCAGCGGTTGGCAGAAAAACAAAGAGCAGTGATATTTTTACCAATGGTGGTGACCCCGCCGTATGTTTGAAGTGTTCTATATATCAAAATATCAAAAAGCGCACTAATGAATAAAAGCACAAAAAAATCTTATCCGCAAAACTTAAAGACCGGGTATTTACGGTCCGTGTATGAGAGGGCCAGTCGTCTGTTAAATGTCCCCATGAGTCGAATACCTGATACAAATTTTGCGTGTCCTTATACAATGGAACACTGTGCCCAGGAAATGTGTGCATTGTTGAAATATCGCGAACAAATAGAAAGGCTTAGCAAAACAAATAGTTCTGTGATTTTTTTTGAAGGGAATAGTGCTGTGGAGACTTATGCGTTTTGTGACTGCGTAAATTGTAAAACTTTTAAAGCGTGGGTGGATGCATTGCCTCGGAAGCATGGTATGACCGATAATATTTTGATGGCAAACATTGAGTTGTTAAAAAAAGCGCGCGGATAAGATGAATGACGATAAACGCATCTTGGTTGGAAAAATTGTTGCCCCCCGTGGCATTAGGGGCGAAGTGCGTGTTCAAACCTTTACCGAAAAACCGTCGGATTTTCAAAAACTGGCGGTTTTTGGGGATAAAATTCCGGCCGACGCATTGCATTTTGTGTGGGCGGTTCCAAACGCCGATGTTGTTGTTATGCGCGTTGACGGTGTTTGCGATAGAAATGCGGCAAAAGCATTGCGCGGGACGGAACTTTTTATAAACCGCGATGATTTGCCCGCCCTGCGTGACGGCGAATATTACCAGGCCGATTTGATTGGAATGATGGTTGTCCGTGATGGTGCGGAATTGGGCCACATTGTGTGCTTTCAAAACTTTGGTGCCGGCGACATTATGGAATTAGATAATGGCGACATGGTGTCTTTTCAGGGGGCGAGTGTAGATTTTGAAAAGAAAATAATAAATGTAAAATAAAAGGTTTTTTTATGAGAATGATTTATGTTGATGAGGAACTAATTAGAATCGAAGATGGATGTGGAATCCGACCGTTAAAAAAATGCCCGGTTCAGGTATACGCAAAGCAACATGGTATAATCACCACCAAAAATATGCCGTTTCCGTGGAAACAAACGAATATATGGATTTGGACAGAGGTGGATAATAAAAAACTTGCCGTTCAAATTCAAAACTTATGCGACAGTTGTTATTATGGTAATACACAGAAAATAAAGCGCAGCCAAGAAAAAACAAAATAAAATGCACTTTAATATACTGACCGTTTTTCCAGAAATGTTCCCTGGTACACTTGGCGGTGGGGTGGTTGGTCGTGCCTTGGCGGATGGGATTTGGTCGTATAATGTTATAAACATTCGCGATTTTGCCATAAATGATTATGGCAGTGTTGATGACGCGCAATTCGGTGGCGGTGCCGGTATGGTTATGCGCCCCGATGCACTTGGGGCGGCGATTGATTCAATCGAAAAACCGGGGCAAATTATATACTTTTCCCCGCGCGGGGCGCGTTTAGACCAAAAAATGGTACGCGGGTTCGCGGGTGATGCGAAAAACGCGGTTTATACCCTGCTCTGTGGTCGGTACGAAGGAATTGACCAGCGGGTTATTGATGAATATAACATTATGGAATTATCCATTGGCGATTATATTTTATCCGGTGGTGAAATTGCCGCGCAAGTTTTTATTGACAGCGCGGTTCGCGTGTTGGATAATGTCCTTGGTGGTGGTGCGGAATCAACCGCCAATGAAAGTTTTGAAATCGGGGGGTTGGAATGGCCGTTATATACCCGCCCGTCGGTATGGCGTGGACGAAATGTCCCAGAAGTCCTGCTGTCTGGTCACCACGGCAACATAGAACGGTGGCGGAAACAACAATCGGACGAAATAACAAAAATGCGTCGTCCGGATTTAATAAAGGAAAATGAAAATGAACATAATTAAAAAAATCGAAGAAAAAAATATTGCAAAGGTCAAAGGCGACAAGGTTATTCCGAATTTCAAGGCGGGTGATACTTTGCGCGTGCATGTAAAAATCAAAGATGGCGACAAATTCCGTATTCAATTATTCGAAGGTGTCGTGATTGCGCGTGACGGTGGCATGGGCAATACCGCATCGTTCACGGTTCGTCGTGAATCTTATGGTGTTGGTGTTGAACGCAAGTTCCCACTGTACAGCCCGGCAATCGAAAAAATTGAAAAGGTTCGTATTGGTCGCGTGCGTCGTGCAAAATTGTTCTTTTTGCGGAAACTTTCCGGTAAAAAGGCGCGTATTGTCGAAGATTTGGCGGCAACAAGTGCGGAAAAAGGCACAAAGACCGAAAAGAGTGAAAAATAGATTCCCATCTGATTCACAAAAATCCCGCAAATGCGGGATTTTTTTAGTGCTAGCATCTTTTTTTACGTTTGTTGTGTTTTTGATAATACGCGGTTAGCAAGAATACGGCCACAATAAATACCAAATCCAGCGTGGCAATAAATATCACACCAACCTCTGGTGTTTCCAGCAGAACATACCCCAAATAAGACAAATCGGTTGTGATCCACACGAACCAGGATGTTAAACTTAAATCATCGGCGTGCCGGGTCTTTAATATCTTGATAATCTGGGGAATATAGGCAACAAATTCCAAAATGGTATAAACAGACAAAAACGCATAAGCAATTATTTCTTTCATAAAAATCCCCTTTCAAGACAACAGGGGAATTATATCATAAAATTGGTGGAAAGGATAGGATTTTTAATTTGCAACTAAAAAAATCAATTTGATTTTTGGGGATTTTATAGTATAATAATGCCGACGGATTAAGGGGTAAATATATGATGAAAGCAAAAACAGAAAAATATAATGAAGCCCGCGTAACCATAGATGGTTCTTTGGAACATAGACTTAAACGGGATAATACGCTTATACAATTGGCAACATTTTTGACAGCGGCTGCCTTTGGGTTTAATTTTGCTGCAAATGCGCTTGAAGCAAGTAAAAAACCAATCGCAGAAATAACGTCCAAAGCAATGGTTTATACTGGACTAGGTCTGCTCTTTGTTGCAATTGCATTGATTGTTGCAACATCAGATCCATTTGAACTTGATGGCGAAAGTACTCACAATATAGAATTGATTTTAAAGGATTTGTATTCTAAACAAACGAACGAAGATTTTAATCGTGAGTTGGTAAAACTTGCTCCTGTGTTTAATTCGATGTTAAAGGTTCTTGCCGAACGCAGCCCGGAACCTTCGAAAAATATTCTTGAATCGGTGACCCCAGAAAAAACAGCAAATATTATTCGTGAATATTTGAAAACCCACCCTAAAGATGCCGAGAAATTTGTAAATATTCTAGTCGCTGCCGATATTCCACAAAAATTGATTGATAGATATATAAGCGAGTTTATGCCAACAACAATCACATTTAACATGGCCCGAAGCGCAGGTTATTAAGTAGCCATTCATTTTATGTTTCTTCTGCGACAACAGGGGGAATTATATCATAAAATTGGTGGAAAGGATAGTTTTTTTTATCGTTCGTTGTTTTGGGCGAACTTGGTAACTGTTTTAATAAAATTATCAAAAACAGAGCAACGACCAAAATAATTTGGATCGGTACACAAATTCGGTTCGCTTTGTAAAAACAATCTATTATCATTTGTTTCAGACAAATGTTCTATAAACGCGCGATATTCACGAAAATGTTGTGATACCTTTTCACATACCAACCCAGTGGCCGAACAAACATTATGTATCTTGGGGTAAATTATAATCCCGTTCATACAAAGGTTCCAATTCAATTTTTTCAGACATTTTTATTTTCCTTTTTATTTTTGGTTTTCGGTTGATTTTTTATCAAAAAATCTTTTTATTTTTTCGCAAGCGGACATTGTTTCTTCCGGTTTTTCTTGAATTCGTTTTTTTATCTCGGCGATCCAAATTGGGCAATCGGGGACCAATGGCGGCAACCCCAGGCAAGCGTTTACTTCCCTGATCGAAATCAAACGGTTGGATTTCGTATCCGCCAATTCGTCCACAAATGATTTAAAATCACGAAAATGTTCGCTGGCCCGTTCGCACACTTGGCCGTTCACACTGCAAATATATGTTTGTGTGTCCCAATCTTGCAATTCATACAAAGGTTCCATTTCAATTTCTTTTGACATTTTTATCTCCCTTTCATATTGTTTAATTGCTATAATCTGCGGCGACAAGATGCCCACGTGTCGCCACCAATTGATGCCATGCGTTAAGGTATTTATCAACAATTTCCTCAATCTCGCTGGGTTTGGTTTTATACGGCACATCGATTTGCACACCGCGGAACACCATCCAAACATTGGTTTGATAATCGTACGATATCTGAATTGATGCACCAACCGCGGTTTCGACATACGTTCCAACAGATGGGGTAAATTTTATACTGGGCCATGGTCGCCCATCAAATTCATTCGGCATATGCATGACATAGGATCCAACCAGTTTGTTATCATCGGAATAGTATTTGTATGGTCGTATATGACTGCGAATAATTTGTTTAAGGGTTATTCCCGATTTTGGCTTTTTACAGTTAAACCGAAAATATACACCATTGGCATCACACGGCCGGCCATATTCTTCGGAATCGTGACATAGTGTCATAACTTTGGATTTTGCAAGATTTTTAACCCCGCCATTTTTATCAATTGCGCCACTTTTTACATCATCGCGATATGCATACACCAATTTTGATACCGCGTTCGGTTTGATAACGTCCCACAATATCCCATATTTGAAAATAACCTCGTTATAATATGTGTTTGAAATATCCCGGAATTTGTCCGGCAAACTCCGAACCAGGCGCGCGGCCGCCAAACTGGTCAAGGTAAGTTCGGGGCAATCCGAAAATTTTTCTGGGTTGACTTCTTGCAAGGCACCAATTCGGACACGAAATATTTCCGGCAATTGATCGAGTTCGGTTTTATGCCGGTCCAATTCCTTATTCAGTTCGATTGTTTGTTGATCGCAAAATTCTTCCTCTGCCTTGGCCGCGATCTTTGCCATTTCTTCATCCGACTTAACCCTATAGACATGTTTATCATACGAATTCGACATGTTTTGCCTTTTTATTATCGCGAAATTTCGGTTGGTTTGTTACCAAAAAATCTTTTTATTCTTTCGTATACAGACAGCGTTTCTTCCGGCTTTTCTGACTTACTTGGCAATATCACAGGACGAAAGTCACGGTAATGGCGGGCAGCATCCGCACAAATATATGCACAAATTCGTGCACAACTTGGGCCACTGCCTTGTGAGGCAAGATAAACCCAATCAGATATTGTTCCATCATTAAATTTTACACGATACCATGCATTTTCGCCAGCTTTGGCGCTTGGTTTCCCAGTTTGCGCACGATGCCCCCTGGTTTCAGATGACAAAACATGTAATTCTTGAACATTTGGATTGATTTCTCTTTGTATGGAACCAAAAATGCTAATTGCCAAGTCCGAGGACTCTATTTTTTCACCACGATAATGTGTCGATGGTTTACCACCAACAAAGATACCATTGGCGTTTATTGTTATGTATTCTGTATTTGGAATATCAGATTTACGGACATCATTTTTACAAACATCATTGTTGAACTTGTCGGCGGTTTCCATAATTTCGTTCATTAAATCGGGCATTTTACCATCCAGGAATGCCGCAACATACTCCTGTTGAAAATCCGACATACCACCACAATCATCCCAAAACCAATAAGACATTTTTATTTTCCTTTTTTTATCGATTATTTGTTTGTGTTTTTTTACCAAAGTACGCCAACTGATAAAATACAGAATAAACTCTGTCTTGCAACTTTCTGATACGAATATCTTTGTTCCTTTGCTGTATAAACGCCTTGATCACCATTTTCTTAGTATCTGCATCCATACTATAATTGCCCGGTTGAATGGTGTGATGTTGCAGTAATCCTGATACAAAGTCCGATTCCGTTAACGTTGTAATTATACTGATTTCATCTTTACAACGTTGACACGTGTCTAACATAGTAAAAGATAGTTTTATTTTTTTGCCTAAATGCAAAACATTACAATTATACCTAAATGGATACGGAATATCAAAAAGTTCTGATCTTGCCACTTTCTTTCCCAAATATTCTATACTCGGACGAAACTTTATTGGCTTATGTTCTAATATAGAACGAATAACTTTATTTACTTCGTTATCACACATTTTAATACCTTTTTTATTTTTTACCGCATTTTATCCCAATATTTATCCCAACGTTGCAATGCCGGATAACATGCCTTTTCTAATTCTGGGTATCCGGTATAGTGGTGAATCTGAAGCATCCCGGAATACATCCCCACGCCAAGTTAATAAATATGCATTTTCTTTCATTTTGTCTCCTGTTTGTAGTTTTCTTCAAAATACCGATAAATTTCCGCACGCTTGTTTATCAAATAATCCGTTATCACTTCGACAGATTTTCCCCGATATGCCCAAGTTTCCTTTCGGGCATTTTCAATCGCCTCCATATGCGAGCCGTCACGCATAACCGTGTCAATAAGTTCCTTTATATTTTCAATGTTATCCGCTGTAAGCTGTCTGCCGATTTTTTCGAGAGTGGTAAAAGTCCAGAGTTCCCCGTCTGTCCAGCAGGCATCATAAGGCGACCTGTCAAATGACGTATCCGCATAGATAACGGGCTTGTTGAAAATAAGGGCATATTCAAATATTACTCCCGAAAAGTCTGATATTAAAATATCGGAATGCCTTAACACTTCAAAATT
>OMPY01000005.1:0-46326 GCA_900313105.1 uncultured Pseudomonadota bacterium
TTGCATTCAGGGGTAAGTTTGTCATCCTGAACTTGTTTCTTGTCATCCTGAACTTGTTTCAGGACCCTATGGCGGACCAAGCCCGCCATGACAAAAAAAGCAATTGTGCGTCACACATTATCATTACAGGCTTAGTCTTGAATCTGGAACCACAACAACACAATCGTCCACACCCCAGTAAACACAAGAGTCTAGACATTTGTATTGACAATTGTAAATACATTGGTATAGTGCCTTGTGGATACAACAGTATTGAACATTGTATAGGATAAAATCTTATGCCAAATGTGATGCAGCAACTCTTTGTGATGAACATCGAATCCCTGCTTCGGGAATATGCGGCATACCGCGCCTTTAATAAATCAGATGCGGTTATAAATATGCGAATTCCACGTCCGATATTGGACAAATTAAAAGAACTTGCGGACACACATCACGTTCCGTATCAATCACTTATTTCATCGGTCCTGTTTTCGATTGCAAACACGGACGAAGACAAGGGGTAAAAGAAAATGCAAGATTATTCATATCAAAATATTTTCGACACACTAAATTCCACAAAACAAACAAAATCGATTGCGCGTGAATATATAACCCCATCTTTGTGGCCAAAGAAAATACCAAATCAAACAACCACCGCAAATACCGGAACTGATGTTTGGTTGTTAACCGATGTCCTTGGGACCGTAAAAAATTTGGAAATAAAAGATTATCAGAGCAGTTCCACCATCGGAAACATTCTACGCGAATACGCGCCGGCGAACATGTTACCAAATCAAAAATTTGAACTTGTTGATAACCATATGCACATAATCAAAGTTACTGATGAAAGCATGACGGCGGAAATATCCCGCTATGCCGCATGGGCGATTATGAAAGAAATCGGAAAACACAACAACACAACTTTTCACCAAGAATATTTTATATATCCAAAACAAGATTTAACCACCATCGTTGCCCGCGTTAATGAAATATCACGAATTGATGCCCGCGAAAAAGTCAAAACATACAAGAAAAAAATCGACGGCATCCTTGGCACTCTTATAAACCAAAATTATCAATTTGGAAAATTTTATCTTTTGCTATACAATTGGTTATTTCCAAGAGAATATAATTCTACAAATGACGATTTACCAAATTATTCCCATATTACAGATTATATGAACCACAAATTATTACCACTATACGCAAATGCTTTGGAAAACATAGTTAACCGATACAACAATTTACGAAATAAAACATATAACAACCTTTATACAATCTCACAAAATGAAATGCTCTCTATTCGCAAGCACTTTGCCGATGCACACGATTCACCGAAACAAAACCTTTCTTTTACGCCAGTAAAAAATGTTATTGCCGACCATGAAAAACGCGAACAAACATTTATAAATAAACACATTCATGAAAAAGTAAGGTAAAAAAACGGCGCAAACGCGCCGTTGAATTTTTTTTGTTTGTGGCTTTATCCAAGTGCTTTGACGACACAACCAAAGTATTCAGAGCCTGCCTTGGATCCAACAAATTGCAAAATAAGACCAACACCGAACAAAACAAAGAACCCAACAAACATGCCGATACCTTTGTCCTTCAAATCATCTTTTTTAACTTCACCTTTCTGAATCCATCCCCATGCCCAATCCATCAATATGAACGCAGCACCAATAAACGCAAGTGTCCGCAATGTTTGGATCACAGGTTTCAAACTTTCAATCAATTTACAGGCACCATCGTTGTCCGCCGCGAACGCCGGCAAATTCGCCATAACAAAAGTTGACACAATCAAAAAATACTTTGAAATTTTACTTTTCATACTAAATCTCCTTTTCTCCTACAATTTTATCACAAAACGAACAAGGTTTCAAATAAAAAAGTAGAAAGTGCTAGTAGATAGTGTAAGTGGTTAGTGAACCACACCCCGCTGGGTGGACATCACCCGCAAAATTTGAAAAATTTTGTGGGGCCCGATACCCGACACCTCTCTCTAGAGGAGAACTTTGCTTTCTGGAACTATTACGCAATTATGGATTGATTCCAGAGAATTTACTAACCACTAATCACTAACACTAACCACTAAAAAAACACCGCCCGGGGTGGGCGGTGCAACCAACAACAAACAAAACTTATTTTGCGGTCAACGCGAAAAACTGACCTGAAACCGGAACCAATTCCGCCTTGCATTCACAGCACGGCTTTTCAACCGGTTTTGTCACCGCAACGGGTTTCGGCTTACGATTTGCAACCGTCGCCGGCGCCAAGACATGACGTTTGTTACGATCCATACGACCCGCATTATCACGTGCAAACAAATCTTCGCAACGGGTATTTTTATAAACGATACGGTTTTCGTCATCGAATTCTTCGACCTTTTCTGAAAATTGTTCTTCCGAAGATTCTTCCGAATAATACACACAATTATCACCGCGTTGGACATAGCGCACGCCACCACGATAATAATCATAGTATGAACAACCCGTAATCACACCGGCCACAATCATAAAAGACAAAATTTTTTGCATTTTCTTTCCTTTGTTTGTTAAATCTCTCCGGCCCCCGATTCGTTCAAGCGTATTGTTGCACAACCATCCGCCATGTCAATGATTTTTTAGTGAGCAGGGATTAGTAAAAAAAGAAAGGAACACAATCCAACCCTTTTTTACTTTTGTCATGGCGGGCTTGGTCCGCCATAGGGCATAAAATTTCTGTGACGAATAATGCGAAATTATTGCGAAATAGTCATCACAACTGCCTAGCCCTATTGCGGCCTGCGCCGCAATAACAAGAAAAAAACTGAATGTACACAAACACCAAGCCAGGGCAAAGCCCTGGCGCAGTCTCGGCGTAGCGTTTATCACACGAAGTTTTAACGAAGTGTGATAGCGAAGACGGATTACCACTAACAAAAACATCTTGCATAAAAACAAAATCTGCTCTACCGTTTATGGCGAGGGAACTTTCATGTTTTACGAAAAATTTGGTCTTGTGAATACGGCGGAAATGTTCGCACACGCGATGGCGCATCGGTACGCAATCGGCGCGTTTAATTTCTATAACATGGAAACACTTGTCGCGATATCCACCGCCGCACGCGAAACAAATTCACCAATTATATTGGCGGTATCCGAATCGGCGTTGGAATATATGGGCGACGATATGCTAATGTCGATGATTTCCGGGCTAAAATTATCAACAAATGAAAGGGTTGCATTGCACCTTGATCACGGACATTCGTTTGAATCATGCGCCCGCGCGATTGACATTGGTTTTTCAAGCGTCATGATTGACGCAAGTGCATTACCGTTCCAAGAAAACATTGCGCTTTCCGCACGCGTTGCCGAATACGCACACGCCCGCGATGTCACGGTCGAAGCGGAAATTGGTATAATCGGCGGCCACGAAGATAAAAATACGCATGCCGCAAATCAACTTTACACCAACCCAAATGACGCAATTGAATTTGTTGCACGCACAAATGTCGATTCGCTTGCCATCGCAATTGGCACATCACACGGTGCGTATAAACGCCGGTCCGATTCGGAACAATTGCGATTCGATATCCTGCGCGAAATTGCATATCGATTACCGAATTTCCCGCTTGTTTTGCATGGCGCATCAAGTGTTCCAAAATTACTTGTCGATACAATAAATGAAAACGGTGGCAACCTGAACACGGCGCGCGGCATTCCAACCGACCAATTACGCCAGGCGATTTTGATGGGCATTTGCAAAATAAATGTAGACACCGATTCGCGCCTTGCATTCACCGCCGGCGTACGTTTGGAAATGTCCGAAAACCCAAATGAATTTAATCCACGTAAATATCTGGGCCTTGGGACCAGCGCGGTTTATGAAAATACAATCAATGAAATTACAAACATTATGGATTCGACTGATAGATTACGATAAAATTTATCTGCCTTTTTTTATCGCGCACAACCCATGATTTGCCCGATAATCGTCAATTTGGCGTTCAATATCATGTGTCGGATTCAAAAGCCATGCCGAACGTTCCTCAAAACAATCTTGATATAAATCATAATCATCGCGAAGCCCGGTCGAAAACATTTTCCAACCGTATTTATCCATTTCTTGTCTAACTTTTTGCGGTGGCATACTTATTGAATAATGCTGCTTCAACCAAGGGGACTTTGCCACAATCGTCTTGATATCCATAACCGACACCAAATTACTATGCGAGCAAGATTGTATTCCCAACATGTATTCCTTCATACGCGTTCCATACAACCCCAACTCCGACAAATTAGCATTTGCATAGTGACCAAAAATTTCATGTTTTATCGTTCCAACAACGGTATTAACATCCTGCACCCACGATTTGGCACTTGTTATTCCCCAATTTGCCGTATTGAATTTTATCTCACCATTTGCTTCATTATAAAACCCACCTACACCTGCATACTTATTAAGATAAAGTTCAATTTTAACTGGTTTTTTTGCGTTTTTGAAAATCCCGGAATTTAATTTTCTTTCAAGCAATTTTGCAAAACGTTCATACGCATCAGGGTCTGTTTGATTGGAATCAAAATTCTTTACACAATACGTCAATTCGTCATCAGATGCCAAAATTTCCACCATTTTATCATTTACAAATTGAACATATTTATCTTTGATAACTTTTGGCACCGCATTCCAAAGAATCTTATCTTGTTTATCGGCGACCGTCGCTAATGCATCAATGTACAAATTATACAGATAATAATATTCATTCATTGTATCCGTCAGTTCCTGACTTGGGGCATCACCCAAATCTGCATCTTTATCTTTCAGCAAAGATACAAAATCGATATGACCACCAAGTTTATTTGCTAATTGGTCTATTTTTTGTCTTAAACCTTCAATATACTTTGCATCATTATCATACACGGCGTCAATCTGTTGACATATTTTCTTCTCATCATAATACATGGATGCATCATCTTCGATTGGCCGCCACAATTCAGGATGAGAATACAATATCTTTTGAAGTTCGTGTCTTTTGTGCACACGTTCAAGAAATAATTTTTTCAATTCTGGATAATTATCCACCTCTGGTAATAAATTCCCATTTTCATCTGTCAATGCGCTAAGACCGCACGATTCCATCATATTAGAAATCGGCTCACAAGAATCGCAAACAAAATGATATAAACTTTCGGCATATTGACGCAATTCATCAAGATTTTCGACATTACCCCCAGACGTCGCAACAGCCTTTTTGTTTGCCGATGATTTCCTTGCACCAAAAATTTTTTCCCAAATTTTCTTCATGTACAACCCCTTAACTAACCCGAACAATAATACAAAAACAAACAAATGTCAACAAAAAAATAATAAAAAACGAACCGGCGCGACTTGCCAGTTTCACCAATCCCCGTTCCACGAAACCTCGGCGAAGTGGAAACCAACACTATCTACTATAAAAATAAATTAGAATAATGCAGATGCGGGTTCTGACAACGGCGAAGTGTAGTTAAACCTACATAAGACGTTGCCAAAACCCGCAGATGTGTTGTTATAATTTATTTTGCCCTTTCAACATATTCAAGTGTTTCTGTATTCACGACAATTTTTTCGCCCTGCTCTATGAATACAGGAACCTGAACGCGAACGCCATTATCCAAAATTGCCGGCTTGCCGCCACTGCCTGTTGCGGTTTGCCCCTTTAACGCCGGTTCGGTTTCTTCGACCGTCGCGATTACGGTCTTTGGCAAACTCATCGACACGGGTTGACCTTCGACGAAATTGGTTTTCACGGTCATTTCCGGCGCAAGGAATTTAACCTGTTCCCCAAGCGCATCAAGTGGCATTGTAAATTGTTCGTAATCATTCAGATTCATGAAATACGCATCTGTCCCATCGGAATACAAATATTGGCACTCCACATCTTCGACCATCAATTTTTCAACCTTGTCTTCGGCGCGCCAACGGTCACCGCCCTTGTTTCCTGTATCAATATCGCGCAGGTCCGCCTGAACAAACGCGCCGCCTTTGCCCGGTTTAACCTTGGTAATTGATGTCACGGTATACCGCCGGCCATTGTGGGAAATAACCCAACCAACCCGCATATCATTTGCTGTCACAGATGCCATTTTTAATTCCTTTGGTTTAATTTAACGCGACAAATAATAAAAGAATTATATAAAAAACGCAAGTTTTTTTGATTAAAAACGATACATCAACCCCAACTTTACAATCGGAAAGTATTTAACCTTGTCCGCTTCGCGCTGCGCATCACGCAGTGCATCTTGTTTATCCTGTTCCAATTCATCCGGGTCAACCAACGCCCAATCAGACCCATTCCATTTAAATAAATCCCCATCCGGCACATCCAAACCTATTTTCGCAACCTTGCGCGTAAAGACAACGCCCGCATCGAAATAAATCTTAAACCCGGCAACAAGGCCCAAATCGAACCCCGTTCCAACATACGGCCCATCATATTTCCAATCCGCCATTGCCCGCGCATGAAACGCGCCGTCCGCATACCTGTATCGATTATGCCCCAGGCCGAATTCGCCGTTTTCATCACCGCCCGCAACATGCGCCGTCGCATCAAATTTCCCGCCATAGTATCCACCACTTATCCGCCACCCACCAAGGAACCAAGTATTACCAAACGGGTAAAAATCCAACATTCCGCCAAAATGTTTTGCCTCTATCTCTGCGCCATTGACCGATATGGAATCACCGATTTTTATGTTCCGGTCGTCCACCAAATGATTAATTGCCGAATTTATCCCCGAACGCACAATTTTCGTCCCGGCAAAGTCAATTCGATATCCCAACCTTTTACCCCAAAACGATTCGGCATTTTTATTCACATACCCCGTAAAGGCGTTAAGCCCCGTTGTCGCGGAAAGCCCGACCCCGAACTGTGTTCCCGTCGGATACGCATACGCGCCAAGCGGCAAAACACACAACACAAACAAAATTTTAAAAAATTTCAGCAACGAAAAAATTCCTTTCATAATAAAAATAAAATAATCCCCAAAAAATATCAACATTGAATTTCACTTTCATCTTTTTTTTAGGGTTAATTTATGATATAATTCAAAACATGAGAAAAAGAATTTTTATTTTACCATTACTGTTGTGTGCGGCCGCAATCGGCGGGGCGCGCGCATCTGAAAGCGAATATGAATGGGACGATGCAACAATAACATACGACCCGGCCGCCGATGCTGTCGCCACTGGTGGCACCGCAATTTATAGTGATGAACAAACAACCGTCTATATCGACACACCCGATTCGGGCAACGCCGGCGCATCGGTTGTGGAACAAACGTCCGATACTGGGCGCGTTGAAATCAATCGCGGCAACGGATATTCAATTGTCGCAACCAACACCGATGGTCAACAAAGTGTTCAAATAAATCACGGCGACCTTACATTAAACACGCCACGCGGCAAAACGAATCGCACAATGGCAACGAATCGCGCCACGGGTTATTCTGCGGCAAACTTGACGCCGATGCGCAACGCAAAATTGCTTTCGATAAAGCCGGCACCGATTGACAATCGCCCACCGGTTTGGGACGGCACGAACGGAAACTATCAACCGACGGCGCATGTCAAAACCGTTGATTGGCGCAACGGCGTTCCGATTTGGGACGATTCGATTTCTGATTACCGGACCAAGGATTTTCGCGATTGGATGTTAAAGCGTTTGCCGGAACTTTATATCCGCGATTCAGACGACACGGAATTGGTGACACTTTATAACGAAACGGTCGAAGATATCAACGCAACCAACGCGCGTATCGAAGAATTACTTGGTAATAAAGAAACCACATCGGTCACCACAACCGATATTCAAACATGCGACCGTGATCCGGATATTGCAATGACAACGACATTCCGCACGCCTTGCAACGAACGCTATACGGCCCAGGATTTAACAATTCCTGTTCAAAACGCGTTTGGCGCCGGCGTTATTGGCATTGATGACGGTTGCCCATTTGAAACGGAAACCGAATGCAACATTTGGCGGCGCAAACCCGTTATTCGTGAAACCGTTTCCCCGCGCAGTCCGCAAATCCGCGCCATAAATATGTCGGAAATTATTTTCACCGTGAACCAAACCGGCGATTTGGATGCAAATTCTGTGGCGGCGGCGCCGTTATTGGAACGCTATAAAATGTTGATGCGTTCGGCGGCGGCGTGTTGCACCGAAGGTATGAAGTATTCGTTAAAACAGGCCGGCGCGTCGGACGGATTGATTTATAAATTTTTGGCGGACGATGCAAATTTCTATAACATCGGCGGTCGTTGTTTAATGATGTCGGACGCGGAAATCGATGAAAAGTATTCCGGCACCGCAACGGCGGCAACAATCGCGGACGTCCGCAACGGATGCCTGTGCCGCGGGCGGCAATGGTTTACCGCGATGCTGGCACCATTTGTAGATTTGTGGAATATGAGTCCAGAATTCGAAGCATCACCGTTTTATTGGACATACATTGACGGACTGCAACGCGAAGTGACGGTCGCAATCAATGACGATGTTCAAAATGTTTTGGATCAAATCGCCACCTGTCCATAGATAGTGGAAAGTGCAAGTCCCGCCTACGCCAAGGCTACGGCGAGGCAGGGGTTAGTGAGTAGTGGTTTTTAATATTTTTATAATTACAAAATTATTCCAGAGAGCAGAGTTCCCCTCCTGTGGAGGGGTGCCTAGTGGAACTGGGCGGGGTGGTTAGAAAATATGAAATAAATAACGAATACTCTAACCACCTCCCCCTTCGGGTACTCCTCCAATGGAGGAGAACTCGCCCCGCGCAGTTCGCGGTGCGAAATCCCCTTCGCCAGCGAAGGGGAACTAAAAAAACGGTTGCATTTCGCAACCGTTTTTAACAACCGTCCACGCCCCCCATTAACATCATTGCGCGACCCCACCGAACACCGCACCCCGGAACCAAGCACGGGTCCGAACGAGGCCCGCGCAGTTGTGCGCGCAGTCGAGTGCACAGACAGACGCCGAGCTGCTCGTGTTGTAGATCACCCAGGGCGAAGCCGCAGGCGATGTTAATTTACACCAACAACGATACTCATCCGATGCCAATGTTCCACCACCCGTTTGCGACGTCCATTGGCCATTCAACGTGGATATATCATTCGAATCACTTGCAATATATCCAGCGTTATAATACGGATCACCTTCGGGCGATTGGTCATATTTCATTGAATCCGGTGGGGTTATATTGCTGCAAACACTGGCACCACGAACATCAAAATCCGCAAATCGCGTTATCCATTCACCCCGCCCAAGGCCGTTTAATTGCGCCCTTGTGCATTGATTGGCCGTTCCACCACCATCATTACCCGTTTGCCCGTTATTTTGGCGTTTATAACAAGATCCAATACCATTATCCTTGGTTGGTAAATTTAGTGTCGTTTGTAATGTCGCCATCGGCGCATCGTTTATCAAAAAACCCGCCGATACTTGCGTAAATTCATTATTTACCGCACTTATTATCGCCGCGTTTACCGTGCCCGCATCCACCAATCCATCCACAAACTTATTCGTTTGTGTATCATATATATGTCGTGAACTAATATTACCATTATTGGCCGTCGCCGTAATAACATTTGTCGCCGGTATGTTTAACACTACATTTTGTTTATCCCATGGTTCAAATGCGTCCACCGTCATAATACCCGTATTGCCCGTTGTCACATCCGCGGCATCCATAATTACATCACGTTCGCCCGCGGCCCCCGCCGAACCGGTATATGTCACAACCTTGTCACCATCCTTGGCCACGAACACCGCCTGTTTATCCCCCAATGTATCTTCGACATATTTTTGTGATGTCACCGTTTTTAACGGGTCCGCGTGTGACACACCAATTATCACAACACCACAAAATATCGAATATATTATCTTTCCCATTTTCACCCCCAATTGTTATTATTGGTTTTCCGGCATATATGTTCCACTTAATGTATTCACACTGTATGTCAAACAATGTTCACCCGTTGGGTCCGTTTGCGCGGTATAATTACCTTCCCACGCGTTACATGTTAAATGCGCATTAAATCCGTTCGCAATACCCGCATTCACATGTTCCGCCGCAACCAATGCACCCGTTTGACCCGAATAAGAATTCGAATCGTTATACACATCACGCGTTCCCGTTTGCCCAACCGTACCGGTGTATGTTATAACCTTGCCATTAAGGGTGGAATTACCATCAATGCGATCTTGTTTCGCATCCAATGCCGTCTTTACCGCACCCGCCGTTATCAATTCACCTTCGTAATCGGCATCTTCAATATAATTAATAATTGGACGCGCCGTCACCGCACCATCGGCCTCGTTATTTTCACTGTTCGGATATATTACCGCATAATCACCACCCTGGGCCGACAGTTTTGTTTGCTTGGTTGCCGCAATATCGTCAACATATTTTTGACTGGTCACCGTTTTTTTCTTTGTCGCATCGTCCGTCGCAAACGATGCACATGTCATAGTAACCAAAACCGCCAAACCAACACCCGCAGTCAATATTTTGTTTCGCATTTGTGCCTCCTTTCCCATTTTTTCCATTTGTTAATGCAACAAAAAACCACCGAAACGACTCAAGTGGTTGGAGGTTAACGACTATAGTACTCGGAAAATAGTGGGCTTATTCGATATATTCACCGCCCTCCAACCCATCATGGTTGGAGGTGTTTTTTGTCCCCACGGACACCGAGTACAAATGGGTCGTTACACCCCGTCGACAGAACACCCATCGACAAAGTTATTTTATCAAAAATCACCGAATCGGGTCAAGGGTATTTTGATGATTGATGCAAATTTATATTTCTTTGCAAAATTATTTTATAGTAAAATTCCCTGTCATACCGCGGTATCGGGCCCCACAAAAAATGTGCAACATTTTTTGTGGGTGATTTCACGCGGTATCTTGTGGTTTCAACTGTGACGAGGAGATACCGCCTTTCGGCGGTATGACGACAAAAAAACGGCGCGTCCGCGCCGTTTTAACTAACACAGACCACTATAACCTACATCCGCATTGGCATAAGAATGAACAACGCGTCCGTGTCTTTGTTCGTGGACTTGATAATCGTTGGCGAAAGCGGGTCCTGCATTTCCATTTGGAATTTTTCACCTTCGACCTGGCCCGCAACATCCATAAGGAATTTCACATTAAACGTCACCGTGAACGATGCATCACCATTATATTCGACATCTAATTCCTGGGTCGCGGTTCCGGCATCCGGACTTGACGCATTGACAACCAATTTGTTCATTGAAAAAGTCAACTGCACCGATTTCGTCTTGTCAACACTGGCCACCGAAACCAAATCGACGGCGTTAAGGAATTGCTTGCGGTCCATAATCGCGATTTTATCGTTGCCCTTTGGAATAACAACGCGATAATTCGGATATTGCGCATCAACAAGTTTACTTGTCAAAATCGCCGCCCCGATTGTAAAGCGCGCCTTGGTATCCGAAAGTTCGACATTTACATCGTCAACTGTTGCGTCTTCTAATAACTTTGACAATTCACCAATCACGCGCCGCGGCAAAATCACAGACGGCATTTCCGCAGACCCCGCCGGCGCCGGCATCGCACACAAGGCCATACGCTGGGCATCTGTCGCAACCGCGGTCAATTTGTTCGAACCGTCGTCATTTGCAATATGAAAATAAATACCGCCCAAATGATAACGCACATCATCGGTCGGAATCGCAAACTTTGTTTGGTTAATAAGGTGCGCCAAATCCCCCGTTGTCATTTGGAACTTGGTTGTTAAATTACTGCCCGCCATGGCCGGGAAATTTTCCGCCGGCAATGTCGGCAAATGGAACACGGCGCGACCACTGGACACCACCAATGAATCACCCGATTGCTTGAACGAAATTTCGGCATCGTCCGGCAATTTGCGCACAATGTCATACAGCATCTGAACCGGCACGGTTATTTTACCGCCCAATGTCACATCCGCCGCAACATGTTCAATCAATTCCAAATCAACATTTGTCGCAGACAACACCAAATCGTCCGAAACATCCAACTTTACATTCATCAAAATCGGCAAAGTCGCGCGCTTTTCCACAATCGATTGCATGTGCCCCAGTGCACGAATCAAAACCTGACGAAACACAGAAAATTCCATTTCACACTCCTGTTTGTTATTCCTGTTTCTACATTCCTGGGGATTATTGTATCAAAAAATGCCGATTCGGTGCAAGGGTAAAAGACACGCCCGCACATATTGACAAAAATTATTATTTTGCGGACTTATTCAAAACACTGTTCGCCAAATCTTCGGCCGTTTCCCGCATCCATTCGGGGTCATGACGATGCACGGCCGCACCTTTTTCAAGGGCAGTTTCACATGGATGATTATCCGCCAACCAATTTTCCAACAAATCCCCGGCAAGTAATCCAACACCTGCACCCGCAACAAGTCCTAATCCACCCGTAATCGGCGCAAGCAACAGCCCAAGCCCCGTTGCCGAAAGCGCCTTGCCCGCGACGGCGGCACCACTTATTTGAATATCTGGTTCCGCCATATTTCCGGTTATGGTTATTGTGTTCACAACACTGCCGGTGATTGACAACTTTATCCCGCGCACCGGCACGGTCGTAAGTGAAAGATTCAATGTTTCATCACCTAAATTTATGTCGCCCCCAAGGCGGATATTTATCGCATTTGTTTCAATGGCAACACTGTTTTTCACATCCGCCACACCATCGCGCAACATCAGATTTGCCACCGCGCCGGTTATGGTCATTTGATTATATTTTTTATCGGACGTAAACATATCTTGGATACTGTGCCGCAATGTGGTAAGGAAATCTGCACCATACATATACGAAACCAATTCGGAATGCGCATAACCCTGCGCGGTTGAATACACACGAACCGGCCCCGTTATTGTATGCATTATGCCCGACATATCAAAACCATCGGCACGCACATATGTTTCAAAACTAAGTGGTAAATCAGATATAAAATTATTTATATTTATTTGTTTTAATATCTGACCAACGGTAATACCACTTCCAATTCCGCCCATTTCTAAATACAAATGCCCATCCGGTTCAACCGTCCCATCAATCGCGGCCTTGATATTTCCGGCGGCAAACACAGTATTCGCATCAACGCGAACACGTCCATCGCGTGCAGTAAATTTTACCTTGAATTTATCAAGCGACAAATTGCGATAGACAATAAATTTTCCCAAATCAACATTTATCGACAATTGATTATCATACATATATTTCCCAAACAGCGGCATGTCATGAAAGACATTTAATTCACGATTTTTTGGCCGCACACCACCGTACAGTTCCGGGAACAATTCTTTCAAATTTATTTTCTTTGATGACAAATTCAAAGTTATATCATGTTTTTTCTTTGCCCAATTTATACTGCCTGAAAATTGTATATCACTGCCCCGCACAGAAATCGATGATTTCCGCAACGTGAATTTTTTTTCGTCCAACCCACCCGAAATATCAACATGCATATCCGGCATATTTGGAAAATCAAGATTCAGCAATTTTCCAATCGGACGAATATCCGGGATATCACCTTTGATAACAAAATCTATTGGAATCTTACTTGTCCCCTCTAATGCGACATTCGCCGTCAACGCATCACCATCTGATGAAAACGCAAAATTCACAGGATAAACTTTCCGTTCCGCATTATATTTATCAAGCGAAATAATAAACGGTATTAAGTTAGTTTCATCTAATTTTATCCACCCACGATATTCACGCGTATCCGACGCCGCAACATAACGTATATTTATACCCGGAACTTTCTCTACGGCGGAATCCGGCGTATAGGACGATTTATCATCCGGCCCAACTTTCGGCAAAATCAATTCACCTTTGGAATTTTTATCAATATAAACATGCGCATCATTTACACGAACGCGTTGAATTGTTGGACGATTTGAAAACAGCGAAATTAAATCAAGATTCACCTCTATGGTTTCGGCCTCTAATAAATTTTTATGCTTTGCACCGGCAACATTTGGAACGGTGACATTCCGCATCGTCACACGCGGTCGCAAAGATAATTTCCACGAAACATCGCCCATAATTTCGATTTGCAATCCCGTCGACGTCCGCAACACTTCAAGTAAATTTTTCCGCAAAACATTCATATCCATTTTCGACAGCGCCGCAACAACCGCAACAATCAACACCGCAAAGAATAAAAATATCGCACGTGCAAAAACAAAAAATTTTCTTTTTTTCTTTGTCATATTTTTACCCTATGGTAATTCAAATTCCAACAACTTCATAACCGCCGTCATAAAATCAGGCACCGGCGCGCGAAAGGTCACCATACGCCCCGTGGACGGATGTTGAAATGTAATTTTATACGCGAACAAAAATAAATTATTTGTTGCAAACATAGATTCCAAACCGTCCGGCATTTTTTTATTTCGCCCATAAAGGTCATCGCCAACAATTGGCGCATTCAACACAAACGCACTATGCAGCCGCAATTGATGTGTGCGCCCGGTCTTTGGCGAAAACGCGATCCAGGTCAACGCCCCACCGACACGCGACAACACACGATATTCCGTAATCGCATGAACGGGACGCGCGCCCGTTCCATTTTCACGTTCCGGGCCATCAAACACACGGCCCTTTAATAAATAATCATCAATAATACCATGTGAATTTTTCACATCACCATTTAGCAACGCGACATATTCCTTTTTCGCACTTTTACTCTGAAAGGCACGTGACAGCACCTGTGCCGCCTTTTGATTTTTTGCAACAACCAATAAACCACTGGTTTCCCTGTCCAACCGATGCACAAGTGAAATTTTATAATACGGAAAGAGCGCCGCCGCCATTTTATCGATTGATTTTCTAATACCACTGCCCCCTTGGACGGCAAGACCGGCGGGTTTATTAAAAACAACAATATCATCATCGTTATAAATTATCGCATGCCGCAATTTTTCCAAATCTGACAAAGAAAACTGTTCCCCAGATTCGGTCTTTTTCGGCACTTCGGCAAATCTACGAATTGTTGGCGGGATACGAATAACATCGCCAACATGCAAAATCTCTGTTCCCTTGCAACGCGCCGAATTTACGCGCAATTGCCCCCCACGACAAAGCCGATAAAATTCACGATGCGGCATTGATGGAAAATTTCGTCCGAACCACCGCAAAAGCCTTGTTCCATCTTCCACCGCCGAAACAGTCACGGAATCCGCCATCAGAATCATTCACCATATGTTATTTTGACGACATTTTTACCGTCTTCCATACGGCAATTTCCACTTGCCCCACTCTGTTTACCATCGGTCGCCAAATACCCAACCGAATCAGACCACGCCTTGGTTATAAAATATTCGCAATCATTACGGGACAAACCATTTATCGTCACAACAAATTGCCGATAGTTTGCCGGGTCAACCGCCAATTCATACGTTCCGCCATATGGATTTTTCGGCGACATACCGATTGCACCAAATATCGTCGTGTTATCTATGTGCGAAAAATCGTCATATTCACCAAGCAATTGGCGCACGCCGGTCACCATTTGCAACACTTCTTCGTTTACCGTATTGCGTTTTTGCGTCCGCATCGCGGTGGATATAAGCCCGATTGCGCCAACCGTCAACACACCCATGATGGCAAGCACCCCTAACATTTCAATCATTGAACGTCCAGATTCCATTTTCATTTTTCAATCCTTTATTTGCTATTTAATTTCTTTTATTTTATCATAAAAGATATGAATATTCAATTCTGTGATTTAATAAAAAATGCGCCAAATTCCCCCGGCATTTACCGCATGTATGATGCGGACGGGAATTTGCTTTATGTTGGCAAGGCCAAAAATTTATCGAATCGGTTGCATCAATATGTCGATATTTCAAAATTGGAATTGCATAAACAGGTTATGCGCACACTTGTCGCGCGCGTCGAATGGGAAATCACACCTACGGAATCAGATGCACTTATACTTGAAGAAAAAACGATAAAAACCGAAAAACCAAAATATAACATTATGCTAACCGATGGGAAAATGTATCCCATGTTGGCACTTACCAATCACAAATACCCACGTTTATTAAAATTCCGCGGAAAAATATCCCAGCGTCGCGATGTATACGGCCCATATCCATCGGTTCACGCACTAAACGACACAATAAAAATGATTCAAAAGGTTTGTCGTATTCGAACATGCACGGATACATTTATGAAAAATCGCGCACGTCCATGCCTGCTTTATCAAATTGGCCGATGCAGCGCACCATGCACACAAGATGTTCCGGGTTATGACGAAAATGTAAAACTTGCACGACGGATTTTGACGGGCGATAGTGAACCAATCATAAATGAATTATCAACACAAATGAAAATATGTTCGGAAAAAATGGATTTTGAAAACGCCGCAATTTTACGCGATAAAATTTCCGCAATGACAAAAACATCAATTCGCGGTATACGCACGAATCCGGCGTATAGAGCAAATTCAGAAACCGATTGGAACAACACAATAATCGAAATGGAAAAATGGATTGGTAAAAAAATAACCTATGCCGGCGTGTTTGATAATTCACATTTGTTTGGAACAAATCCCGTTGGTGCGATGATAACATTTGGCCACGACGGATTTATAAAATCTGGATATCGCCATTTCAAATTACGCGACCGCGCACGCGCCGGAAACGATATTGCGATGATGGCGGAATTTGTGGAACGCGCCGTTCAAAACAGTCCTGAAATCGATTTAATAATTGTTGATGGCGGTCGTGCCCAGTGGAACATCGCGCACCAAACCGCACCGAACATCCCAATTCTTGGCGTGACAAAGGGCGAAGTCCGAAATGGTGATGAACACTTTATAATGCCGGACGGCACGGAATATCGCGACATGCCAAAAGATTCAAAATTATTTTTATTATTGCGCCGTGTCCGTGACGAAGCGCACCATTTCGTCATAACATATCATCGCACCACCCGTGCCAAGGCAATGACCGGTTCATGCCTTGATGAAATCGAAGGCATTGGTCCAACGAGAAAAAAATTATTATTGAATCATTTTGGTTCCGTGCGCGCAATTATGGACGCGGACATTCAAACACTAAAACGCGTTCCGGGCCTTGGGGAAACGGCCGCAAAAAAAATATACGAACATTTTCACTAAATATATGCTATAATACACACACAAAAAACCAAAGGAGATTAAAATGAAATTTTTCGTAAATTTTTTATCGGCTTTTAGAATTTTTGCATCGTTTGCAATCATTGGAACATTGATGTCGGGAATGTATATGACGACACTTATATTATTTTTAATCGCGGCACTTACCGATTTCTTTGACGGATACCTTGCACGCAAATATGATGTATGCACGAAACTTGGCGGGGTTATGGATCATATCGGTGACAAGTTATTGGTTGTGAACACATTTGTATTATTATGTATTATGATGCCGGTTTGGTTTACGGTAATTCCAATCATAATAATGATTGCGCGCGAATTGTATATCAGTGGCCTGCGCGAATTTTTGGGCACGCAAAAGATTCCTATGCCCGTTCCACACGCACGTTTTTCAATGGGAAAAATCAAAACCGCGATGCAGATGATTTCGATAACCGCGTTCCTTGCACTGTTCGCATTGGGCGCGTCCATAACCGGCGCATCAGACGGCACCGCATTGGTTTACGCAATTTACGCATTACCAAACATTGGTATATTCGCACTTTGGTTTGCATTGGTGGCAAGTCTTTGGTCCGCGGTTTCATACACGCGTGATTTTGCACAAAAACTAAAGAAAATAAAATAAGAAAAAACGCGCCAATTTTTCGGCGCATTTTTTTGCTCTATACGCACATATCCGGCGTATAGGCGGATTTAGAACCAGCCCTTTTTCGCACTTTTTGTTTCGGCAAATTCGGTTAAAATTTTCTTTTGTTTTTCGGTAAGTTTTGTTGGGATTACAACACCGATACTGATATACAAATCGCCAAATGATGACCCACGCCCCGTCGGCATACCATGTCCGCGCACACGTAATTTTTCGCCCACTTGCGTTCCCGCCGGCACCTTGACCGACAATTTTTTATCATCGATTGTTTCAATTTCTATTTCATCGCCCAATGCAAGTGTTGTAAACGGCAAATCGACATGCATAATCAAATTTGCCCCGTCGCGTTCAAAGCGGTTATCCGGTTTCACACGTACATCCAGGTAAAAATCACCCGCGGGCCCACCGTTCACGCCGGCTTCGCCCTGGCCCGCCAATCTTAGTCGCGCGCCGTCTTCGATTCCCGCCGGAATTTTCACATCAATCGTTCGGTTTTTGTGCACCGCACCCGTCCCATCGCATTCAGAACATTTTTTATCAATTTTATGCCCAAGTCCATTGCATTCCGGACACGGTGTTTGCATTGCAAAGAACCCACGTTGCATATTCACATACCCCGTCCCATGACAACGCGGACAAACGGGCGCCGGTTTTCCATCCGCCGTTCCGTATCCATTACATTTTTCACATTTTACATTACTTGCAAATTTCACAGTATGCGTCTTTCCAAAATACGCATCGCGCAAACTTATCACCACTTCGTCCAGCAAGTCGCGCCCGCGTGCCTGGGCACTTTGTCCACCGCGCGCAGCCCCATCAAAACCACCGAATCCGAATCCACGCATCGCTTCGCGCAAGATATCTTCCATACCCGCGCCACCGCCCATATCAAAGTGGAACGCCCCGTTTCCAAACGGATTTCCACCCATACCGGCCGACGCACCATTTCCGCCCGCGAACGCCGCATCGCCGTACCGGTCATATGCCGCACGTTTTTGCGGGTCTTTTAGTATATCAAATGCGTTATTTACTTCCTTGAATTTTTCTTCGGCGGTTTTATCCCCCGGATTTTTATCAGGATGATATTTTAAAACCAATTTATGATATGCCTTTTTAATATCGGCATCCGACGCATCGCGCGCCACACCCAAAACTTCATAAGGATTTTTATTCATTTTTATACGTCCGTATTTCTATTTAAACAAAATATAGTCCGCGTTTTAATAAAATCAAGCCCCTAAAATTCTTATTTATGGGCTTGCACCGAACAAAATTATGGTATAATAATATGGCTATGACAGAACAAAACTCACATTCTTATGATGCATCGGATATCCAGGTACTGGAAGGATTGGAACCCGTCCGTCTGCGCCCAGGGATGTATATTGGTGGCACGGACGAAAAGGCGTGGCACCATTTGCCGATTGAAATTATGGACAATTCGATTGACGAAGCCGTCGCCGGCTTTGCCAAGAAAATTACCGTCCGCTTGATTGATTCAAAAACAATTGAAATTACCGACGATGGTCGCGGAATCCCGGTTGCCGAACATCCAAAGTTCCCTGGAAAATCGGCACTTGAGGTTATACTTACCACGCTGCATTCAGGCGGCAAGTTTAATAATAATGTTTATAAAACCAGTGGCGGCCTGCATGGCGTGGGCAGTGCGGTTGTCAACGCACTATCATCCGAAATGGTTGTGACGATTGCGCGTGACGGTTACGAATGGCACCAATCTTTTTCCCGTGGCAAACCCACAACAAAAATGTCACGTGGCAATCCGTCCAAGGCGCACGGCACACGTATCCGCTTTACCATTGATGACGAAATTTTTGGCGAATCGGCGGTTTTCAAACCGATAAAAATTTACCGCATGGCACGGGCCAAGGCATTCCTTTCACGCGGTGTAAAAATTGATTGGCACTGTGCGCCCGAATTACTTACCGCCGACATGGAAATTCCGGCCGACACGACATTTTACTATCCGAACGGGGTGGCGGATTTCTTGGATGAAAAGACCCATGACAAGCCAAAGATTTTACCGAAACTTTTTTCCGGCACCGTTGATTTTCCGGACGATTCCGGCCGTGTGGAATGGGCGTTAACCTTTTTAACCGACGAAAACGGCGCGGCATCGGACGATGGATTTTTCGCATCATATTGCAACACCATCGCAACAATTGACGGCGGCACACACGAAACCGGGTTCAAATCTGCAATCACCCGCGGGATAAAGGCGTATGGGGAAAAAGTAAATAACAAATCTGCGGCGAATATAATCGGCGAAGATGTGTTTGATTCGGTCGCGGCGATTGTTTCCGTGTTCTATAAAACACCGCAATTTTTGGGCCAGACCAAGGAAAAACTTTCCAACCCCGAAATTGCGAAATATACTGAAAACGCGCTGCGTGACCCATGGGAAATGTTTTTGGCATCCGACCCGAAAACGGCGAACACATTACTCGAATTTATTGTCAACCTTGCCAACGCGCGTATTCGCGTGAAACAGGTCAAAGAGGTTGCACGCAAAACCCCGACCAAACGCATTCGTATGCCGGCGAAGCTTGCCGATTGTTCCAAGCATGGCGTTGCGGGAACAGAGTTGTTTATTGTAGAGGGCGAATCGGCGGGTGGCACCGCAAAACAGGCACGCGACCGTGCAACCCAGGCGATTATGCCACTGCGCGGCAAGGTGTTAAATGTCGTATCAAATTCGGATGAAAAGTTTGGTAACAACCGCGAACTAAATGATTTAATCGATATTATCGGTGCCGGCACCGCCAAAAATTGGGACGATGCAAAATTGCGCTATGATAAAATAATCATCATGACCGATGCCGATGTCGACGGAAGTCATATTGCATCATTGTTGATGACATTCTTTTACCAATTTATGCCACAATTGATATACGGTGGACATTTGTATTTGTCTTGTCCACCATTGTATAAATTGACACACGGCACCGAATCGTTCTATATCGATTCCGACGAAGAACTTGAAAAACTAACATCTGGGAAATATAAAAATAAAAAGGTTGAAATATCACGGTTTAAGGGGCTTGGGGAAATGATGCCGAACCAGTTAAAGGAAACAACAATGTCGCCGAAAACGCGCCGCCTGGTCCGGGTTGATTTACCCCCCCGCACGGACGAAGGCGCCGAAGACACGGAAAAAACCCGCACGATTGTTTCGGAACTTATGGGTAAAAAACCGGAATTCCGTTTCCGCTTTATCACCGAACACGCCCAATTCGTCAAAGATTTATTTGTGTAATATATTGACACCACTTTTTTTTGCGTTATACTTTCACCCGTTTGCGAACAAAAAAACAAAAGGGGACGAATAATGCAAAAAAACAAACCATTATACAATTGCGTATATTATGTAAATTTACCGAAACTTAAGGAAAACCCGGCACATTGGTCTGAACACAAGGAACTGCCAATTTGCAAAATCGAAAATGGCAACGAAATAAAAACCGGCAAAACCCCAGACGAAACAATAACAACAATAGATTGCCCAAGTGTGCATGTAAAGGCAATAATAATACACTGTGCGCTGTTTAATGAAAAACACCCTTGTATAGTCCTTGAATATCAACGCCCAATCGATTCAGCCCCACAAACAAAAACATGGATGCTTCGTGTATTCCCCGATGGCGGTATTGATACCAAGAATCCAAGTCTTGACCATGAAACATTTACAGATATTCAACATCAGGTAGAGATACGGAACAGAATGTTCTATCCGAAAAACACCAAAAGAAAATAAAAAATCCCGAAATTCGGGATTTTTTCTATCGCATTCCAACGGTAAAATCATCGCCATATTCGGCAACCGCCTGACCACCGATGGCACAATATAAATCTTCGAAACCTTTCTTTAATTGATTCTTTTTAACAAGTTTACTTGTCACGATTCCGCCAACGGTCCCCAAAACAACCCCGGCAACCGAATCGGAAATCAACCGTGCGGTATTAAAGTTCCCGTTTTCATCCCGCCACACGGAAAGTTTCAAACCGTCGCGCATCCGGCTAAGGTTATAATAATGTGTATCGATATCCGTCGAACTTATCGTAACATCAGTGATTCCAAAATTTATGCTCGATTTATTTATAAGAACAATCGCATCTTTCAAATAATTTGTCAATGCTTCATAATCTGTCGCCCCCAATTTTTTGCCCACCTCATCGCACAAATCAAGTGCTTTACTATAATTACCCAATATCTTATCTATTTCTGTTGCTTGTTTTGGATATTCCTCTTTGGCCTTTTTCAATTTGGCGATATTATCATTTATGCCGTTAATCAATTCTTCAGTACATGTCGGGCGCTTCCACACTGGGTAAATATAAACGCTACGATATTGCCAATCATCAATATAATCAGGATCAAACTTCTGATTACTTGCACTTCCCGCAACCCAAGCTTTATCTTTAGCTTCGGTGCCTGATGGTAAAATGTATTTTTTCACATAATCATAACGACGACCAGACAACGCATCATTATCATATCCATTTTCATCACCCTGACGATCAGCACTACCAATCACGACAAAATAAGCAATATTTCCACCCTCTTGCAATTGATATAACTCATCTTTCACTACATTAAAATAATCCTCACACTCCGAACTCGGGATATCTTTACCAGTTCCGAAATAAACCGCATATGGTGAATCACTATCAAAATCAGACGGTTTTAACGCACAATCACCCAAATACTCCGCCATCGCGCCCAAACTTATTCCAAACAAAACCATAAAAAACACAAGCAATTTTTTCATTCTCTCGCTCCTTACTTTTCCCTATATTCTATCACAAAAAGTGCGAAAGACAAAACGATTATTTATATTCATCAATCATTTGTGAAAGTTGTGCGGACAAAACCAAATCGCCCGCCTTTAATTTTTCAATTCTATCAATTCCATACATAACGGTTGCATGGTCGCGCCCACCAACATATTGCCCGATTTCACTAAGTGACAATCCGGTTGCATTTTTAAGCACGACCATCATCATTTGACGTGCCAAAACCAACGCACGCGCACGCCCCGTTCCACAAACCGCGTCATATGACACACCCAATTTTTCACACATGGATTTCACAATTGCAATTGGCGAATGTGATTTTTTAAGTGTATCCGCCAAAATGCGTTCCGCGACATTTTCATCAATTGCTTCACCCATGATTTCACGGTACGCACTTATTTTATTTAACACACCCGCAATCACATGACCATCAGAAAGTATGCGCCCGGCAATCATATTTGCAACCGCCGAATCAACACCCGCGCGTTCAAACATCTTTGCACGAACCGCGCGCGATGGTGCCACGACATCCGCAACCAATCCCGATGCCAAAAGTGATTGCGCCCGATGATCAAAACCGGTTAAATTACTTGGCGCCGCATCCGCAACCAAAACGATATTTTTACCCGCCCCGCGCAAATCAATAATCAATTGCAAGAATTCATCACATGTCGCGCGTTTTCCGGACAAAACCTGAACATCATCCATAATAAATGTATCACAATTGCGACAGTAATCTTTGAACGCGAAAATTGTGCGGTCATGCAACGCGCGCGCAAATTCCGAAACAAATTGCGCCCCCGACATCATAATTGTGCGCCCACGCGCCGCCGAATTTATACACCGTGCAAGCAAAGATTTTCCACAGCCCGGGCCCCCATAAATAAACAGCGGTGAAAACGTTGCAGTTCCCGCCGCCATTTTTTTACACGCCGACACAACAAACGAATTTTCTTCGGACGAAACAAAGGAATCAAAATCGCCGGCATCATTTGTTGTGGCCGGCGCAGTATATGTTTGCGAATTATTGTCGTTCGCGGTTTTGACCATACGCGCGGCAACATTTGCAACCGAAATGCGCGCCGTCAAACCATACGTGGACGCAACCGCATTTAATATATTTGAATATGTTGTTCTAACAAAATCCGCGGTAAATTGATTTGGCGCATTAAATACCAATTCAGAATCCGACACAGTTATACCCAACGGCGCAATCCACGAAGTAAAACAGGCCGCATCCATTTTGGTCGCAATACATTCGCGTATTGCATCCACCGAAACCTGTTTGTTAAGAATTGCCACCTGCATGCCGTTTCTCCTTTCCTTCCTTTCAAAGAGTTTCCTGCAAAGTCCCAACGCGAAGTATGCAAAAGCCACCCGCATAAAAACGTCAAACCCAATCAACCAATTTAATTTGACGCCTTTTTATGTTCCCTACACTCTACTCTCTCGCTGATACCATTAATTTACGAACCAACCTTTCTACGCAAAACAATTTATAAAATTGATTTTCATTTGCAACCAAATCTTCGCCAATTTTTTGAAATTTATTTTTTGACACGATTCGTTTTTACCCCTGATTTCCGCGCTTTGTATATACACTGTATAGACACAACTTTTCCTATAAACGAACGTATCCATTATCTTGTTTTTCAATCAAACCCTGCAATTCCAAAATTACGAGTTCGCGTTTAATTTCCGAAATATTTTTTCCGACAATTTCTGCCAATACAGATTCTGACAGTGGAACGGTTCCGATTTTATCCAAAATTTCATTTTCAGATTCGGATTTTTTCAGATTTTTTTCTTTTGTTCCATCATCGGCAAAGAAATCTGATACGCCTTGGCACAAAATCGCCGCGCCCGACCGAATCAGTGAATTTGGTCCTGCGGCGCGGGAATCGGCCGGATGTGACGGCACCGCATAAACCGTACGCCCATATTCGCGGGCAAATTCGGCGGTTTTCATACTGCCCGATTTCAAATCTGCTTCGGATAATATAAGTTTTTCACCAATTCCGGCAATGATTCGATTTCGTTGCACAAAATTTGTTCCCTTTGGCACGAATCCGATTGGCATATCACTTACCACCGCACCGCGTTCCAAAATTTCGTAATAAAGTGATTCGTTTTCAAGCGGCCAAATATAATCCACCCCACCCGCCAGCACAGCAATAGTATTCAC
This sequence comes from uncultured Pseudomonadota bacterium, assembly GCA_900313105.1. GTDB lineage: Bacteria > Pseudomonadota > Alphaproteobacteria > Rs-D84 > Rs-D84 > Enterousia. Next base: position 24,816 of record OMPY01000005.1, read on the forward strand.
ATTCCCACGCGCGCGCAGTGCCCCAACATGCGCCGCCGAATCGGTTCCAATTGCCATGCCCGACACAACACATATATTATGCTGGGCGAATGCGGTCGCCATATTCGCCATAAATTCCATTCCGGCCGCCGTTGCATGACGCGTTCCAACCATCGCAACCGATTCGTAACGCATTGTTTCGATATTTCCCCGCACGGTTAAAATCGGCGGATGATTTTTCACGCGCCGCAACGCGTTCGGATAATATTCATCCGTATCAAAGACAAACTTTATATCCATACGCGTCGCCGCGTCAATTTCGCGCATAACCGCATCACGCAATTCCACCGGCGGACACAGCGATTCAATCACCGCATCCACCGACCCGAATCGGCGCAGCAATTTTTCATACGCAACCGGTCCAATCCCCGGCGATCGCAGAATCAAAAGATGTTTAAACAAATCGTCCATATCGCACATACTATACATTTTGTCACAAATCACAAGAAAAAACACCCGATTGGGTGTTTTACATATTTATATATACGAACAACACTATATAGCCAACAAATCTTCATATGCTATTTCGTCACATTTACTATACGTACTGCCCGTATCATCTTTGTATTTTTTGCACGCATCCCGAAATTTTATCAACTCTGTCCTAAACTCATCATAACGTTTCTTATCACTTTGTTTCAAAGACGACAATTGGGTCTTTAACAATTGGGCCTTTTGTGATTCTGACAATTTTTCGTTCTTTTGCCCTTGGACCTTGCCACCAATAAGTTTATTTCCAAACAGTTCCATCGCCCCAACACCAACCGCGGCGCCACCAACCGCACCACCAACGGTCGCCCATGTCCGGCCCGATTTTTTCGCATCCAAAATACGTTGGCGCAACATTTCTTCATCGACCCATGAACCACAGTTTATATTATACCCCCATTGGAAATATCGACTTGGGATATCGGACATATTCACGCGCCCATCCGCAGATTTCAAATCAACCTTTACAAAGCAAACATTGTTTTCGGGATTTTCCAAATCTTCCTGCATTGTGGCATAACTGTTCGTGTTGCTGTATTTCGATGCCCAAACAAAGGTGTTCCCTATTCCGATATTATTATTCAAACACGCGGCACGTTCCGCATCACGATTATCCTTTTCCACATCTGCCGCCGGATAAGACGGTTTTACATCGTCATCTTTAATACTCGGCGAACGTGGTTCCGTACTAATCGACACATCCGGCATAGTAATTTGATTTTTCGATGCAACAATCGCCCGGCCCTGCGCGGGCGCAAGACGACTTGCAACCATGCTGGTTGCGCCGACGCGCGGGTCACGCAAATCCGCCATTGCCATACATGGCACGACCAAAAGCGACACGAATAACAAAGTTTTCATTTGCAAAATCTCCCTCTTAACATGTGCCATTATACCACAAATTTGGTCAAAAATAAAGCGCAAATAGTTTTATTTCTTCCATTTCCATGTAATTTTTGATTCGGTGCCACCAACCAGGCGCCCAATGTTTTCCAAATGCCGATACAGGCAAAGCGCCGCCATCGCCAAAAACGCAAACCCAACGCCCGCCGAAATCGCGAACCCCAACACTGGTGCAAGGCAAAATACTATGATTGCCCCCAGTGACGAATACCCAAACCCCAACGCCACAATCAACCATTCAATTCCGCAAATAATAAACATCAACGGATTGACGGCCAAAAAAATCCCAAACAGGCACGACACGCCCTTGCCCCCATGAAAACGCAACCAAACCGGGAAACAATGTCCAACCATCGCCGCAAAACCGCACCACGCGCCAAATGTTGCACCACCAATCCAATTTCCAATCAAAACCGCCAAAAACGCCTTGGCCATATCCAACACCCACACACTGATGGCAAGTCGCAATCCCCCCGCCCGCAGCGCGTTTGTCGCACCGGTATTACCACTGCCAACACGGCGCAAATCGCCGTAACCGAACAACCGCGCCAACAACAAACCACACGGCACAGATCCCAACACATAGGCCACCAAAACGCCAACAACATATAACATTGTTATTTTTCCTTGATTTTATCTTTGTTTACTATAAAATATACCAGAAAACCAAAATAAATAAAAGGAAAATAAAGTGGCAAACCACAAATCATCTAAAAAAAGAGTATTGGTAACTGCAAAGAAAAACGCGGTAAATACCGCCCGGCGCAGTGCCGTTAAAACCGAAACCAAAAAGGCCATTCGTGCCATCGCATCTGGGGACAAGGCCGCCGCGGTCACCGCGGTGCGCAGTGCCGAAAGCAAAATGATGAAGGCCGCCGGCAAAACAATGCCCAAAAAACGCGCATCGCGCAAGGTTTCGCGTTTAACACGCGCCGCCGCAAAGTTATCATAATCCCCTTCACCGTGTGAAGGGGTGGATGGCGAAGCCAGACTGGGTAGTTTCAGGCGTGCATTCCTGCACGCCGTTTATTCGTGACGGAAATTCTCAACTATTTACGAATATAATCAATTAATGCAATCGGATTCACAATAACACACTTTGCTTTTTCACTATAATATCCAGTTTCCAAACCAACTTTGAAAAATTCTTCTGGCGTAATATCTGGTTTAACCTGTTTTACCAAAACATATACGCCCGCTTCAAAAGGTTTCATCCAAGACCAACCGCCATTTGCATAATGCACATAATCATTAATGCCATTTGGCGCAGCCGTTGTCCTGTGATCCATGGGGAAACATAGTGTATTTTTTTGAATTTCTTCAGGTATATTTCTACCCGTTTGCCAATTTGTTTGGCGATAAGATTCAAAACTATCTGGATTTGATGACACAAGTCTATAAACACCATTATCACGAAGTCCGTATTCTTGCTCCAATCTTGTTGTTGACACGAAGATTCCCGCCTGTTTTGCTTTTTCTAAAGATTTGTTCCATATTTCTGGATCGCGTGACCACGAAGGTGAAGCAGATACAGATACTGCAACAATCTTTTCGTTATCTGGTAATGTCTTATTTATCTCTATAATTTTATCCAAAGCAGCAACATAATATTTTGATGTTCGACTTTTTGTTTCATCGTTTTCAAATTTGCCGTCTATTAAATCCGCGGCAAAATAATATAGTTTTGCTTTTGGTGCAACACCAACAGTTTTGCCAACTGCTATTGACGATACTGCGGCACCATGCATTTCGCCTTCAGTATTCTGGTGGTTATCAGATAAAAATTCTTGATAATACACAAGGTTATCATTATATTCCACGTGCGGCGATAATTTTGTATCTATAATCGCCATAGAAACCCCGGTTCCATCAATTCCTTGTTCGTGTAATTTTCGTATATTTAACCCAGGATTCTTATGTTTTTCCATAATGACACTTGCATCGAAAGTCGCCGGTAATTTTGAAATGTCTTTCGGGAAAATAGTTCCATTATCAAAAGATATTTGTTCGGCGGTATATTTTGATAAATCTTTATTTGCACAATTGACCGAACGAATATCTAAATCTTGTGTCTCTTCTGAAAGAGCCAATTCTTTGTTTCGCATAAAAGAATAATTTGCATAAGGTGCCAACTTTGAAATCGCCGCGCCATTATCCGCCAAAGCCGTCGAACACCCAACAAAAAGCAACGATAACAAATTTATCTTTTTCATTTTCTCTCCTTTTCATATATGGGAAAGACCGTCGTTTGACGGTCTTTTTATTTTTAATTCAATGGGGCGCCCCAATGTTGCTGTATCGTGCGTTCCGCATCCATCGGGCTAACCAACACTTGCGGTGTCAAAATCACGACCAACACATCACGGGTTGATGCCGTTTCACGCGACCCAGACAACAACATAAAGTCCGGATCCCCAAGTCCATAGCGCATATCATTATTCGCCTGTTTTTCAAAGCCCGACACAACCAACATTTGCCCAGATTCCATGATAACTTCCTGCATGAAACTACGTTCTTCAACCTCTGGCAATTGCAGGGTCACTTCGCCAATTGTTTGACTTGACATCTTTAACAATTCGCGAACCGACATACGGAACAACAACAATATCTTTCCATTTTCCAAAATGTTCGGCAATAACTGCATCGAAAAACCTGTTTCCAAACTGTCTTGGTCCACGGTACTTGACTCGACGGTTGTAAAGTTCCGCGATTCGAACCGTTTAATATACCCGGTACTCTTGGTATTATTGACCGGCGCAACACGGTTATTACGCGTTGTCACACCAACATTGGTCACCAATGAAACCTTGCCCTGCTTTGCTAATGCCTGAACCAATGCCGTACTGCCCGCGATACCGGCAAGTGAACCATTATTTATTTGGTCATTGGTATACGCGCCCGGAACCGTTGCACCATTTTCCAAATGCGTCGCCCCGGTCAGGCCCGACAATTCATTCGACAAAACCGCGATATTTATGGCACTGGCCTCTGGGGACGAGAAATTATTCTTTGGATTTGCAACAATGTTAAGCCCCGTCGCCGCATTTATCGCCGCCGCCAAATTCAAACCAAAACCCGAATCGTTTGCAATTGAAACCTGTAAAACCTTGACATCAATCGTCACCAATTGTGACAACCGTTTATTTTGCCGTGCGATATAATCACCAACACGCGCCAACACCGACGGTGGTGCGGTCACGGTTATTGTTCCCAAACTGCGCGACACGGTAAAGTTCGCATTTTCCGCCTTGCCAATAATCGATGAAATGGTGCTTTCAACTTCGTCCCATTCTTTCAGTGTTGTTTCCAAATAAACCTGATTTCCATCATCCGTTTGTACCGACGATTGATACGACACATCCGTTCCCAATGCGTACAATGTAAACGTCCGTGTTTCCGTTTCATAGAACACAATCGCCGTCTTATCATAATACCAGAGCAAGTCTAAATCGGTCGCAACCTGGGACAATAACCCAGACAACTTTCCGGTGTACGCAACATTCATCGTACGTTTTAATTTATCAGATGCAATCTGGCTATCAATCTTTACCGGAATACGCGTAATAGAATTGATATTATTCGCCAACACTTGCAACGTCACAGGTTCGTTCAACAAAATTGTGACGCCGGTATCGGTTTCAAATTGTTTCGGCAAATCATTTTTATGTTCCAACAGCATCGATTTCCCACCAAGCCACACACCTTCGGACATTGAAACCGTGTCACCACTGGCAACCTTGGCACGCGGATTTTTTGCCATTTCAAAGGCATCATATACATTAACAAAATCTTTATCAACGGTGGCGGCAACCTTGGCCGAATTACGTGTCGCACAACCCGCGACCGCGACAAAAATCAAAAGTGCAACAAAAAATTTAAACGCCTTGAACATGTGTATCTCCCTGCATTTTTATATTTAATCTTCGGTTGTTGATATTACCAAAACACGATTTCCCTTGTAAAACTTGGCATACGGCACCGGCATCGCACGCCCGAAATTACGCACCACCGCGGACGCGACATCAACGAAGCGGCCTTTGAACACGGCACTGGCCTCTATCGGATATTCACGTGATGTTGTCCAAACCAAATCCCAACCTTCCTTGTCACACCAAGATTGCAAAACTTCGCGCAATGTTTGACCACTTGCCACAACCCAAGAACGAACCTGGTCTTGCAAGCTAACCGGTGGTTCCACATCCGCCGACAAATCAACCACCATTTCCGAACCTTCGGCAACAAGAACCGTATCTTGACCCGGGGTTATATTGTTCACAACACTAACCACACCATTACTGTCAACTGTTATAACACCACCGCCGGTGACAATATCACCGTTCGCCGTTCTTTCAACCAAACCATTACGTGCCAAATACGCATCGTACCCATCGGCATAGCGAACACATTTTTTGCGTCCACTGCGCGACACCGCCAAAACATTTCCACCATCATCTTCCAACACTTCGCGTTGCAACAACGGCATTTCCGCACCATTTACACATTCAGTGTCAAACCCGGTCGGTATCGGCATTCCGTGCAACATATTTGCGCCACCGGACCACCCCGAACCATCACGCGCACCCATATTAAAATTATTTTCCACAACCAAATCATCCCCAACCTTGGAAACAATTTTTATATTATCAGATTGCTTCTTTTTGGAACAAACACCTTCGGCACAGGAAACGGTGGTATCCGCCTCGGACCCGATGGGCCACGCCGGAATTGCAACCGGTTGCACCGGTACGGGTTGCGGTTGATATTCAACCTGTTGGTATTCGTATGCCTGTTCCTGATAGGGCTGTTGTTCATAATAAACCTCCCTATACTGTACCGGCTGTTGATATTGTTCTGTATAATTTTCCCTATCGTCACGGTCTTCTTTATAAAACACCTCTGACGTTACAACTTGTTCCAACGCATTCGCCGCAAAGCAATAGCCAGCGGCGGTTGCAAGCATAGCAGCAATTAAAATTTTGCGAAACATAAACCTTCCTTTCCTTGCATTTTTCCTTTCTTCTATTACGCATTATAACAATTTGACCGAATCTGTGCAAGACCTAAAAATGCATTTGCCAAAGGTTTTTAAAATTATTTTACATAAACCCGCGCGAATCGGAAAAAGTGTGTTATACTTTATTTATCGAAACAAAGGAAAAGAAATGGATTTTACAATAATATCAATATGTTTTGGAATTTTGGGCTTTGTATGTGTAATCACAATGATAATGGTTATCATCGCGAACCGACATATAGAGGCACTTGAAAAAAACAATTCTTATATCCAAGACATGATCATCAAAATGCAAAATACATTAAAGAATAAATCTGCAACAAACGCGGTGGCGGAACACGCCGAAATGATATACCAAGATTTATTACAAAACCTTATTCCAATTTTGGCGGCACTGGATATAATGCCACGCAACACATCGGAACACCCATTGTGGCGAACACTGGGCGGGCTGTTGGACGAATATGCAAAAAATCCATTTGTAATGGAAAAATTGCGGCGCGCAATAAAACTTGATTCAAATGTAAAGCGTAATGTGTCAAACTATATGTCGCGCGCCGAAAATTTATTGGAAAATCTTAACGCAACCGAACCCGACGGAATTTTGGCAACAACTTTCCTGAACGGATTGCTTGGGCAATCACTAACCTTTTTCACCCAAGGCTATCAACTTGCAACCGCGGACACCGACATTAAATGACGAAACTTTCACCCGAACTTGTTCGTGAAATCTCACATCGCCGCGCCGAACCGGCATGGCTTACCGAATGGCGATTGGCGGCATTTGATGCATGGCAAAAAATGACCGAACCCCACTGGGGTGAAATTGATTATGCGCCAATCGATTACGATACATTAAATTATTATAATACCCCAACACCAATCGATAACCGCGACCTTAAAAACACATACGATAAAATGGGTTTGCCGGAATCTGAACAACGCGCATTGCTTGGTATGGCAACCGACACCGTTATCGACAGTGAATCCGTCCACACATCATATACGGCGGAACTCGGCTCACGCGGAATAATCTTTCTACCTTTTTCACGTGCGGTTTTGGAATACCCCGATTTAGTTCAAAAATACCTTGGGACGGTCGTTCCGCCAACCGACAATTTTTTTGCGGCACTAAATTCCGCCGTTTTTTCAGACGGCACATTTGTATATGTTCCACCGCACACCGAATGCCCAATTGACTTGGCAAGTTATTTTAGAATCGAAACTGCAAAAATCGGTCAATTTGAACGCACGCTTATCATCGCGGATACGGGCGCAAAACTTAGTTATATGGAAGGCTGCAGTGCCCCGCGCCGTCCAAACCACCAATTGCACAGTGGCGTTGTTGAAATAATTGTGGGCGACGATGCATATGTCAAATACGCAACCGTCCAAAACTGGCATGCGGGCGATGCGCCAAAACCCGGCGCATATAACAATACCGGAATTTTGAATTTTGTGACCAAGCGTGGCAAATGTTATAACAACGCACGCCTTGATTGGACACAGTTCGAGGTTGGTTCCGCCATGACATGGAAATATCCATCAACGATTTTATATGGGGACGGCGCGGCAAGTGATTTTTATTCACTAACCATAACACGCGGTGGCCAACAAAGTGACACCGGAACAAAAATGTTACACATTGGCAACAACACGACATCTAATATATTGTCATACGGTGTTGCACTTGATTGGTCGCGCCAAACATTCCGCAGTTTGGTAAAATTTTCGGGACACGGCGGAAAAAATGTATCAAAGTGTGACACACGAATTGTCGGCGACATGGCAACAACAAACGCACTGCCGGATATAGTTTATGAAAACACCGACAACATTCAAACGCACGAGGCATCAACCGGTTCAATTGATGCCGCGCAGTTAAATTATTTGAATATGGCGGGAATCGATACCGACACGGCAACGGCACTTATTATCGGCGCAACCGCGACACCGATACTTTCACGATTACCAATGGAATTTTTGGTTGAATCGCGACAACTTATTCAAATGGCACTTTCCAAAACCGATGGGGGAATAAAATGATACTTGAAATAAAAAACCTGTGCGTATCTTTTGATGGAAAAAAATTATTATCAGACATAAATATAAATGTCGAAACCGGCGCACGGCATTTAATACGTGGCCACAATGGTTCGGGCAAATCAACACTTGTTGGCGCAATATCCGGCGACCCAATATATAAAATAGATGCCGGCAAAATCATTTTCGACGGTCGCGACATAACAAACGAAAATGCAACATCACGCGCATTGATGGGCATATTCACCGGCACGCAAAATGTTCCTGAAATTCCGGGTTTAACAATCACCAGTTTTCTTAAACATTCTGCGTCTGCACATCATCATTTTGAATCGGGCCGCGATTTACCAATGTCTGAATTTATCGAAAGATTAGAAGAAGCGCGCGACATATTAAACATACCACGCGAATGGTTAAATCGTTCGGTAAATGTTGGTTTTTCCGGCGGCGAAAGGAAACGCATAATGCTATTGCGATTATTGCTAACCAACCCGAAACTTGCAATTTTGGACGAACCGGATTCCGGCGCGGACGCGGAAACGCAATCGCAAATTGCGGACGTAATAAAATCGATGCCGGACACAACCTTTATGTTCATAAGTCACCAACAAAATTTCACAAATTTAATACACCCATCGCACACAACCACTTTATCAAATGGTAAAATTGTGATAGAATAAATACGAACGAACAAAAGGCATACCCATGAACGGACTTATTTTATTTGTTGCGGCGATATTCATACTTTGGATTGGCAGTTCGATATTTATACCATTATTGGTTGCAACATTTTTGTGGTATTTGATAAACGCAACGGCAACATATTATCGCAAACTTTTCCCCGCCTGCGACAATGGCAAATGTGCAATTTCCAAACCGTTATTTAATTTACTGTCCACACTTTTATCCATCGCGACATTTGTTGGTTTGATATACCTTTTTGCGACACGCGTTCGCCCAATGTTTAGTGAACTGTTGGCGGCAATGCCTGGAATTCAAATAAGGTTGAACGGTCTTTGGAATTACATATCCGACACATTGGACATTGATATAACCTCTGTCGCCTTGCCCAGTATTACATCAATTGTATCCAGCATCGGTTCATCGGTCGCGAAACTTGCGACATCGATGGGTATGGTCATTGTGTATATGATATTTATGTTTGTGGAACAAAGCACATTTCATAAAAAATTTGCCGAACTTTTCCCGAACAAAAGTCACAACAAAAAATTGCGCTATATCATACAAAGCATTGATGAAAATATGAAAAAATATCTGTTTATGAAAACACTTGTTTCCGGGATTACGGGTCTTATCTCTTATGCATGGATGTGGGTACTGGGACTTGAATTCGCGGGCGTGTGGGCGTTTGCGATATTTATCCTCAGTTATATTCCAACAATCGGTGCGATTATCGGTTGCGGTCTGCCGATACTGTTTGGCGCAATATCGGGTGCAACATTAAACGAACTTGTATTGCTTGCATTGGGGCTTATCGGATTACAGATTGTATTTGGCAACATCATCGAACCAAAACTTACGGGAAAAACATTAAACCTTTCGACACTTGCGATTTTAATAAATTTGGTATTTTGGGGCTTAATATGGGGCGTTGCGGGAATGTTTTTCAGTGTTCCATTACTTGTCGCGGTATTCATTGTCACGGCCCAGTTTGATTCCACACGTTGGATTGCGATATTACTTTCCACCGACGGCAAGATACCGGATAAAAGTGAAGAATAAATCAACTCCGCTTAATAAGCGCAATCGCATTTTCCAAAATAACCTTGGCGGCGAACGAATCAAGTCGCGTTTTAATATCATGCCGGCGCACCCGCCGCCCCAAATAATCCATCGCGGTTATGGACGTCAATGCTTCATCAATAAATGCAATCGGTGTATCAACCAATTTGGAAAGTTCATCGGCAAACGCCCGCACGGCCCGCGTAGTATCCGAATCCGTTCCATCCGTCCGCAACGGCAACCCGATAATAACGCCCGCGAAACCGTCATCTTTTATCAATTTTTCGACTTTTTTCAATAAATCCAATTCATTATGTGGCAAAATCGGCGACCGCGGGAACACCAACGACCAAGACGCATCCGAAACCGCGATACCCGTCCGGCGTGCGCCCCGATCGATTCCCAACAATCGGCCTTTTTTTTCTAATGCCTTGAAATCTGATAAAATCATTGTATAATCACCTTTGACTTTAATATAGGATGTAAAATGGCGTTTAGCAAGCAACAATTACAGAAATTCGCGGATTTGATAAAAATCGACATTTCCGACGAACAACTTGAAAAAATGAATATCGATTCCGTTATCGAATGGATTGATAAATTGAAACAAATTGATACACGCGGCGTTGAACCAATGCTGTCACCCGCAAAGCACGATTTACCACTGCGTGCGGATGTTGTGACGGACGGCGGTATTCGCGACGCAATTATGGCAAACGCACCCGACAAATCGGGCGTAAGCCGCGGATACTTTGCGGTACCAAAAGTTATGGATGGGGATTAAAATGACAAGATACAGACATAGAATTATAAACAAAGTTTCCAAACCGATGCCGGTACAGTTTGCAATACGTCAATGTTCATGGAACCCTCGTGGTGAAACCGAATGGGTAAAATTTGCCAATGGCATCTCTGTGCGAACAAACCATATTACATATGATTATAGGGCATCCGCGTGCTTGCTTCATTTACAATCACAAATTATGGACTTTGGACATTATGTTTGTATTGCTTGTGACAATATCACATTCGATTGCATGTCCGCAAAGGCGAACAAACCAACAGAAAATAAAATACAAACATGTCTGAAACGTATGCAGGCGGGCAAGTGTCCATATAAAATTTCCAGGTATTTGTTCCCGAATATCACACCCAAAAAGCACAGGTAAAATAAAAGGAAACAAAAATGACCGATAGAAAAACAAACGTAATTTTAACAAGCAAATCAATGTCAAACGTTGGAAAACCGGCACAAATAAAATTCGGCACATTGCCACAAATGCAATTGAATAAATTATTAAAATTTGTCAATGAATATAACCCAGAGGATTTTCCGTACACTAAATGCTTTTGCAACCTGCATTTTGATACAACAATAATTCACGCAAACGGTATTCGACCGGCCCAACAATTCACCCCAAACCATCCAAGGAATAAAAAGGACGAAACGATTATTGAAATTATTCCGGCCGCCGATGCGGAAGATCGCGATTGTGGCCTAAAGGCTGATGCTAATTGCGCGATGATTTTTCAATGCGGTCTTTGCAAATCACCCTTTATAACACACATTCGTGAACTTTTACCCACAAATGCGATTGAACATTAACCCCAGGGAAACAAAATGATAGATTTAACCATTACCGAAGCATTAAAGAAATTATCAAATCGCGAAATATCTGCGACCGAACTTACGCGCGCACACCTTGGCCGCATTGAAAAATACAACCCCGAATTGAATGCATATATTACGGTCACCGCCGAACGCGCGGTGGCGGACGCGGTGGCGGCGGACGAACGCATTAAAAACGGAAACGCGCGACCACTTGACGGGATTCCGATTGCGATGAAGGATTTATTTGCGACACGTGGCATTCGCACAACGGCGGCGTCACGCATGCTTGAAAACTTTGTCCCAGAATATGAATCAAGCGTTTCCCAGAAATTTATTGATAGCGGGACAGTATTGCTTGGCAAATCAAATTTGGACGAATTCGCAATGGGAACATTTTCGAAAACATCGTTCTTTGGTGCACCGGTAAATCCATGGCAACGGGAACGCCGTTTAACCGCCGGCGGTTCATCGGGCGGTTCAACATCTGCCGTCGCGTCGGGTATGGCAATGGGCGCAACCGGCACGGATACGGGCGGTTCAATACGGTTCCCCTGCTCTATCACCGGCCTTGTCGGTATGAAGCCAACATATGGTTTATGTTCGCGTTGGGGCTGTGTTGCATTTGCATCGTCACTTGATACACCCGGCCCAATTGCGCGAACGGTTGATGATGCGGCACTGTTATTATCCGTAATGGCGGGGCACGACCCGCGGGATTCCACAAGTGCGGATTTCAAATTAAATATGCCCCCCCCGTTGCAACCAATTTTGGGTGACGGGAAAAAATTGCGCGTTGGTGTTATCCGCGAATTGGGCGATGTCAAAATTTCCGATGATATGAAAAACCTGTTTGAAAAAAGAATTGCGGATTTGAAATCAATCGGTGCGGAAATAATCGAAGTTTCAATTCCAAACATTTTGGATGCACTCGCCGCATATTACATAATCGCCCCGGCCGAGGCATCATCAAATCTTGCCCGATATGACGGTGTGCGATATGGCCTGCGTGTAGAGGGTTCCGACATTTACGACACATATAAAAAGACACGCGCCGCCGGATTCGGTGACGAAGTCAAACGCCGTATGATTATCGGCACCGCGGTTTTGTCGTCTGAATCATACGAAGTTTATTTTATGCAGGCCGCACGCGTGCGCCGCATGATTGCCGATGCGTTCAACCGCGCATTTGAAAGTTGCGATTTAATCGTTTGCCCGGCGGGCGCGGGAACGGCAAAACCATTGGATTCAGACCTAACACCGCTTGAATACTATGCATTGGATTTATTCACGGTCGCAATGAACTTGGCGGGCGTGCCGGCGGTTTCTGTGCCGGCGGGTTTGGCGACGGACGGTTTGCCATTGGGCGTGCAAGTCGTAGGTCCAATGTTTGATGATGTTCGCGTTTTACAATTGGCGCGACATATCGAACAATTCGCAAACCTCGACAACCGACCAACAAAGATAATGGGGGAATAAAAAATGGTGGCCAGAAGTGGAATCGAACCACTGACACAGGGATTTTCAGTCCCTTGCTCTACCAACTGAGCTATCTGGCCATCCGCGAGAGTTATAATAAAATACAAAAAACAAAAAAGCAAGGAAAAAGAAAATGTTTACGATAAAAGGCAAAACGGGCGATTGGGAAGTGGTTGTTGGACTTGAAACCCATATAGAGGTTCTGTCCAAAAGCAAAATTTTTAGTGGCGCATCGGCGGACTATAACCCAACCGTCGCCCCCAACACCCAGGTTTCCATGGTTGATGTCGCCATGCCGGGAATGTTGCCGGTTTTAAATGAATATTGTGTGGACCAGGCGATTAAATTCGGCCTTGGGATAAACGCCGAAATTTCGCATAAAAGTTGTTTTGCCCGTAAACAGTATTTTTATCCCGACCTGCCCCAGGGGTATCAGATTTCACAACCCGCCGACCAACCGCCGGTCGTCGGCCGTGGCTACATTGAAATTATTGGTGACGACGGGAACCCGAAAAAAATTCTGATTGAACGTGCCCATTTGGAACAGGATGCCGGGAAATTGAAACACGATGTCCACCCAACAAAATCTTTCGCGGATTATAACCGCACGGGTGTCGCGTTGCTTGAAATTGTCACTTTCTTGGACGTGAAAAATCCAGAAAACAATTCCTTTATCACGTCACCCGACGAAGCGGAAAAATATCTGCGTCAAATTCGCGAAATTGCACGCGCACTTGGCGTATCCAAGGCAAATATGGAAGAAGGTTCCATGCGTGCGGACGTCAATGTATCGGTCCGTCCCGTTGGTGCAAAATATTTTAATGAACGTTGCGAAATCAAAAACATGGTATCGTTCAAATTCATAAAAACCGCCATTGAATACGAGGCACGACGTCAAATCGAAATCCTTGAAAACGGCGGAACAATTGACCGTTGCACCATGCGTTTTAACCAAGGCGACGGCACAACAACCGTCATGCGCAGCAAAGAAGACGCATTGGATTACCGGTATTTCCCGGATCCGGATTTATTGCCGTTGATTATCACTGACGAAAGAATCGAACGCATACGGCGCACCATGCCGGAATTGCCGGCGGCAACACGCGCGCGCTATGTTGAAAAACTTGGGCTTGCGGAATACGACGCGGCACGCCTTACCGAAACGGTTGATATATCACACTGGTTCGATGCGGCGGTCGCGGACAAAACCGAACGCGCCAAGGGCGTTGCAAATTGGATGATTTCCGAACTATTCGCGCACCCGGAAAACTATGACATAACAAATGAAAAATCGGGCGTGGTTGATGGTATGCGAATTATCACACCAACCGATTTGGCGGAATTGGTCGATATGGTCGCGGCGAACGAAATCAACGGTAAACAGGCCAAAGACATATTTATCAAAATGCTGGACGGTACAGACGGCACGCCACGCGAAATCGCCGACAAATTCGGGATGAAGCAAATAACCGACACATCCGCGATTGAAAAAATCGTCGACGAAGTTATCGCCAACAACGCGCCACAGGTTGAACAATATAAATCTGGCAAAACGGGATTGCTTGGGTTCTTTGTCGGCAACGTAATGAAGGCGTCCGCCGGCAAGGCAAATCCCGCGGTTGTGAATGAAATATTAAAAAAGAAATTGAACTAAAAAGGAGAACACCATGGAACAAATACAAATGCAATACGACATCATCTTTGGCCAAAGTTACATAATGGTTCCGATGCCTTGGACGGAAATCAAACCCATTAAAGTTTTAGGACAGGTTCAGGCATTTAAAAATACGAATCAAAAATTTATCAATGCCAGAAACAAATAATGAAAAAATACTTTATTAAAACTTTTGGTTGTCAGATGAACGTGTACGACAGTTGGCGCATCGCCGCCATGCTGAACGCGCGCGGAATGACGGCAACCAAAACTGTTGCCGACGCGGACATAATAATACTAAACACTTGTTCCGTCCGTGAAAAGGCAACAAATAAAGTATTTTCCGAACTGGGGCGCGTGCGCGATGCAAAAAAGCCGGACGCAATTTTCGGCATTGTTGGTTGTGTCGCGCGTGAGGTTGGCGCCGCCGCATTTCATCGAATCCCCGAATTAAATTTTGTTTTGGGTCCGCAAAGTTATCATCGGTTGCCAGAAATTTTATCCGACCCGGATACAAAATTGTTGAACATTGATTTAACCGGTCTTGAAAAATTCGATGAATTGCCACAAATGACAACCGCGCCAACCGTGTCTTATATTCCAATTCAGGAAGGTTGCAATCATTGTTGTACATATTGCATTGTGCCATACACACGCGGGCGCGAAATTTCACGCGCATTCGACGATGTTATGCGTGACACGTTGCATGCGGCGAAAACCGGTGCGGTGGAAATTTGTTTCCTTGGGCAAAATGTGAACGGATATAAATACACCGATGAAAACGGCAAAATTTTCCGTCTTTCTGATTTAATACGCGCAACCGCAAAAATCCCAGAAATCCGCCGCATACGATTCACTTCCAGTTATCCAACCGAAATGACGGACGATTTAATTCAAATGTTTGCAACCGAACAAAAACTGTTGCCATTTTTGAATATGCCAATTCAAAGTGGTTCGCCCGATGTGTTGCGCCGCATGAATCGTCCATACAGTTTGCACGCGTACATGGACATCATAAACAAACTGCGCGCCGCACGTGCGGACATTCAAATTTCATCCGACTTTATCGTTGGTTTTCCCGGCGAAACAGATTCTGATTTTGAACAAACATTGGAAATCGCACGCCGCGTTCGTTATATAAATTCTTATTCATTCAAATATTCGCCCCGCCCGCATACGGCGGCGGCATTGATGCCCGACCAAATCGGTGAAAAGGTAAAACGCGAACGACTTGCGATACTTGACGGCGTACTAAACGAAATTCAACGTGAATTTAATGAAACATGTATCGGAAAAAATCTAACCTGCCTTTACGAAGGCGCGGATAAAACCGGGCGCCACCTGCTCTATCGCACACCATATATGCAACAGTGTATCGTTGCGCGCGCGGAAAACCCAAAACAAATGGCAAACATTGAAATCACCGCGGCGAACCGCGCATCATTGCGTGGAAAAATTGTTGACTAAAATGCAAACTTTGCATCGAGTGATATTCGATACGACAAACCCAAATCATCGTTCAAAATTCCAAACTGCAACCGCCCACCGACACCATCAACAACCGACATTATATCGGTATAAATCGAACCATAAATATCACCGTTTGTTTGACCAACCGCACTTAGCCCGAACGCATATTTATTTCCATCAACAATCGTTTCTTTATCTATATTCACGCCAAACCGCATATTCACATCCGTATCCGAAAATCCCGCAACCCCGGCATAGTCAAACCGCGCACCAATAAACGGCGTTAAATCAAATTCATCAAGCACCCGAAACACGATTCCCCCGTCGGCAATTCCCGCCCCGGAAATTCCGTTTGGATTTTGTTTGCCACGCACGCCATCAAAAATTTCTATGTCTTTAAATTGCGCCGAAGACAACGTTCCAACCACACGTGCATAAAAATCAGAATCTTTATACAGCGCACCAAAATTCGCACCATATACCATCGCATTAAAATTATCAATTTCGCCATCATAATTCATCCGGCCCGCATAGCCCCCAAACTTTGCAACCAAATTTTTGGTAATGCGCCCCGCAACACCCGCGCCACCACCAAGGACGGAAAAATCACCGGAATAAATATAGAACGGTTCCGCCACAACCCCGAACGCCAAATCATGTATATGGTCGCCGAGCATAAATGTATTAAACGACCGCACCGGGTCCAACAACCGTATCGGATTTGTCCGCATTGAATTCGACAACACATCGCGCAGCCCCGCCCGATTGCGTGCGGCGTCCAATGCGCCCAACAATTTATCGTCCGGATTTTCATCGCGCAATTCGTCCAACCAATCGCCAAGATCGTTTTCGAAAACGATTCCGTAATTTGTCTGTCGCGCAAAGCGGGCGTATAAACGACTGCCGTCCAATTCCGCATAGGGGGCAAACATTGAATCAACACCTATAAATTCCGCGCCACCAAAATTATCACTGGCATTGCTAAGCACTATGCCATTCAATATCGGTTGTGATTCATCCCAGTTTTCATTCCACCCACGAATTATAAAGGCCACCGAATTCGTGGAATTTCCACCCGCCCCGGGGTTAAATTCTATGGCCGGGTGTGTATCAATCGCGCCAATATCAAGGACGACATTTGCACCGGTCAGAACAATTTGCCCCGCACCACCCGCGGCGGCAATAACATCAGATAAATTTATGTTGTTATTTTCGTTATATATCCCCGTTTCCGGTAATAATCTGATTTATATTTGCCGGAACACAATCTATGCATAAAATTGGATTTATTATTTCACCATAATTTTGAATCGTAACAAGAATACCCCCAGTAATAGTTATCGTTCCACCTATCACACCATGGTTTATAATAGTAGTATCTGAATCCAAAGGCCCAAAACTAATATCCCCATATGGATTACTTTCATCATATGTACTACCTATCTCTATCGCCCACGCATCTATTGCGACAAAACATAACGCAAAATTACAAAGGAATTTTATCATATTTTTCATACCCATAATTTTATCACATGGGACAAAATTCTTAAAGTAAAAAAATTTCACCAAACCAAAATTAAATCTGGCTATCGTGTCGAACCCCAATGGGGTTCTCGTCCTCACATTAAATTGTCCGCCTTCGCCGGTGCTTAATTTCGAATGGTAAATTTTTAGTATTTAATAAATTATTTTCGATAAACGCATGGCTACGGCGCGACACTAAAAATTTTTAAGCCCGTGCTTCATTGCACGGGCTAACAAATTTTTGTGGTGGGCGCATGGGGACTCGAACCCCAGACCCACTGATTAAGAGTCAGTTGCTCTACCAACTGAGCTATGCACCCATGGGTCAAAAACCTTTTATGACCCGCAAATTATATACTGTTTTTACAAAAATGCAAGTTTTTATCGCACGCCCCCAAATTTCACAAAGGTATCCATACCTATGCAAAGTGGTGCAGGCCCATGTTATCATTATAAATGTCAACGGGTGCACAACGCGCCCAAAAAACAAAAAGGAGAAAAAATGAAAAAAGTTGCTATCCCTGTTTTGGCCGCGGTCATTGCATGTCCTGCTATGGCGGGTCAATATCATCACGAATCGTTCTGGGATTCGTTGGACCCGTATATCGCGTTGCGTGTTGGTGCGGGTTATACGAACCTGAACTATCGGTTTGACGGATACAAAGAATCACTTAGTGACCAAGAAATGCACGCCCGTGCCGCACTTGGTTTGTCTATGTGGTGCCACAGGGCGCGAACCGAAATCGAATGGTCAATGCTAACCAAATTAAAAGACGACAACAACTTTGGCGATTCCCAGGTAAATGTTGATACAAAATTGAACACATTATTGATGAACGCATATATGGACTTTGGCGACTATGAAATTATACGTCCGTTCATCGGGCTTGGTGCCGGTGTCGCGTTCGTTGAACAGACGCGCGATGTCGCGGGTGTTGGTTCAAACAAAAACGACCCGACAAAGTTTTCCGCGATGGGCGCACTGGGTGTGACATTTGATTGGCGCATATTTGCGGTTGACCTTGCGTTCCGCTATACCTACGCAGATGTCAATTCCGGTATTCATAATTTTGCCGGCGACATTGGCATGCGCTATATGTTCTAATTCGTTTGTTCATAATGCATCGATATTCCCCGCACCCGCGGGGAATTTTTCCATAGGGAATCATACCTGACGAAAAATGAAACAAAATAGAATATAATTTTTTCGTCACAACCAAAGGGGGTAAAAAATGACAAACATCTTGAAAAAAGTATCAACCGTCACATTAACACTTGCGGCGACCGCATTACTTGCGGCATGTTCCACAACTTGCGGTGGCCATCACCAAATGGACGGCGCAAAGAAACACCATCGCGAATATGGCACCCATCAACCGGTTATGGTTTACGAAGCCGAAGCCGTCGAAGTTGTCGAAATGCAACCGATGGCGCATCACGGTATGAAGGCGCAAATGTACACACGCAACGGCAACGGTGGCACATCGCCAATGGGACACATCAAATTCAAACAGGGTGACGATTGCGTAAAAATGATGGTTGATTTAACCGACCTGCGCCCGGGCAAAGATTACAAAATGAAAATTTATCAATGTGGCGATTGCGGCGACTTTAATTGTTGTGAATCAAAATGTATGGATTTAAATTTGCCAACAATATCTGTGGACGAACCGGGCCGTTTCACCAAGACCTATAAAATCCGCAACCTTGATTGTTCTGATTTGAAAAATGCCAAGGTTGTTTTGACACGCGACGGCGGGTACCAGGCATCCTGGGGCCAGGTTCAACCGATAACGAAATAACATAAAACAAAAAACATAATCCGCCGAAAAAATCGGCGGTTTTATTTTTTCAAATAATTTATCGGGTTGTGCGCCTTGGTTCCGTTGCGAATTTCAAAGTGCAATTGTGGCACCGAAACTTTACCCGTCTGACCAACGGTTCCAATTTTTTGACCAACGCTAACACGCGCGCCACGTCGCACCGACATAGAATTCAAATGTGCATAAACCGTCATCCACCCGTCACTATGTTGAATGATAATAAGGTTGCCCATACCACGAACTTCGTTCCCCGCATACGCAACAACGCCATTTTCCGCCGCGGAAACCGTCGAATCAAACGCCGCCGATATATTGATTCCGTCGTTATACAGCCCCCCATCTTTCGCACCAAAATTCGACAAGATTTTTCCACGCACCGGCCAAGAAAACTTACTTGATGACCGCGCCGCAATTTTTGGTGTTTCCGTTTTTGCAGACGCAACTTTTTTCGTTTCAACTTTTTTCTCTGTTGTTTTTTTATCAGCGGTCTTTTTCGTTTCGGCTACTTTTTTCTGATTCGTTTTTTCCGTTGTTTTTTGCGCGGGCTTTGCTTGCGTTTTTGATTCAGATTTTGTTTGTGTCTTTGTCTGCGACTTTGTTTCTTTTTTCACATTTGTTTTCGCCTGCTCTTTTGGTTTGGTTTCTGTTTTGGGTTTTGCTTTCGCCGGTTCAACTTTCGGCGTCACATCTTTTTTTACCGGCACGCGTTCCGCCAAATCCGGCACACGCAAACTGTCACCCACGCGCAACGCAAACGGCGCGGACAAATTATTCATCACGGCCAAATCATTGACCGGCACCGCATAGCGCCGCGAAAGCGAATACAAAGTATCGCCCTTTTCAACCTTTATCGTCTTCACCGGCACACGCACATCAACTTTTTCTTTTGGCGATTCTTTTGGGGTTTCTTTTGGCACGTCTTTCGGTTTTTCTTTCACAACCGGTTCCGCTTTTGGTTCAACCTTTGGTTCCACTTTCGGTTTTATCGCGGGTTTATTTTCAACAACCGGTTTGGGTTTTTCAATCGGCTTTTCAATTTTCAAAACATCGCCAATTCGAATCGTATATGGCGCGGCAATGTTATTTATCTTTGCAATTTCATCAACCGTCATGTTATTCGCACGCGCAATCGCATACAGTGTATCGCCACGTTTCACCACAACGGTTCCCGCCACCGCACGCGCGGGCACAACAATTTCATCCGGTTCGTAATCGGGAATTTCCAACACATCCGATTTGGTTTCAACCGGTGCAATTTCTTCCGATTCTTCCGCCGCATCCGGTGCAACATCAGATTCATCCGATACATCGGTTTCATCTTTGGCATTTGGTTCCGGTTCCCGCGGCGCATCTTCGGTTTGTTCCGGCAACACATAATCATCCACCGCGGAATAGTTTATATATTCATCAACCGCCCCCGTTCCATATAAATCAGGCGACGCATACACACCATAATCCGAAACCGCCGAATTATAAATTTCCGGTTCCGTCTTTGGGTCGGCAAGTAATGTTGGATATCGCGATGAAATAAATTCCCCAACCGTATCAGGCAACGCAACAATTTTAGGTTGCAAATCGCACGACGCAACCAACGCGCCAAAAACCCAGACCGCGATAACCCGGATAAACCTTTTCATACAACAATTATATCACAAAAAATACACTATTCCAAAACAAAACCCCACCCCCGCCGGGTCCCACGAAAAACCAAAGTTTTTCGT
>OMPY01000005.1:46333-74558 GCA_900313105.1 uncultured Pseudomonadota bacterium
TGGGTGGGGAAATTCTGTTTTATTTTTAATCAGCAATAGAAAGATAACAATTATTATCTTCTTGACCTTCACTAGTTTGCCATGATTGCACAGTAAAATATTCAAAAGGCGATGGCTCATAATTTCCCTTTACGAGTTTATCCAGTACATCTGATGCAAGATCGGCAATATCATCACACTCTTTTTGACTTCTAACATTCATGCAAAGTGTAACGTGAGATTTTATAAGATCTGCATATGGTCTTTGATAATCATGTCCAAACGCTTTACATGCACCCATAGTTGCACCGGCTTCTTTATCGGATTTTGTCATATCAGACAAATCATCAAACTCAAACATAACATACCCACCATCACTAGTTTTAACGGGTATATAATCTTGTCCGAACAAACTGGTATCTTTATCATGTGCAATTTCTTTGGTATTCGTTACCCTGACTCCTAATACATTTTCCGAATATGCTTTTACAAGTTTTACGGCATCACGCCAGTTTCCTAATTGAACAAACTCAAAAGCGCGGTTGCAATAAACTTCTTTGATTGTTGCATTTTTTGATTCGCATGGGTTAATTGGTATGCAATCTTCATTTTTTTCAACCCAAACATATTTGTCCGGATGCTTCATACACAATTTTTTACTAACATCTACATTAGGCACAGCATTCGCAGTACCAATCACCGCCAACGCGGCGGTCATAGACAACAAAGTTTTTTTCATTTTTTCTCCTTTTGGTTTTTGTTGTTTTTTAATTAGCATTCACACCCTATTTCAGCGGCTTCCTCTGGGGTTTCCTCACAAAACATTTCACAACGATCTTCTGCTTTCTGTTCATCTGAACGCGTATCGGTCTTAATACCAGCCACAGAACCACCGCCACCATACCCACCACCGTTTTTGGATTGTTCGATTTTTTTGATTTCGTTATGCAACGCAATATTTCCAACAACACCAACACCCGTCGCACCCAGTGTTGCAACACCGGCGATTTTGAACTTACGTGTATTTTCTTCGCACGCGTCCAATTCCGCCTGTAATGCGTCACGACGTTGTTGCAATTCGCGTATCTGCATATCGATATAATCTGTTTCCGCATGCACCGCAAAGCACGCAAACATTCCAATCAAAATTACAATTTTATTTTTCATTTTGTTTTGCGTTCGCTTTTTCTTTTTTAAGGTTATTTAGTTTTACGCCCTGCACTATCGCCGCAGTGCCGGTTGCAACCGTTCCCGCCGCACCAATCCATGTTGCGGTTTTCCAATTTTTATTCTTGCGCTTGCATTCGGAAAGTTTTATTTCAAGTTCACTCACTTCGCGTTTTAATTTCGAAAGTTCCATTTGTTTCGCCATATCATCGGACACAACCGCATCCTCCGCCCAACCAATTTGCGGAATAAACAGAATTAAAAATAATAAAATTTTTTTCACCTTTCCCCCACTAACCACTTACACTAACCACTAATGAAAAAACCACCGGAACGAACCCAAGTGGCCAGGAGGTTGAAAGCAATCACAAAGAATTGTGCGGTATATTTGATATTTTACCGCCTTCCTGACCGGGGTCAGGAATTTTTCGACAAAACAAACGACGCAACAGTCGCGCCGTAATTTGACGCTTTGTGAAGTGGCTTTCAAACCACATCAACGGAACACCCGCCGACATCTTTATTATATCACATATTTGACTTTATTCAAAATAAAAAATTTCGTCATACCGCCGAAAGGCGGTATCTAGTGGTTTCAACTGTGACGAGGAGATACCGGCTTTCGCCGGTATGACGAGAAAAAACGGCGCAACCGCACCGCTTCACTAACCACTAATCACTTACACTAACACTCACTATTTCTTCATAAACAAAATACTCAATTCAAATAATGCCAACATTGGCACGGCGAGCAAGATTTGTGACACTATGTCGGGTGGCGTTAAAACCGCCGCCGCGATTACGATAAAAATTATTGCGTATCGCCGCATCGCGATAACACGTTCGCGTGGCAACACGCCCGCACGATTCAGCAACACCAAAACCAACGGCAATTGAAACGCAATTCCAAAAACCTTTAACAAACCAATCGCAAAACCGATATAGTCGCGCACCGCGGGCATTATCACCGCCGGCACCGGCGCCGATTCGTTTAGTTCTATAAAAAACCTAAACACAAACGGAAACAGCAAATAAAATGCAAACGCAACGCCCGCAACAAACAACAGTGGCGAAAACACGAAAATCGAAACCACAAATTTTTTTTCATTTTTATGTAGTCCCGGCGCAACGTACCGCCATACCTGATACAGTGCGAACGGTGTTGTCACCATAATCGCAACCAAAAAAGCGATAGACAACTGAATCATCAAACCATCGGTTATTCCCGTATAGAGCAATTGCGCATCGCGCCACACACCCAACAACGGCGCAGTCAAAAAACCTTGCACAAACGGCGCAACAAACCAACCACCAACAAACGCCACCACGAAAAACGCAACCACCCACAAAATGCGGCGGCGCAGTTCGGCGAAATGTTGCATGATTGTCATCTTTTTCATTTTTTCGTCTTTCGTTTTTTGCGCCGCACCGAAATAGTATCCAACATATCGCGTGTCGTTGTGTTCACAATATCGGTTATCGGTTGTTCAAGTTCAATTTGTTCTTTGATTTTTTCGGACGCGTCCGTTATTTTCCATATTACACCGCGGATAAATTTCACCGCCCGCGCGAGTGCCCGCGCGACATCAGGCCAATACCGCGCCGGTATCACCAAAACGGCAACCAACAAAATAACGATAAATTCCGCCCAACTTATTCCAAACATTTTTAATCGTAAAAATCATCGCCGCCACTGGTACTGACCGTTTTGTGACGTTGAATTTGAAAATAGTTTTTACCAAAATCGGTTTTAGTTTTCAAATTATTGAATACGACATCCGTTTTGTTCCCAACCGCATCAACAATCGTCCAAGAATTGATTGCAACCGGTTTTTTATCAAACACAATTGTCATATTTCCCAAACCTTCTTGACCACGCAGGTTCATTTTTAACGCAAAAGTGCGCGCACCTTCGGTCGTATCAACGACATTGATGTCGGCGTTTTGTAAATCTATTTTTTTCCGCACCAAAATTCCGGCGGGCGTACTGGTAAGTGGCACGGTCGTAATTTGATCCAAAGATTCATCATAGAAATATAAATCCGAACCGTCCGCCATCAATTGAACCGGCAAATTTTTATAATCAAGTCGCACACGCCCCGGCCGCAACAGCGAAAATGTT
Source organism: uncultured Pseudomonadota bacterium (assembly GCA_900313105.1). Taxonomy (GTDB): domain Bacteria; phylum Pseudomonadota; class Alphaproteobacteria; order Rs-D84; family Rs-D84; genus Enterousia. Next base: position 49,602 of record OMPY01000005.1, read on the forward strand.
CCGGGTTCTTGTTTTCCATTATTCGTCTGAACAAAATCGCCGGTTATGCCGGTAATCGCATTCAGATATTTTTCCGCGCGCGCAACCACAGCCGAATCAACCGCCGCAAAAACATTCAACGGCAACAAAGTAAAAAACATAAACAAAAATTTTTTTAACATTTTTTTCTTACCTCCTTTCCGAACAAATCTAAAACTTTCTTTTTAACATTTTCCAAACTGTCGTGCATAACCGCACCCGCGGCAAATTCATGCCCGCCACCGCCAAGTGCAACCGCAATCGTATTCACCGGTCGGCCGCGTCCACGCAACGAAACCCCAATTTGGTCCGGTTTTTGTTCCTTTAACAGCACAATGTATTCCACCCCGTGCATTTGCCCAAGCAAATTCAAAACCGTTTCCCCGCGCCCATCGATATTTTTGTATTGATGATTATCAATTATCGCAAGTGCCAAACGATTTTTGAAATAAAATTCAGTTGCACCCACAGACGCCGCTTCGGTCACAATTGTTTTTCGCGGTTTGTTATTAAGGCCACTAATTGTGCGTTGAATATCAACACCCGCATCCACCAAATCCGCCGCAATTCGCAACACATTTCCGTTTTTCACATACTTAAAGCAACCCGTGTCCGTAATAATCGCGGTCATCAACAAACGCCATACAACAAAGTCCGCCTGCCAATCTGCGCGTTTCATCAATTCATAAACAATTTCCGCCGTTGCCGCCGCCGTATCATCATCAATGCACAGCGCACAACAATCTTTGTCTTCGTTTTGATGATGGTCAATTTCAATTACGTCACTTGCGCGTTCCATAAACCGCGCCGCGCCACCGATATTATGTATCACACGACAATCCATATCCATAACAATCGCAACATCCACGCGTGCATCTTCTTCAATTTTTTCAAAGAAACGAAATCTTTTCCGCAACGGCACATCGTCCAAGTTATCCGGTATATTGCCGTCATACACACATGTCACTTCTTTGTCATAGTTTAATTCAATAAGCCGCGCCATCGCCAGCACCGAACATATTGCGTCGCCATCAGGATTTTTATGCGCGAACAAAAATATCGAATTCGCCGCGCGAATTTTTTCATCAAAAATATCCAACTGTTTTTGTGTTATCATAACGCAATATCTTCCAATACAAATTGTGCATTTACGCGACCATTGTAAGAATTCTCACACAGCCGCCCCAACACCATTATTTTAGTATTTATGTTCGCATCGTCCAGTAAAAAATCACCAACCGGCGTTCCAACCAAATTAAATCCGACAAAATCAAGACGCCCCCCCGTCGATGTCCGAAACGCACCGCGCAAATGCGTCGCACCATGCCCCATCACCGTTGCGAAATTCAAAACCGCCCCACGCAATGCCAAAATCGGTTCTGGGTTGCCCTGGCCAAATGGTTGCAATTTTTGCAATTTCCTAACCAATTGCAATGTTGCACCCGCGGCATCCATTTCCGCGTCAACCAACACATCGCAATTTGGCCTTGCACCGTTTAATTGTGCCAACACAGACTGTTCCAAGAATTCACAAAATTCCGCCTCACGGGTGGCTGGCAATGAAAACCCCGCCGCCGCCGCATGTCCACCACCTTCGGTAATTATTCCACGCGCCAACGCGTCATGGATAATTGCACCCAAATTTATCGCCGCAATCGAACGCCCCGAACCGTTTATCACCCCATCAATACGTGTCGCGACACAGGTCGGCAAATTATACCTGTCTTTTATGCGCCCGGCGATAATTCCCATAACGCCACCATGCCAATTGTCACCACAAATAAACAAACTGCTTTTTCCGCACTCGCAACATTTGTCGGCAAGCGCCGTTGCCTGGTCTATAATCGCATTTTGAATACCGATTCTTTCCCGATTTAACTCATCAAGTTTTACCGCCAAATCATGCGCAATCAACGGATTATCCGTAAGCAATAAATCAAGTGCGGGACTTGCCGAATCAAGTCGCCCCGCCGCATTCAAACGCGGTCCCAAAACAAACCCGGCGGCATATACCGAAATCTTGTCCACCTTGGCAATTTGCATCAATGCCTTTAATCCAACATTTTGCCGCAACGACAAAACCTTTAATCCCGTTGCAACAAACGCACGATTTAATCCAACCAAAATCATTGTATCGCAAATTGTCCCCAATGCCACGCAATCAAGGTATTCCATCAAATTCACGGAATTTATTTTATCTAACAATTCTGGGGTTCCAATGGACTTTAGTTTTCGATTCAACGCAACCAAAACCAAAAACGCAACACCAACACCCGCAAGGTATGTAAGCCCCGAATCATCATCCACACGTTTTGGATTCACAACCGCATCCGCCGCCGGAATCACCGCATCAGGCGAATGGTGGTCGGTGATAACAACACGCATCCCCAATTGCTTGGCCTTTTCAACCTCTGTGCCGCCACTTATTCCGCAATCCACGGTTATAAGCAATTGCGCCCCCTTTTCATAAAGTTCATGCACCGCATCACTGTTTAGGCCATAACCTTCGCCTTCACGCGTGGGCAAATGCCAAATCACATCCGCACCAATGGCGCGCAGATATTTCACAAATATCGCGGTTGATGTCACACCATCAACATCATAGTCACCATACACAGCAATTTTTTCATTTTTCAAAATCGCATCTGCGATGATATCAACCGCCCGCTCACAATCACGCAGGACAAACGGGTCCGGCATATAGTCATGAATTGACGGGTTAAGAAATTTTTCTGTGTCTGAATCTGCAACGCCACGATTACGCAACACACAGCGCATTAAATCATCGTCATTTGACGTATCATTACAATCCGACACCACCCATGCCCGCCCCAGCATGGATTTTTCAACTATGGTTTTCAACTTTATCACTCTTATTTTATTGTCAGGATTATTATAACCTAAAATTATTCAAATAGCAACGGCAGTATCGCATTCAATATTTTTCCAGCGGTCGGCACCGCATTATATGCCGCCGTTCGTCCCCAATCCCCAGACGCCCTTTGCGGTTCATCGATTGTGACCATGATTATATATTGTGGTGCCTCTATTGGAAACACACCAACAAAGGTTGTCATATTTCTTGACCGGTCTGTCTGACCGCCGATATGCTTTTCCGCGGTTCCCGTTTTTCCACCGATGTTCATTCCCACGACACGCGCATTACGACCGGTTGTTTCTTCGGCGATACGATACATAATGCCACGCAATCGTTCCGATATTTCCGGTGCCAAAACACGTTCACCAACCATCGGCCCAATTTCTTTTTTAAGTATTGTCGGATAAATATAGATTCCACCATTTATCATTGAATTTATCCCCAACAACACATGCATCGCCGTGACATTTATACCCTGGCCGATTGAAACCGTTGCGCGTTCCGCCGGCCCCCATTGACGCGGCATTTGTGGTTTTGCCGTTCGACCAAAATCAAGTGTCAATGGTTCATCAATATGAATCCTATGCAAAAACTCCTGTTGCGTACCATACGGCAAATCGTGCGCTATCTGGGCACTGCCCACATTACAAGAATGCAACATTATTTCATCGACAGTTAAATACGGACGTGGCGGCTTAAAAGTCCGTACATCCGAAATACTATAAACCGTACGATTAAATTTATCTTTTATCGGATACGGTTTTGTGACCAAGTATTCCTTTGTAATTCCATTTTCAATTGCCATGGCGGTATTAAACACCTTGAAAACCGAACCAAATTCATATGTCCCGTCCAGTGGCGGAAACATCGAACGTTTGAAATTGGCGTTTGGCCACGACACCATGGCCAGCATTTCACCGGTCCGCGAATTCATCAACATTCCCATTGCACCCTTGGCATGATACATATCGACCGCCCGAATCAGTTGTTCGTAAAACACGGCCTGAATCCGCGAATCAAGTGATAATTGCAACGGTTCGGTATTATTTATCAAATAATCTTCAAATTGTCTTTCAATACCGGCGCGCCCTTTTACAATACCTTTCTCGTCTTCGCGTCCAGATTCCCCCATAAACCCAATAATATTCGCGAATAAACTGCCTTTGGGATATATTCGCTTTTGTGTCGGAGTTATTCCGATTCCATCCAATCTATTTTTTTTCTTTAATAGTTGGGCTTCTTTACATTTTTTTTCTTCGGCATTATTTTTTATGACATAATGTTTTCCTGTCTTCAAAATATCAAACACGCGTTGTTTTGGATACTCATCTTCAAACAAAGTATGAATAACGCCGGCAACCTTGTCAGGTTCATCTACATATTTCGGTGTCAAATCTATTTCGCAAGTCATCAAATTTTTGGCCAATATCTCGCCATTTCTATCAATAATATCGGCACGCTTTACAACCCATTCAGACTTTCCCACACCTTGGCGGACGCGATTTGACCCTTTGGCCGCAAGTTGAATTGTCCGCCCCGCAAAGACAACAAACGCCGCCAAAAAAAGCCCATAAACAAAACGCAAACGCCTGTGTCCCATCGCATTACCGATGGCACCTGTGATTCCATGTTTGAAAATATCCCTTCCTACTTCGAACATTATTTATTATCTATTCTATCTGGCAATTCTTGAATTTCAACCGATTTATTAAAACTTATTGCTTCAACCTTTGAAAGGCCACTTATATCCATCGCATTACGCAAATTTTCCGGTCGCACCAGCATCGCAAAATCCGTCTGCGCCAACGCAATATCTTGTTGCGTTTCACGAATCATCCGACGCACATCCCGGCGTTCCCTGTTTTGCGTCCGATAACACACTTGTAATGCAACCGTAAGTGCAACAACCAAAATCAGCATTGCCGACCCAATACGAAACATTTTTTCTTCTTCGTTCATTTTTACCCCTGAATAAAATCCTCATCGTCTGTATTGTATCACAAATTTTTCAAAAAACGAATCATAGAATTGACCCCATTCAATCGCGCCGCACCAATATTTATTTTAAGTTTCAAAAACATATTTTCCAAATCAATTTGCCGTATTTCATCCGGCGTTTTCCCATCAACAATCGACAAAATTATATATAAAATTCCACGCACAATTGCCGAATCCGCCACGCCATAGAAATTGTTTTTTTCCCGACAAATCTGAACAAACGATGTGCAACCCAAAATTTCGCTGCACACCGCGCCCGCCGGCACCGGCGACAATTCTTTACCCAAATCCATAACGAATTCCAATTTTTCAACCGGGTCAATAATGGAATCCAAAGTTTTTTTTATTTGTTCAAATTTCATTTTTACCAACCACTGTTTGTTAAGTCCAATTCTATACGCGCCGTATCGGACATACGTGACAAATCCCACGCCGGTTCCCACACCAATTCAACATTGACCGGAACCGGTGCAACAACGGCCGACACCGCGTTTTTTACCTGGGTTAAAATATCTTCCATCATGGGACATGTTGGACTGGTAAAGGTCATTTTTATATTGACAGAATCTTTCGCAATATCAATATCATACACCAAACCCATATCCCAAATATTCACCGGAATTTCCGGATCAAATACCGTTTTCAGTGCGCCAATAATATCATCTTTTGTAAACGCCATTTTTATTTAACTATTTTATTTATCACATCGATTGCTTTGTTTATATCATCAATTGTATTCTGTGATCCAACCGAAATTCGAATCGACCCCGGAATACCCATCCGCGCATGAATCCACGCGGCGCACATATTCCCCGCACGCACACATATATTATTCGCACCAATCAACGCGCCAACATCCAACGGATGCATACCGTCCACAACAAAACTTAAAATCGCCGCATCACGCGTGGTTAGAATTTTCATCTTTGGATTTTTTACTAATTCATCATACGCATATTTTATCAAATCAAGATTCGGCCGATGTTTTTCCAAATAATCAATTGCCGGCGTCAATCCCGCAATCTGGGTCAGTGGTAATGTTCCGGCCTCCCACATTTCGGGTGCTTCGTTCAAAATAAGATTAAGGTCTGGATTATTTTCGTAAAACAATGCGCCCCCCGAACCCTTTGGTGCAGATTCCATACCACCGACACGCAAAACCATTCCACCGCCGAACTTGTCCGGGAATAATTTCTTTGAATCGCGGATATATAAAATTCCAACGCCTGTATCCGCACCAATTTTATGTCCCGAAAACACCAAGAAATCACAGTCCCATTCCTTTACATCTATCTTTTCATGAACAACATATTGCGATGCATCAACAATCGTCACAACATTCGGATTTTTCCGTCGCGCGGCGACAATAATTGCACGCACATCCTGGGCCCGCCCCAAAACATTTGACATTGCGGTTATGATTAGAAAGTCCGTTTTTGGAATTGAATTTGGATTTATATCAAAATTTTCGTCCAATTCACACTTAAACATCTTGCGAATTTTACCAAGACACATTAACTCCTGCCACGGCAAACGCGCCGAATGATGGTCAAGGTCCGACACCGCAAATGTTGACATTTCCGCGTATCCCGGTTGCCGCGTCAATATGTTCACAACACGATTTAGCCCATCCGTCGCCCCCGATGTAAAGACAACCTGATTCGCATCCGCATTTATAAATTCCGCAACGCGCCGCCGCGTGGCCGCAACCATATCATCAACCGCGACCGCCCGCGCACAAATTCCACGCCCCGCATTGGCATACGAATTTCGCAAAAAATCCACTTCGGCATCAATGACACAATCCGGTTTTTGTGCGGTCGCCGCGGCATCTAAGTATATGATTTTATTCATTTTGCGTTTTCCCTTGCATTTTGTTCGAATTATAATACACTTGTGCAAAATATCAACCAGCAAAGGAGAAAAAATATGTCGGTAAAACATGCCACAGATGAAAATTTCACTGAATTAATTGACGGTGCATTAACACTTGTTGACTTTTGGGCACCATGGTGCGGACCATGCCGTATGTTTGGCCCAATCTTTGAGTCAACATCGGAAAAGATACACGATGTGAACTTTGTTAAATTCGAAGTCAACGATGAAAACCGTCGCACACCGGCAAAATTTGGCATCCGCGGGATTCCAAGTGTACTGGCATTCAAAAATGGCGAATTAGTAGAGGCACGCAGCGGCCTTATGGACGAAGAAACATTGGCCGCATGGATTGCGGAATTAAAAGGATAAAACATGGCAAAGGCAAATTACAAAACAATTGAACTTCCACCAAAATACACACCAAAAAAATCTGAACCATATATGTGTCCGGAACATTTGGCGTATTTTTATCATTTGCTGACGGCACAAAAGGAAGATATCACACGCCAAAATACGGCGGCACTGAATTCTGTGACCGCAACAACGGTTGCAAATTCTTCGATTACGGGCGATGAATCTGATAACGCGACCGCGGAACAAGAAACATCTATGACACTGCGTATGGCGGAACGCGATAATAATTTACTTGCAAAAATAAACAATGCACTTGACCGAATCGAAAACGGCACATTTGGATACAGTGTTATATCCGGCGATGAAATCGGCCTTTCGCGAATGCTGGCGCGACCACTTGCCACCATGACAATCGAAGAACAAGAAGAACACGAAAAAAGAAAGTAAAAATACGAAAAACAAAACGGGCGATTATGTCGCCCGTTTATTTTATTTCTTTTTTTGCACCTTGCGTCGCACCGGTTTCTTTGCGACCTTGGTTTCTTTTGATTCTTTTACTGTCGCCTTTTTATCATCAGTTTTCATTTCTTTCTTGAAAACCTTTAACCCATTGGCAAGGTTCCGCATCATTCCCGGAATCTTTGCATGGCCAAACAATATGACCAACAGCAAAACAATAACCAGTATTTCCATCCAACCCAATCTTCCAAACATATCAAACTCCTTCACTAACCACTAACACTTACACTAACCACTATTTCGCTACATAGCAATCCAAACCATCGGACTTCGCATTGCGACAGAACCCATTTGCATCACCCGAAGACGCGAACGCGATACGCAAACGATATGTCGTTGTTCCGTTCGGCAACACCGCGGCCAATATCACGAACTGTTTGCCCGCGAACAAATTCTGGTGACCACTGCGAATTTTTTTCTCGGCGGCTTCGGCGGCGGCGCGTGTGCCATAAGAACCAAATTGCACATACCAACCACCATTTGCAACCTTTTGCGCGGCGGGCTTTGGCGCCGGTTTCGGTTTTGCCGGTGTTTTCACTTCCTTCTGCGCCGGTGCCGGAATTGGTTTTGGGCTGGCCGTTGCACGTTCCGGATTAAACGTCACTTCCTGTCTATCTTGAATAACACGAACATTTTGATTCGGTTGTGGCGCAACCTCCACCGGTTGTGGCGCGGGCTGAACAACCTGAACCGGTTGCGGTGCAACCTGGACGGGCTGTGGCACAGGCGCGGGCCGCATATCAGCCACCGGCATTTGTTGCACAGGCATCGGTTGAACCTGTGCCGGTTGTGGCACGGGCATCGGACGCGGCGCGGGCATAATCATTTCCGGTTCGCGTTCTTCGACCATAACGGGCGCACCCAAATCAACCTCTATCGAAGACGAAGAATTATTGCTAACCACGCGGACAATAATAACGACCGCCAAAACAATAATCGCAACACCAATCGCCAACAGCAACCAAGGCCGATGTGGCCGCGGCGTGACAAAAGGCACCGCATCCGGCAAACCTTCGTCAACCGTATCATCGGCGTCATTTAAATCTAAAAGTTCTAATTCTTTATCATCACTCATGATATTTTTCTCCCTTTGATATTGGATATTATATCATAAAAAAACGATATCACAAAAATTATTTTGTGGGACGCGCACCAAAGTTTGGTGGCACAATCAGTTTATGATTTTGTTCGACAATCGGTTCGGTTTCGCAAGACCGCGTGCACGCGCCCAACACAACCGGCATCAACATAACAAAAACTAAAATTATTTTTTTCATATCCTTTCCTTTTTTTGGACCCGGTGGTTAAAAAACCACCGGGCACTAACCACTAACACTTACACTAGCCACTATAACGGCAATTTAACCGCATCTTGCATTTGGGCCACAAAATCCGCAAGTGGAACAACATCTTGCTTTTCAACACCCAAACGACGCAGTGTCACGGTTTTATCGTTCGCCTCTTTTTCACCAACGACGGCGACAATCGGGGTCTTCGCCACAGACAATTCACGAACCTTGTAATTAACTTTTTCATCGCGATAGTCGCCCCGCGCATACACACCCGCCGCACGCAAATCCGCAACGACACTTTCGGCATATTCGCGATATTTTTCAGAAATCGGCACAACAACCACCGGTTCCGGCGACAGCCACAACGGCAAATTACCCCCTGTTGATTCAATCAAAATTCCCATAAATCTTTCAATTGACCCAAGCATAGCGCGATGCAACATAACCGGACGATGACGTTCACCATCTTCACCGATATATGACAAATCGAATCGTTCTGGTAAATTCATATCCAATTGCACGGTTCCGCACTGCCAAACGCGCCCCATTGAATCACGCAAATAATTATCGATTTTTGGTCCATAGAACGCGGCGTCATTTTCCGCAATTTCATATTCGATACCATTTGCATCCAACGCGTGTTTTAACGCACCTTCGGCGCGGTCCCATACTTCATCAGACCCAATACGAAATTCCGACAATGGACGTGTTGCCAACTTCATTGTAATTTTATCAAACCCAAACTTGCCATAAATATCCTTGATAAAGCGCAAGATTTTCACAACCTCTGTTTCAAGTTGTTCTTCGGTACAGAAAATATGCGCATCGTCTTGGGTAAATTCACGAACACGCAAAATTCCGGAAAGTCCGCCTGCGGCCTCGTACCGATTGACCTTGCCAAATTCTGCCAAATACATCGGCAAATCTTTGTAAGATTTTATCCCTTGACCGAACACCAACATTCCGCCCGGGCAAGACATCGGTTTTACACAGAAAGTTTTACCATCTTGGGTTGTTCCTGAATAATTATGCGCGCCATATTTTGCCCAATGGCCCGACCGTTCCCACAAAGACCGGTCCATAACCGACGGTGTTGAAATTTCCATATACCCCGCCTTTTCCTGGCGCGCACGAATGTATTCGATAAGTTTACGATACATCTTAAAACCTTTATCATGCCAAAACACCGCGCCCGGCGCATATTCCGGTTCAAAATGGAAAAGGTCCATTTCTTTTCCGATTTTCCTATGGTCGCGTTTTGCGGCTTCTTCTTGCATCTTAAGGAAGTTATCCAATTCTTCTTTGCTTTCAAACGCGTCAACATAGATACGTTGCAACATTTTATTTTTCGAATCTCCCTTCCAGTACGCACCAGCGACACTGCGAATCTTAAAACCATCACGTGGCAAATCTTTGGAACTTTCCACATGCGGCCCGCGACACAGGTCGGTAAAATCGCGAAAAGTATAAATCGACAGTTTTTCGCCCGCCGCATCATATTCATTCAACCATTCCATTTTATATGGCTGATTCGCAAAGATTTTTTTCGCTTCGTCCAAATCGACAATTTTCTGTTCAAAACGACCATTTGATTTAATCAATTCACGCATTTCCCGTTCGATTTTTTCAAAATCTTCTTCGGAAAAGCGGTATTCGGTATCGAAATCGTAATAAAATCCATTTTCAATCGCCGGACCACCCGCGAACTTTACATCCGGGTGCAGTTTTTGCACCGCCGCCGCCATCACGTGCGCCAACGAGTGCCTAATCATTTCAATTGGATATGACATAATAAATTCCTTTTTTTATTGTATGATTTTCAAACTGTTTGATTATATTCATGCGCCATAAAAAACGCAAATAGAAATTACCGTACCCCCGCAGGGGTCGTTGTGGTCGTGGTTGTGAAAAAGAACAAAAACTGCTTCATAACGAACGCATTATATTACAACCGAATCGAAAAGTCAACCAATTCCCCTTCTTCACAAGAAGGTTTTCTCCGCAATTACATACGAAAGCCATAAAAAACGACCGCTTTTTTTGTAAAACACATCGTTTGCCATAGGACTATGCAGTTATAACAAATATTTCAAAATAACCTTATATTACCCGTCACAAGTTTGTGACGCCTATTTTTTTCTCTTTAGATTGCTTTCGTCATTTCGCTGGTCATACCGACTTCCGTCGGTATGACCAACACTACGATTTCCTCTCTTTCAAGAAGAGGTAAAAACAAAACACAAATTGCGTTATTTTTTCATACAATCATCATAAGAATAACATGCCATTTCAGATTTAAAAGAAATCGCTATCTTATTATTTTCATAATCCACATTAAAATTAAACATAAAATCCATGGTATCTTCCAATAACTTATATACACCTTGGCAATTTGATGTACAATCAATTGATGCTAAACCTTCTTGGTTATAATAAGTTTCTGAAGTATCACCGCCGATACCTATAGAAAAGGAGAAAAAATGAAAAAAACGATATATCAATAAGCTATTACCACTTGACAAAATACGATTAGTTGCCACCAAATACAACTTTACGAAAATCGGGATCCAGCCGCACACTATTTGCACAATGCTGGGCACAAAACAACGCGCAATACGAAGAATCGCACTTGTAGACCGAATCATCTGATAAAATATCTGTTTCAACCGATAATCCGAACGAATCAGAATATACCCAATGCGCATCCTCATCAGATAATTTGCACCAACAATAAAACATATCGGCATCCAACGCTTTACCACCTGATTGCGATACCCACTGGGAATTTAATGTGTTTATATTATCAACATCAGTGGCAACAAAACCGAGATCATATAAACTTAACATATTGTAATAATTCAGCGTATCTTCATCTACTTGTTGTTTCATAACCTGATCCACAATTGGTGGAACAATATTGCTACATACACTGATACCACGAACATCGGAATGTGCCAACCGGGCAATCCATTCACCAAGTTTCAATCCATCAAACATTTCTTCGGTGCATTCGCCACCTTCGACCATATCATGATTACTATTACTTAGGTTACCATTTTGACGTTTAAAGCAGTACCCCCGCCCATATTCTTCAACTGAAAAAGTCCCTGCCATTGCCCATGTATTTATCAGACAGCACATAAATACTGCGCCACTAAAACAAAAACTTTTCATCTCTGCCATCCTCTTTGATATTTCACACCAATTATATCATGCATCGCGGAACTTTTCAACAAACGATAACTATTCGATTAAACATCAAAAATCGTGCCATACAGGACCGCGAAGAAAAAGCACACTGTTCCAGCGATTACGAACAAATGCCAAATCGCGTGTGAAAACTTTAATTTCCGCCAAAGATAAAATATCACCCCAATCGAATACGAAAGCCCGCCGGCAAGGATAAACCACAATCCCCGCGCCGGCACACGTGCCAACATAATCGGCAAAATAAATATCAATGTCCACCCCATCAACAAATAAAGCGCGACAACCCATTTGGGCTGTTGCCGGGGATTACGAATTTTGACTATTGCGCCAAAAATTACAATCGCCCATAAAATTCCGAACACCGTCCACCCAATCGCCCCACGCAAATTTACCAACAAAAACGGCGTGTATGTACCGGCAATCAACGCATAGATGGCGACACTGTCCCATACTTCAAAAAAGCATTCACCGCGCCGCCCAATAAGCGCATGGCACATTGTTGACCCAAAATAAAGTGTGAACATCGTTGCACCAAAAATTGCACACGACACAACCGACCAAGCGTTTCCGTAAATTGCCGCGAACACCACAAGCAATGTTAAACCCGCAATCGCAAGCCCAATACCAATTCCATGCGTTAGGATATTCAACACTTCTTCGCCATGCGTTGACCGGCGTTCCCATCGAAAAAGCCCCGTCGCGCGCAGACACCGCAACAACCGCGACGCGTGTTTATCACGCCGTACACTTTTTAATTTCGTTCGAACGTTTTTACGATTTGTTGTCATTTTTCACCATTTCAAATTCACAAAGTTTTATCGGTTCGATTTTTACATCTGAAAAATCACCGCGCATATTTTTTATTTTGGTTATATATTCCGGTTTGCCCATCATATCTTCCAATACAAGACGTTGCACTTCATAATGACCAACTCCAAAAATTGCAAACACCGTATCATACTTATTCAATGCCGCCGCAATATTCTGCAACATAAATCTATCACGACCATACATATCAACATATGCAGACATTTTTTGCCATATATTACCATTTGGATATGGACCACCCGAACTAAAAACCTTGCGCAAATCATCATTTGTAATCTGGTTATCTGGGAACCCAGAATTTATAACATTAACTATCTGTTCATCTGACAAATCAGAACACACCACAGGTATTTTCTTTTTCATCGCCATAACCGCGGCATGTGCCAAAGTATTATCTTGCACCCCATGCCAATTAAATCTTCGTTCAAACCCAGCATTAGGCATTTCCGTCAATAAAACATCGGGTTTATAGTCGAACTCATCGGCAAAGCACATATCAACCATATTAAAAGATATGTTATAACAATGTCTATCACACATATAAACAAGCGTTTTATTGTCACGCCTAAAAACAGCAACAAAAGCGGTATTACTTGCAAATGTGTGAGCATGTTCTGCATCTGGCCAATAACACAACAAATCAAAATTTGGTTTAAATTGCATTTTTTATCCTTTCTATAACTCTTGGACCACCCATGACTTGCATAATGGAATAAAGATCCGGCGTGTTCGTGCGCCCCGAAAGTGCAACACGCAAATCCATCGCAACATCGCCATTTTTCACACCAAACTTTTCAGCAATTTCGACAATTTTATTCCACCACGCGTCTTTGTCATCGGCAATATCGAACGTTTCTAAAAACGCGCGCAACACGTCCGCATTATATTTATATTCCGTATTCGGCACAAACAATTCGTCCCAGAAAAATTCTTCGATTTCAAGTGTTTGTTTCCAAGTAATAAAATCTTTACGTATACGCCGTGGATTATCGCGTTCAATGGAAAGCACCGCCGTCAAGTAATCTTGGTTGGCAACCTGCATCTTTTGTTTTTCATCACCGTATTCATTCGCCCATGTCACCACAGATTTTACCAAATCGGAAACCGTCATCGCGCCGATATACTCTTTGGCCCACCATTCCAATTTCTTCATATCGAACAGCGCACCCGACATCGGAATTTTTTTCGGTTTCATTTCATATTCCCAGAAATTTTTCACCGCACCTTTTAACTTTGCCTCTTCATAACCCGATGCCAAAATGTTGCCAAGGTATTCCAACACAGATTCCACCGGCCAACCTTCTTGTAAAAAGAACGCAACATTACATTCCGGGTCTTTGCGTTTGGACATCTTTCGTTGCTTTCCCGTTTCACTGTCGATTTTATCCAATGTCGCCGTATGGATATAAACCGGTGGCGTCCATTCCATCATGCGAAACAATTGATAATGCAACGGCAACGACGGCAACCATTCTTCACCACGAACAACATGCGTCGTTCGCATAAAGTGGTCATCAACCAAATGCGCAAAATGATATGTCGGCAAACCGTCGTTTGATTTAATCAGAACCAAATCTTCATTACTTTCCGGGAAACCAATTGAACCACGCACCGCATCTTTACAGAAAATTCTTTTCGCCGGGTCACCGGTTGAATACAACCGAATCGTCGGAACCGCACCATTATCCAAATGTTTTTTGATTTCGTCGGGTGTGATATCCCGGTCGCGTGCAAATTCGCCGTATACGCCGGTGGCAAAGCCCGCCGCCGATTGTTGGCCACGGATGCGTTCCAAATCATCCGCCGTCAAAAAGCACGGATACGCCAACCCACGTCTTAACAATTCCGCCGCAACCGAATGATAAATATCACGTCGCTGCGATTGATAATATGGACCATATTTTTCATCATTATTATATTTCAAACCAAAATCAGCCATCGCCCTTTTAACAACATCAACGGCGCCGGACACTTCGCGTTTTGTATCTGTATCTTCGATACGCAACATAAACACCCCACCCGATTGCGACGCCAATTTATAGTCAATCAATGCCCCATACAAATTCCCAATATGCATAAAACCCGTCGGACTTGGTGCAAAACGCGTCACCATCGCGCCGTCCGGTAAATCGCGTGGCGGGAATTTTTCCTCTAACTCCGCAAGTGTATATTTCGGTGCCGCGCCCAAAACGCGTGCGATTAAATCTTCCGATAAACCCGTTCTCATAATCAAATCCTTGTGTTTTTAACATTTGCATTTTATACTAAATATATGGAAAAACAAGAAATAAGAACATTTGGTCGCCGCCACGGCAAAAAATTATCCACCCGCAAAGAATCGCTGGTTCGTGACACCTTGCCGGCGCTTTGCCCGCGCGCGGACGAAAAAATCGATATACTTGAAATCGGTTTCGGTTCGGGTGAACACGTCCGCGAATTGGCCATTGCAAATCCGAACTGTATCATACTTGGCGCCGAACCGTTTATGAACGGTGTTGCCGCCCTGCTCTCTGGCATTTGCGATGAAAATGGCGCGGTTTTGGACGAATATAAAAACATACGAATTTTTCCGGACGACGTGCGAATCGTTTTGAACGACGGCAATTACGGTTTCGATGAAATCTGGATTTTGCACCCCGACCCATGGCCCAAGGCAAAGCACGAAAAACGCCGATTGCTAAACGCGAATTTCCTAAATTTATTATCAAAAAATTTGGCGACGGACGGTAAAATTATAATCGGCACCGACCATTGGGAATACTATGATTGGATTTTGAATCAGGTAAAAAATACGAACCTTTGCGAAACGAATTTATCGCACGACATTGTCCAAACGCGTTATCAAAAAAAGAATATGGCCGGCACCGCCGAACCAAAATATATCATCCTTTCACACCGGTAAACACACGCACATTTTGAACCAAGTCCGGTTGAATTTTTTCACAAAGGCGTAAAACCTGACTTACGCGGAACATATTTTTTCCAAACCACAAATGCAAATCTGACTTCAAATTCCAATTATTTAGCATATCAAAAACAATTCCAACGAAATCAGAATTTGCATCAAACGAATCGCCATGTGCCGTTATCAAAATCGCATCGGGCGCAATTTCGCGCAGTGCATCAAACACCGCCAACCAATTTTGACCACGCATTTCATCGATATCAATCGCAACGGAAAAATTTTTATCAAAGAACAAATCATTTCGCACCGGTTTCATCGCATCGCAAAATTGCGACAAATCCGCCACACGAACAAAAACCTGGGCACCGACCGCACCGAACCTGAACGCCCCGGTCACAGACCGCGACAATTCCGATACCGCATCAATAACATCTTTATCAATAACAAAATTAAAACGATTTACAATTTTGATATTATTTTTTTCAACCCACGGCCAAATTTCACCGGTCGCCCCGCAAGGTACCGATATCAATGACACACCACTTTCCAACACGGTGTCCGCCGCCGCCGCCAAATCCGCCGCATCGGTTGCGCAATCTTCAACCCAACACGCCTGCATTTCATGTATATCATCAAAAAGATAATTCAAATTCATCATAACACTTTCTACTTTATCACAATTGTGATATAATTTAAACGCTATGAAAAGATTTTTTGAAAAATTTTTATTGGGCATTTTATGGTTGTTATCGATTACGCTTATAACAACGCTTTGGATGAATACAAATTACGGTTTCGATATGCTGTCGGCGGCACATTGGGAATACCTTGGCACGCTTCAGGCGAACCGTTCCGAAATTAAACCGGACTTTTATATTTCACTAATCGCGGCACTTTTTATCGGCCTAATCGGATTGTACTTGATTGTCCGCCCACGCACAAAACGCATAAAAGACACGACCACGGCCCCACAAAAATCAAACATTGTAATTGTGCCACAACAACCCGTGATTCAATCAACCCAAACCCCAGAAAAACCAAAGGTGGAAAATAAAAGCACGGAAACTTTCACGCCACGCCCCGCGCCCGCAATATCTTTGACCCCGCGACCAATGTCACCGATGGGATTGCGCCCGCCCGTCCAAAGGCAAACTGCAACAATTCCAACCCCACCACTGCAACAAACAACCAAACCTGTGGCGACACCACAACCGGCCCAAAACACAAATTCGCCTGAAATTCGAACCGCACTTGAAAACGGTGAATACATCATTAAAAAATGCAACCGAATTGGAAAGTTGCAAAATCCGACTGTGGCCATCGCATACAACCAATCTATGTGGATTATCGCGACCAAAGCATCACCAAACACAATGGTCGAATCAATTCAAACACTGGTCACAATATTTGATGACACACTGGGCGAAACGGCAAACGACATTAAATTGCACGGATTTATAATTGAACCGACCGAACCCGTGCAACAGGGTGACGATTTAATTATAACATTTGACAATACGGCGGATTTTGTGAAATATGTAAGTGAACACAAAAACATAAAACCTGACGATTACGACGCCGAATTATTCGAAGCGTTTTCTACATACATCGGCACCGTAACCGGATACATTGGAAAATCATAATGCAATGGAACCAATCAATCGCGGAAAAAAGATTATCTGACATGAAAATGCCGGATATGCCGGTCACCCCGATACACCCAAAAATTTCCGCAGTGCCATCTGATTGGTTTGCACAATACAAAAAACTTTGTCATGAATTTATGCGTTCGCTTTCCGATTGTGTCCAAGAATTGGCACTAATGAACCTTAGTCGTGATGAATTTATGGATTTATTGATGGGACGTGCGATTCCGGACAATCTATCATTTCGTTTTCGCACACCACTTGTTTGGGGTGGCAAATTAGACATTGAAAATATGTTTATGTGCGCCACATTTCCACATTCACAAAACCTTGACCGATTTATCATCGAACAATATGGAAATGAAACGATATGGCTGCCGACCCCAGAAAGGAAAATTTACCTGCCGATACATTCAACAATAAGTGGTAACGGCGGAAACGCCACGGCTGACCGGCTTAGTCAATTTGCCGCAACAATGAACACGGGACGCAACCAATCATGAACCAACTACTTGAATCTTTGAAACAACATGGCGCATTTTTTGCACCGGCCACACCGACCGGACAAATCACGATTCTGAATATGAATCTGCAAAAAATCCGTGCCGCGATGTTACCAAACGAATTTATAAAGTTTTATCAAATATGTGGTGGAATTAAACTTGGGAACGGATATATCTTTGGTCCCAACGAATATAAAACTGGGCGCACGCATCCAATCCCCGACATATTGGCAATAAATCAAGAATTGACCAACATCCCATCCATGCGTGGCAAAACCGTATTTGGCCGAAATGATTTATTTTGGTTTGCATTCGACACATCGGGAATATGCGTAATGATGGACAACATTGGACTTCAAACATTGCGCAAATATAATGATATTTATCGTGCAATTTATGAATGCCTTGCCGGGGGAAAAATTTAGAAAATGAAAAAAATATCCATATCTTTATCAGGCCATCAAACAAGCCTTTCTTTGGAATCAGAATTTGTCGATGCCTTGCACGAAATTGCCATGGCACGCAAACAGCCCGTTGCAAAAATCATTGACGAAATCGATGAAAAACGCACCATTGGAACGAACCTGTCGTCCGCGGTGCGTATTTATATTTTGAAATACTATCGTAAATAATTTTTTACTTTTTCCGTGTCACGCCCGCAATCCATATTGTTCCCAAACACGACACGACCAATATAATTATCATCCACATATCACGACCAAACCTCCTGTATGCCGTTCTATGCGCGCCACACACCGTACCATCAATATGCCCCGCAATACCAATTGGAATCATCGCTTCGACATTACCGTCGGCGGCAACAAATGCGCTTATACCCGAATAATTTGCGCGCACAATCGGCACACCTGATTCAATTGCATACCGCCGCACCATGCCAAGGTGTTGATATGTTCCCGGCGTTTTTCCGAACCAATTATCATTTGTGATATTTACAATTGCATTTGGTATTTTTCCGCGCGGAATAAGTGAATCAGAAAAAATAACTTCATAACAAATCGCGGGCGCAAAAACAAAATTCTTGCCCCCAAGATTCATTTTTATCAATTCCGGACCATCGCCCGCCGTCAATTGTCCCGGCGTCGGAATCAAATCGCCAAACGGCCGATATTCCCCAAACGGCACAAGGTGCGATTTGCTGTATACGCCGGAAACCGTGGCATCCGGATTCACCACCAACATTGAATTATATAATTTTCCATCATCAAAATAATTTGCGCCAATAATCATCGGTTTATCTAAAACCCGCGCCATAGAAATAATATCACCCGGCATCATAACAAAAGGATACGCCGTTTCCGGGAAAACAACCATATCATATTCGCCTTCGGACGACGCAATTTCGGTCATTACATTTATATTATGATTTGCGTTTTGCAACGCCGCCGAACGCGAATGTGTTGCTTTTTGAATTGCGCTCTGCGCCGGTTGCACAATCCTTATAACCGGCCGCGGCAAGACATCACAACTATTTTGAACAAAGGTTATATTCCGCCGGCCATACAAAATTCCAATCACACCAAACATCAAAAAGCACAACAACACGAACCAATTTAATCCATCGCGCCTATTTTTTATAATTTCACAAACCGCCGCAATAACACCAACAATTACAAAGGTAAGTCCCAACGCACCATAAAGCGACATTGAATTTGCAACATGTAAATTTTGCAACGATATATTCGCAATCGGATTCCATGGAAACCCAGTAAACAACCATTCGCGCAACCATAAAACCAGTGTCCAAACCGAAGCAAATAAAAACGGTCTACACGCCGGATTTAGCCGTACAGAAGAAATTGCCAAAAATGGCGGCGTAAAAATAATTCCACCAACAATACCGATTCCAACAATTCCGGGAATCGTCCAAATTGCAAATTGACTTGCTAATTCTGGCACAACATAAATACTGTTCAACACCCACCAAAACATCGCGATTGCATAAACCGCACCAAACGGGAAAACCCGCCAAAATTTTCGCCATGCCGAAACACCAACTAAATTTTTCAACGACAATAAATACGCGCCACCAATACCAATCACCGTTGCCCACCAAAAATTAAACGGTGCGAACCCAAAACTTGCCACCACCGCACACAATGAATAAACCATTGTTCGACCAAACGCACCACGAAAGAACTTTTTTAACCCAACAACAAATTTTCCACCGGGGCAACACGATTCATCGTTGCATACGCCGGATTCCGCCGTATAGGGATTTTTATATCCCAATTTTTTTAGTATGGCTGTTTCCTTTTTTTCCATTCTTTCCGCATCTTTGTCGTTCAAATGATCATATCCCAAAAGATGCAAAACACCATGCACAATCATATGCGCCGTATGTTCCGCCACCGATATATTTTCTGATTTTGCCTCACGTCGAACGGTATCCAACGATATAAAAATATCGCCCAACAACACATCATCGTCCAATTCAAAAGATAGCACATTTGTCGGTTTGTTTATTCCGCGATATTTTTTATTTATTTTCTTTATTTCCGCATCATTTACCAATGTAATCGACACTTCCGAATTCTTGTATACAGCACTCACCGCGGCATTGGCGATTTTTTCAAAATCGATATCATATTTTTTCCACCGTTTATCATCAACATTTACAAAAACGCGCATAATATTTCCCCTATATTTTATATATTGCCAATCAAATGTTTATTTTCTATGATTATACCATAAAATAAAGAAGAATAAAATGCAGAATAATTCACGTCCACTTGCCGATTTAATGCGTCCGAACACGATTGACGATGTCGTGGGTCAAACGGCACTGCTTGGCGAAAACGGCATTGTCCGCCGCATGGTTGCGGCGCATAAACTTTCGAACCTGTTGCTGTGGGGGCCGCCGGGATGCGGAAAAACAACAATTGCGCGCGCATTGGCAAATTCGGTTGATATGGATTTTGTTCCCATGTCTGCGGTTTTTTCCGGCACGGCGGACATAAAGAAAACGATGGAGGTTGCACGCACAAATTCAGCCCTGGGGCGTGGCACACTTTTGTTCATCGACGAAATTCATCGATTCAACAAAACGCAACAAGATACATTGCTGCCATATTTGGAAGACGGCACAGTTGTCTTTATTGGCGCAACAACCGAAAACCCAAGTTTCAATTTGAATAACGCGTTGTTATCGCGTTGCCACATTGGTGTTTTGGAACCACTGAATACGGCGGATTTGGCGACACTCATCGACCGCGCGGAAAAATTTATCGGCAAAAAATTACCGCTAAGCGCGGATGCAAAAAAACACCTTGCGGAAATTTCCGATGGCGATGCGCGATTCTTGCTAAACACGGTTGAATACCTGGTAAACGCAAAATTCAAAAAAAACCTTGGCCCCGACGAACTTGATAACGTGATTCAAAAGCGCGCACCGCTTTCGGACAAAACCGGCGATGAACATTACAATATGATTTCCGCCGTGCATAAATCATTGCGCGCAAGTGATACAGACGCGGCGCTTTATTGGGTTGCGCGCATGATGACCGCGGGCCAGGACCCAATGTACATTTTCCGCCGTCTAACAAGATTCGCAATGGAAGATGTTGGCCTTGCCGACCCGAACGCGATGCAAATTGCCCTTGCCGCATGGCAGGTTTACGAACGCATGGGCAGTCCCGAAGGCGACCTTGCACTGACCGAACTTGTAATCTATCTTGGGACGGCACCCAAAAGTGTTTCGGTTGACCGCGCGAAAATGGCATCTTATGCGGTGGCGAAACAGACATCAAACCTTATGCCACCAAAAAACATTTTGAATGCGCCAACAAAAATGATGCGGGAAATGGGATACGGCAAAGGTTATATTTATGACCCGGACACAGAATCTGGATGCAGTGGTCAAAATTGTTTTCCCGAAAGTATGCAACACCAAAGTTTCTATCATCCAATTGAACGCGGATTCGAACGCGAAATTAAAAAGCGTCTTGAATACTGGAACGCATTGCGCGCCCGTGCAAATAAAGATTCCGAAAATTAGAACAAGATATTTATTTTTAATCCGGTCGCAAACTTTTCCGATTCAAACGAATAATCAAAGTGCCCAACATATTGCGTTCGGCCATATTGCCGAACAATGCGTCCGCCAACGGTTTCTTCGTCATAACATTTATCGGTCGCCTTGCGCAAAGTTGCACCGACACCAACCCGCCAATCCGCCGTCACACGCAAATATAAATCCGGCGAAAAATCAATAAACGCAATTCCATGTTCATTATTAAAAATCCAACTGGACTTTACGGTCGCGGCAAGTGTCACATGTTCATATTGCTGACCGAACCGGAACCCAAGGTAATAAACTGAATCCGCAAAATCGGGCGAACGCAACCGATGCGAACCACCAAACTTTACACCACCCAACATATCATAAATCAGATGGTTATCCGCCGAATTCGCAATACGATAAAGCGCGTTCAAATCCGCACTTGAAAAACCACTTTCGTCCCCATCAAAATCACGTTGGTAATAAAAATTTCCACCAACAACCAAACCATCAACAACGCCATAGTTCAAATACTGGCCCACACGCAAACCGTTTTCAAAGTAATCAAAAATCGTGCGCGACAACAAACGACCACGCGCCGTCAGAAACAATGGATCGGATGTATCATCAACCAAACCTTCGGCACGCACACCAGCGCACGCCATTATCCCCAAAAATCCGATTAAAAATTTCCGCATCTAATCTGTTCCCATATTTTTTATAAAACAACCGGCGACATTTGCGCCGCCGGTTCAAACGCACGAATTAGAAGTAGAATATAATCCGACCCCCAACCGACATTTCTTTATACTTATCAACCCGGGCCTTACCAAGCTCACCCCATTGCTTTAATGGCGGGTCAACCGATTCGTCATAATATGTCGCATATGCATCCAATTTTTGACCATCGGCGGTATCAAAGAACGATGTTTTACCATACAATGTCAACGCAAACCAATCATTCGGTTGCCACCCAAGTTCGGCCTTGATGGATGCCTGACCATGCCAATCATAGTGACCATATATCGCCTCTAGGTTCAATGTCCAATCTTCATCTAACACACTGAATACACCCAAGCCCCCTTCAATAAAGAAACTTGTCTGTGTATCACCGTTATACGCAACGAACAAAGACGCCGGTCGACCTTCTTCATCATGTCCGTCAATACCGTTACCATAATATTTGTCATCAAAACTTACCAACCAACCACGTAATAAACCATAGATTGTCGATTTGGAAATTTTATATCCACCCTTTAAATCCAAAACGAATTCATTGGCAACATCTTGCTGGCGTTCATAATACAGTGACGCATCCGCAATCCATTCCGCATTATCAACAAATCGCCATTGAACCCCGGCGCCATAGATATTTAGTCCGCTGTCTTTCATTTCATCATCCGGTGCACTGGACCAATCAAACTTATATTTTGTGGAATCGAACCGCCCCATCAGCAAAACCGCAAACCGGTCTGTAATACCATAACTTAAATCTTCTTTGACCGCAAGTCCACGCGCACTCCATTTTGCCTTGGTATCAAAATTAGGATTGTCCGCTATCAAATCAGGCAACAGGAAAAAATCCAAATTATACGAAGAAGTATTATACGAAATATCCGTTATCGACCCAAACTTACCTTCGGTCGGTTGAAAGAACGGATGCGCAAGGTAATATTTGCGTTTAACCTGGCTGCGTACCATGGACGAACGATTATATGTCGACACGGCGGATGAACCAGCGTTATTGTTGTAATACACCTGGCCACGATTGACCGGCGTATAGTAATTATTGGTTGTCGTTGTATATCCAACATTCGATTGGCGCACCGGCACCGCATATGTCCGCGTGGTCGTACGCGTTTCATACTTTTGATAATTCACATTTGGGTTATCACGCACCGCGGGCGTCGTGGTATTAAGGTTCGCCGCCGATGCGCCGCCCATACCAAAATTCGTCGCCCCAAATGCGGGCGCGACCCCAACAAATGCCGCCAAAGCAAATATAGACAAATATCCTTTCATTTATTTTTCTCCTTAGTTTTATAACCGAATTATATCACAAAAAATCCCATTTACAAAGCATAAAAAACGGACAGTTCAATCAATTATTCTGTGCGGATTGATTTTGAGGAATGTAAACACTGGTGTTATATGTCGTATCCGGCCAATCTTCTTCAACCGGTGTTTCAAGTGGGTAATAAACGGTTACGGGTGTCCCGGCCGCATATTGCGCGGCAAGATATTGTTGAAAATCTTCAACCGTTGTTTTAGCCACATACTTAAAATACACAATATTACCATTATTGCGATTGCTTTTTACTGTTAGGTCAGGCTGATTTATAGTTGCCACAGATGGTTCAACATTGCCATCAAAATAGTTACATATTACCTTATTGTTCATAGGCAAGCCAAACAAATGGCATCTAAAAGTGTTATTTACAACGTCAAATGATTCACTTCCATCAAGCACCTTTACCCCAACATGTCGGGTAATTTTGTGTGTTGTTGCGTCATATGAATCGGCATAATTGCCCACTTTTCGTAATATCATATCACCCTGATGATAAAACACCGGTTCAATCGGATTTGTCGGTGTTGGTGTGCCGTCCTGGACACCCGTGCCCGTCGCAGATATATAATTTTCAATTGCACTATTAATCGTCCATAACCAACATTGGTTGGATACTGGGTCGCGGTCCGCACACACAAATTCATTTTCCAATCCGTTACGCAACGCCGCGTTAAATGTTGATGCCTGTATCAGGTTATTTTGTTGTGCCGCGTATGTGCCCGTGTCCTGGTATATTCCCTTTTGTCCCAATGTTCCCGGTGTGCCGGTATATGTCACAACAGTATTCGTATTTGCCGCACCGATTTCATCTTGTTTGTTTTCCAATCCCGTGTTCACCG